>JAUVJI010000034.1 GCA_030596605.1 Bacteroidales bacterium
ACCTTTGTTTTTGTGTTTTTGAGCATACACCTAAATAGGTGAAAAAACACGAGACCTGCAAGTGATTGCAGGTCTTATTTTTCAACAACTTATCGTTTACTATTAATAATTCCTTGCGGAATTAAGGGTAGATAGCATTTTAGCCAAGGTAATTGAATGGTTCTTTGGTTTTATCAGCGCAGTAATAGCTTTCTGGCATTTTTCCATCCAGCTCCTTAAGTGTAAAACCCTTAAACTTCCTTCAACATCCATATTTTCCAGGATCTTTGTCAGCTTGTCAAATTCCTGGTCTTCGTTTAAAGTATCATTCTCCTGTTTCATTGCCTGCATTTTGAGTGGTGGTGGGGAGTTTATCTCTGTGGTATCGTCTGTCAATTTCTTTTGTTTCTGGTGGTAAGCTGAACGACATTTATCGCAGCAGAATAGGGCTGTACTTCTTTGTGGAGTAAAATCATTGCCACAATATTTACATTGTTTTGTTGTCATATTTATTCGTTTTTATGAATGTTATTATTTACGATTAAAAAAGGGTGGCCTTAGCCACCCTATTAATGAAATAGTTTTACTCATCTGAAACTTCAACCAACTCCATTAAATCCAATATTGCTTCGCGTTCTTCCCTCGAATAGGAAACCTCAATTAGGATCTCCTCTTCTTCCGTAACTCCAACATTTGAATTTGTAAGTTGGTTTTCGTCCAGACATTCAACAAACTCGACTATCAAGTCTGTTGGTACGTTAAAAATTTGTTTTGCCATTTTTAAAAATTTAATTAATAAATATTTGAATTCCCATGGCTTTTGGCCATTATCTTTATATCACTTTTTACCATTATTTTGCTTTTGAATATCGTCAATAATATCAGCCTTTCTAAAAAAAACCAGGTGTCCCTTGCGGATCGGTGTTGGGATAATGCCATCCTTTTCCCATTCTCTCAATGTTACCAAGGAAATATGGTAAATATCAGCTACCTCCTGACGGGAGAGCAAAACAGGTATATTGGGGTCACCATTAAGAGATTGATCATCGAAATGCTCCTTAACAGCTTCCTTTATCCAGAGCTTCAGTTCATCTTTGCTTATTATTGTTAATATGACTTTATCCAAATTCATTTTCGTGCGTACTGGCTGCAATTTTAATATTAAAAAAATGATTTTCAGGCACTTGAAACCCAAAAGCTACCCTATAGGTACCTTCTTGGCACCTTCATTTTTTTGTGTCAGAATGTAGTATGGAGAAAATAGAATAGGATGAAAACTATTTTTTAATGAAATCCAGTTTTATTCTTTGGGTAACATAAATTTCCTTGTTCTTAGAAAAATAAGATTTAATATACCCGGGAGACATGTCTTTTATTTGTTTGTGTGCATTCCTATATTGAAAATTTTCAGCGATCCAGTCAATTACATTTGTTTTTGATGCATGACAGTTGTCAACGTCTTCAAGCCTTACAAACACATCTATAAGTTTGTTTGCATTACTTAAAAAAAGGATCTTACCATCATATTTATAACCGTTAATCAGGTTTTTCAATATTGGTCGGTGTGGTACTTCAAAATATATTTTTAGAGTTGCAAATAATTCTTCACGAATATCTGAAATAATATCAATGGAATAGGGATCCTTTTCAAGGTTTTGATCATCGCTTTCTTCCGATTCTGGAATATCCTGATCATTGCCTTTGTTCGCATCTATTGATGCTATCTGCAAATCTTTTAATTGATTAATTGAATCTGTGATATATTTTGAAATTTCTTCAGACTGTTGATAAAAATTTGATTCTAAAAATCCTTTTGTTTTGTTCCCTTCCAGATAAGATGATAATATTTCAATTTTCTGGTCAACACTAAAGGATTTATTATTCTTTATGTAAATAATAAGCTTATGGTAGATTTGGCTAACAATTTCCCAAAAGATTTTATGATTTTCCGGTTTTACTCCTATTTTTTGGCGTACATGTGGATAGACATCAATCAAATCATCACCGTATAAATTTTCATCAAAAACTCCATCTTTAAAATAATTTAATCGATTTGAATCGCTGAGAAGAACAATGCGCATAAATGCCATATAGCGAAGTGCTGGAAGGCGATCAACTTGTATTAACTTTAATAATAGAGGTCTGATACCAGCGGCTCCAACAATTATTTTAAGGATTTTCTTATCCATATAAATTTTTTGAATAAAATTAGGAAATATTTAAGTATTACAGTGGCTTTTATTAATTGAAGCTAATTTTTCCTATCATGGTGAACCCTAAAGGACTGAAGTCGAACCAATTCATTATTGTTTTGAAGAGACTGTCGCTCTGTATTCCTTTATTTAAAGGAGGCTTAGCACATGTCACATAAAGTAAAAATGGTCGAACTTATTCACATCAAAAATAATATTTTCATTTTCAATTACATAGGCATAGTACAAAACTTCTTATGGCTAATTAATTAACTATAATGATTCAGGCCTTGCATTAAGGATTTAAAAAATAAAATTTTCGGTGAGGAGCACGATTATTCTATATGTAATTAATTGGAAAATATCTCCAAATAACTATAATTAAATAATAATATCTCATCAAAAAAATTTATATTTGTTGAATGTATATATAAATCTAATTTTAATTACTTGATATTTCTTCAAATGAAATGGTATAAAAATATCCAATCAATATCTAAAATACCTTTTACATTATTGTTTATTATTTTATTACATTCATTTGTTAGTGGTCAAAAAAGTGATACACTTTCTAAGAATCAAAGAACACCACATAAGTTTTTTAAGATTGGCCTTGAAGGGGGGATTATATATACTGATCCCAAAGATGTGAACACCTCTATCGAAAGTTGGGTAAATTCAATTGGTTCCTCTACAAGAGGGAAACTCTATCAGGATATTCATATTGGTCTGGTGGCAAATGGATATATTGCCCTAACTCCAGTTAAATTTTTAGATATCAGGCCAGAATTTGAATATAGTTATATTCCCAAATCATTCAAATTTGATTATGGATCCAAAGCTCTGGATATAGGAATATCATCTTATTCACCTGGTATTTCTGTCAACTTTCTTCTAGGCGTTTGGAGATTAGGTGGTGGTTTTTTTAACTATTACTGTAATATAAAATGGGAGGATTTTCAAAATGATTATTCTGACACATGGAAGGGAGATAATTTCGGTTATCAGGTGTATGGTGGAATCAATCCAAAAACGAAATCAAATGTAGGAATGTCTATCAATTTTGTATATAGGAATATTGTTATTGAAGAACTAAGAAATAGCAATAATCAAGTTGTGATGGAGGAGGGAGAAGACAGAAATTTTAAACTTGATCTATCCGGCTTTGAATTCAGGCTGGGACTTTATTATAAATTTTTAAGAGTTTGGAGGTAAAAATGAAAAGAAATAAATTTATTATTAATATCCTTTCTTTCGTTTTCATGGTTTTATTTATTCTGATATCATGCGAGAAAGAAGAATCCAACGAGGGGGAACAGCCTCTTCTTTCTGATATACTAACAAATGCTTATGTAGATGAAAATGTTGGTATCTTTTCTACAGATAATCTACCAGAGGCTACATCATCAATTATACCGATAATTGAGGGCAGTTCACAAGTAATTAAAGGTGGCTCCCTGATATTACTTCTTGAAACGAATGAACCATGTAATAAAATATTTGTAGGAAATTCAACAGTATCTGATACGGCACAAAATTACTTGAATGCGAAATTCATCAATCACTCTAAAGGGCATTTTGTGATTAATTTTGATAATAGTACAAATAAAATGGATCGGATTGAAAACACCCCAACGATTCCAGCAATTGATAAAGAAAAAATCCTGATTTCAAAACAGTTAAACAGTATTTATAAATCATCAGATGATTTAGGAGAAGTTTATTTGTTGATTATAACCTTTTCCGAATCAACACCCTATAATTCATTTACATTGAATATTGTAGTTAACTCCAGCTCAGGAACAAGTCAAATTACTGAACATAAGGTTGTTGTTAATCCAACAGCTTCTGCATCTGACTTTCTGCAGGTAAGTCTTAACTGGGCTTACCCGGTAGATCTGGATTTGCATGTTGAAACTCCCAACGGTAACGATATTTACTTTGGAACACCGGTTGGACAAAATGGAGGCATCCTGGATCTTGATTCTAATCCGGCCTGTAATATTGACAATATAAATAACGAGAATATTACTTGGGGATACAATACACCGGCAAGTGGTACATATAAAGTCAGAGCGGATTTATGGTCTTCCTGTAATTATTATAAATCTATTCCATTTGTAGTAACTGTAAATTTGAAAGGGAACACGACTATTTCCTCAGGTGAATTCTCACCATCAGAGGAAACTTATGGTGCAGCATTCTCAGGTAGGATGATATCAACATTTAGTTTTTAAATATGAAAAATCATGCTTAAACAATAATTTATTGAACAAAAAGATAAAGCGATGAATAAAATATACAAACACCGAAGTCTTTTTCTATTAACTTTTTTATTGAATTTTGGTTTTTCTCAAAACCAATATCTTTCCGGACAAAATAATCCTGAAGAAATCAATAATGGTTTTGTTTTCATTGATGGGAAATATATCGAGGCACCCTATAAAGTTGTACTTCATAATTCATGCTTCCTCATTAATGGAAATCTAATATTTAAAATTCCGGAGTTAAGACCAGAGATAGAAGTCAATTTTAATCCTATTACGCCTAATTATTTGTCAAAGGAAACTACAATTTATGATTATCTAAGTATTAAGTGGGACAATTATTATTCCATATATTACGCTAAACTTGTTTATTTATTCAATCACAACAGTAAAGAAATTGCAAAACAAAAAATTATTGAATATCTAAAATCTTTGCCGTTTGTAAAAAATGTTGAGATTGATTCGAATGTAACATTACGAATTACTGATTATCATAATAATTATTGTAGGTTGGATATTTGTCCTCCAGAAAATAATTTAACTATAGTCGAATCTAAAGAAGAAAAGAAGAGATTACTTGAAGAAATGATTCAAATTTATTGGGATAGATTAAATAAAGGGGATTGCTTCTTCTTTTTTGAGAATGGTACTGAAATTTCAATGTCCTTTAGAAAATCAATAATCTTAATTCCACAGGTACTAAATATTCTAATGGATAATACTAGAACGATTGAAAGTAAATTGAAAAGTCTAATTGGTATAAACCTTTTTCCTGATGATAGTAAATATTCATTTTTAACATTAATTGAGAATTTTCAACCGAATCAAAATTTAGAAAACAGGATTAACAAATTTATTCATTTAATCAATGAAAGACCTCATTTGAAATCGGTAGAGAAAAGTTTTAATAATAATAGCTCTAATAGCACTATAGCAAATAAAAATGATTTCATTCAAATGAAAAGTCTAACTACGTCTTTTTCACCAAAGGGGACATTTTTTTATGTCTATTCTCCAGCTGCTTTTGATTGGTTTGCTTTCCCATCCCATGAGTACCAACATGTTGGTAATCTCATTAAAGATCAGAATTATTTGGTTACTACTGCAATTTTTCGTGATTTGACCAGCAATGATAATGATTTTGGCTCTTGCTCAACTGAAAACTTTATCAATTGTAGAGATGCAGCTTTTTTATATGTTCCAACTCATGGAAATGAAGAAGCATTAGCTGGAGTTTTTTTAAAGGATTATCTTCAAGTTGGGACTTGGTTAACAGGGACACCAGGAATGGAAATTAAGTACTATAGTAAATATAACATGTATTTTGCCTATGTTTTATCCGATTGGTTCACTTCAAATTGGAAACCTTCTCTTACTCAATCAAATGCAATATCAATTATATCAGCTTGTCATTCAGCACCCAATATTATACAATCAATTGGTGGTGGTGTTTGTTTCGGTTATACAAATACAACGGATTTTATTGCAAATGAATATAATAATTATATCCTTTTAAAAAGAATGAACGGATCGTTTAATGAAGGAAATTATAGATCTGCAAAATCTGCTTTCCAATTAGGTTGGTTCATGAACGGATTTAGTATGGAGGGAAATGGAAATATAACCCTTTGCCCAGCGACAGATAAATTCGATCCAAAGAATGGAGATAAAGTAGCTACTAATGGTATCGGGTATTTTATGGTTGATACTTATTGTAGAGATAATATGCCTGCAACTGAAGCGCTTACCTTCGAAATTGATCCTCCAGGTAATGCAACAATTGATAATATCAAATGGGAATCTTTGGGAGGAAATGCAAATAAAATTACTTATAAATGGCACTCTCAGGAAAATGGAAGTTTTAAAATTACAGCAACGGCTCATGCAGACAAAATTGCAAGTGGGGGAGTAGCATTTGGTGTACACCATCTTGATGGCGATAGAAAAACACCAAATGGGGATAATGTTGTTTATACATTCACCCATGCAGGTCCATCAATCTGTTATATCCTCGACCGATCAGGATCAATGGAAGGAGCTCCATTAGCGAATGCTAAATCCGCAGCAATCCAGGGTATTTATTCAATGAACATAGGTGATGAGGTTTCGGTAGTTTCATTTGCAGCTTCTTCAAGCGTTAATTATTCCCGTCATGAAATATCAGGAGCCGCTGAAAGACAGGCTGCTATGAATGCTGTGAATTCTTTAAACGCAGTTGGAGCGACATCCATTGGTGCCGGATTATTAACCGGTTACAATCAACTTTTAAATTCAGAGCGAAAGACACGTAATTATGTTTTATTAACTGATGGTGACGAGAACAGAGCACCATGGATTGCTGATGTAATTCATCTATTTCAGAATTTAAAAGAGGATACAGTCCATCATATTCATACAATTGCTTTTGGTCAGGGAGCAAATCAGCAACAAATGGCAGAGATCGCCCGACTTACTGGTGGATTGTATGCATATAGCCCAACACAAAACGATCCCCTTGCCATCATGAATATTTTTAATACTATACAAAATGAAATATCAGGAGGACAGACTTTATCAAAAGAGAAAAATAGTTTCTCAGGTATTCAATTCTTTACATATGATGCTTATATAGACTCAACAATCTCAGAAAAGAGAATCACACTTATATGGGATAACATTAATGAGAATATCGAATATGAGCTTATAACTCCGACAAACCAGGAAGTAAATGAAAACAACTGGACGACCTTTCCAGGAATTACCTATGTAAGTGGTCCAGGTATAAAATATTACACATTAAAATCACAGGAAATAGGAAGCTGGAAGGCAAATATTTCTTCCACTGATCCAAATAGTACAACTACATATGCATTGGTTCAAACAGCCTTTAGTACATTAAAAATGGAGACTAACTTTGATAAGCAGCTTTATTCAATTTATGAGCCTATTCAAATAACAGCCGAATTGTTGAATATTGGTGATGCAGTTATCGGATCAGAAATTCTAGTAGATATTTCGACACCTTCCGAGAAAGAAATTGCTATAATTCAAATGAAAAGAGAATTAGGAGTATATAGTGAAATCCTTTATGAAGATTTTATTAATAATATAGAAGCAAAGTGTAAAGGATTAAACGATCATAGAGGCATAACATCATTAATTTTATTTGATGATGGAAACCATGGGGATGAAGAACCTAACGATGGTATTTATAGCAACTGGTTTAAACAAGCTGAGTCTGAAGGAACTTATTCATTTAATATTTCTGCAATAGGTGAACTTGCAGGTATTCCCTATTCAAGAATTAAATCTACAGATATTTATATTGAATATGCTGAATATGTAAAACAGATAGTTGCGTTACCTATGGGTTGGAGTGGAATTTCATCCAGTGTTGTTCCATATAACAGTGATCTCGATCAAATTATGTCCAATCCGATTACTTACAACAATTTGTTATACATGCAATCCGATTCTGGCATATATATACCCAATCATGTTAATGAAATTAGGGATTGGAATTATATGAATGGCTACAAAGTAAAAATGGAAATGTCGGAACAAATTGATATTTATGGTCCTAATTTTACGACAAACAGGATTGCTCCACTTAAAAAAGGAATAAATTTATTACCAGTATTAACATCCTTTCCTGTTTCTTCTGATGAGGTGTTTGGTGAAATGAGTAAAAATTTAAAGTTTGCTTATGATATTTATTCAGGTGAAGTTTTTTGCCCGGCAGGTGATTTATATTCACTTCAAAATCTATTACCAGGAAAAGCATACCTTGTTGGTGTTTATAATGATTGCGAAGTGATTTACCCCCAGTATCCAGTTAATAGTTCAAGCATCAATTATGAAAAACATAAACCTCCTGAATATAAAAATGCCCCAATAGAATACATTAATACAGGTATTCCACATATCATTTCAATACAGGAATCCGCAATAGACAATATAAAAATGGGTGATCTTATTATAGTAAATACAACAGAGGATGTATGTTGTGGCATGTCAGAGTATTTGGGAGATGTTGGAAACTTAGCCCTAATTGCATTTGGTGATGATTATATTACTCAAGAGAAGGATGGATTTTATTCCAATGAATATTTTAACATTAAATTATACAGATCATCAAATAACAAATATTATCCGTTAAAAGTAACCTATAATCATTTAATGCCAAACTCTGAAAGGTTTGAAGAGTATGGTTTATCAGTGATTACTGCAATTGATGTTGGTGATTATGGAAACAATGATGAATTTATCGTTAAAGTTTACCCAAATCCCTTTACTGATGAAACAATTATTGAAGTTCCAAATAAACAAGGTAATTCATATCATTTTAGGATCTACAACTCATCAGGTATGCTAATAAAAGAAGTAACCGATATTAATTCGAGTTATATTATTTTTCAGAGAGAAGATTTACGTGGAGGAATATATTTTATTGAATTTATTGGTGAACAGATTTATACAGGTAAAATGATTATTTATTAGACTTTATTAAATCAACTTTAATTCGAAATGTTTATTTACTATAATTTATTGGGCCTATGTAAATAAAAAAAGCCCGTATTTTTTTATGCAAGCTTGTAAATATTTATTTAATACATCCTTAAGGAGTTGAGCCACAACATAATAGAATATATTTGGTTATAAAGAATACTAAGAGAAAAGCATTTAAAATGACCCACTTTTGACCCCTTCTATCGATGTCAATTCTATATACTATTCATTTATAATTGTTTAAGTTTATTACCAGCGGTCGGGAAATCGACCGTAAACCAATTCATTCTAACGAGCTAATTGAATTTGAATTATATCAACTAAAAATAACTCGTAATCCCTTTCTATAGCATATAATCCATTATTAACATTCTAACCTGAACAAATCCATAAGACTTAAATCTCCAAGTAAAATAAATTACCACGTTGTCACAAATTTAATAGATGAGGTACTCATGGTGAATTTGTTACTAAAAGCACTGAAATTATGAGAATATCAAAACATATTGTTTAACCTTTAAAATTAAGACATCATGAAAAATTTAAACTTTATTCTATCCAGTAAAATCACAACTTTCATCTATTACATGTTTAACAATAAATTATGCATGAAATGTTTCTCAAGACCTTACCCGATTTCTTCTTTTACAAGAAATAATTACAGTTCAAATCATCATTTGTCTGAATTGCTTATTAAAAATCTGAATTTCAGGAAAATATTTATTTTATTTTCAGTATTCATTATGTTGTATTTATACTATTCCAGGGATGTAAGGTCACAAGGTATTGAAACTCTATCTAACTCAAAACCTATTGAAAATAGTTTTGTTTCAATAAAACATTTTGATTCATACTATGATGTAGATGCTTTGAGGTATGATAATAGAACTAATCAATTATTACCATTATCATCCGAATATCCTCGAACTAAAGGTGTTGTAAATTCAATTTCGAATCAACCATATTATGCACAAACTATTTTAGAAAAATCCTCAAATCTATTACATCAAAAAGATAATGATAAAAAAACTGAAGAAAAAGTTAATAGAGAAAGCACTTCAAAAGGATTGACATTAATTATGTCAGAAGGATTTGAAGGATCCTTCCCAAATAGTTTATGGTCAGCAAATAGTAGTAGCGGTTATACAGATGCTTATTGGGATGATGCAACATGTAAAGATTATAATGGGAGTTATTCAGCACATTGTGCTGACATGGGAAGTCAGAGCGTTAGTTGCGGATATGATTATCCGAATGATATGAAAGCATATATGGTATATGGTCCATTTGATTTATCGAATGCAACTGATGCATATTTAAATTTTCATTGGTGGGCTCATACGGAATCAGATTATGACTATTTTCAGGTTATGGCTTCAAAAAACGGAACAAATTATTATGGGGTTCAATGGTCAGGTAACAATACCAACTGGTATCAGTACACTTTCGATTTAACAGATGTTTATACGATAGGAAATCTATGCGGGCAACAAGAGGTTTGGATTGCATTCTTTTTCCAAAGTGATTACACTGTTTCAGAACCTGAAGGTGCTTACGTCGATAATGTAGAATTGTGGAAATATTCCTCAACTCAATATGAGCCAGATTTGACCATAGCCAGTGGCAGTTTTAGTCCAAATCCAGTAAACATTGATGATTATTTAAGCATTGATGTTCAAATTAAAAATATTGGACTAGGTGCTGCAACCAGTTCCCGTATAGAATACTATCTTTTAATAGATCCTAGCAGTGGAGTTTATGATTGTTATTTAGGATATGATTATGTTACTCTAGAACCTGGGGAAGCAGGTAACGAAACAATTACAATAGATCTGGAAAACATCAGTTGTATAAGTGGGGGCTATTATTATATTAGTGTATATTTTGTAGATGAAAACGAAGGAGAGTACCACATTACCCCTTTGGAAATTATGACTACTGGTATTTATGATAATACTTCTTTAGATCATTTAATCAAAATCTATCCTAATCCTGTTGAAGATATTCTAACTATTGAAAATCAGCATGAAGAATTATCTGATAATATGAATATTATGATATGTGATTTAACAGGTAAACAAATTTTATCAAAACCTTTTCACAAAAAGATAACAAATCTTGATTTAAGTAAATTATTAACAGGTGTTTATTTTTTGAAAATTAGTAATGATAATGATTTTATAACGGAAAAAATAATAAAAAAATAAGTTCATTCCAGTGTAGCATCTATTACAAATTTTAACATAAAACACTATTAATCAGGGGCTGCTTTTTATTCGAAGCAGTCTCTATTTTAATATTTCAATTGCTGATATTAAATATATTGTTTCCTATCCTACTAAAAAGAATTTCTTGAATAAATCCAACTAATTATTCATATTCCGATAAATTCAATTGTCTCATAAAATTTTTTGCATATCTTTATGAGCCTAATCCACCAAAATGATAGCTTATTTAAGGAATATTGGCAGATTTCAGTTATATTTCAGAATTTCATTAAATAGAAATTTTATATTTAACTGTCACATAATTTAAACTTTAGATACTATATGTATAAATACTCAGAAAAAGAAATGATTGATGGACTTATATCATGGGATGAAACAATTATTAAATATATAATTAAAATTAATTATCCTACAATAAAATCGATGGTACTTAAATACAGAAATACGCTACTAAATCCTATGGAAATATTCCACAGAGGATTATACATTCTTAGAGATAATCTTTTAGAAAGTAAATTTAAAGGACAATCAATCATGTCAACGTATTTGTACTCAATCTGTCGCAATCTATGCAGGAAAGAGTTCAAAAGGATGGAAGGATTTACAGAACTTTCTGACAATTATAAAGGTGAAACTTTTGATACAAGTGACAAAACTGAAATTTTAGATAAATTGCTAATTCTTAAAAATAAACTTTCGGAGGATTGTAAAGAAATTATTAATCTAAGGCTACGCATAGGTGAGCGAGACCCTGAATCAAGTGAATATAGATCATATGATGAAATAGCTCAAATTAGAAATATTGAAGTAGCTAATGCAAGACAACTATTTCATCGTTGTAAAGAAAAACTAATAAGCCTTGTAAAGGATGATCA
Source organism: Bacteroidales bacterium (assembly GCA_030596605.1). Lineage (GTDB taxonomy): Bacteria > Bacteroidota > Bacteroidia > Bacteroidales > JAADJA01 > JAADJA01. The sequence goes on from JAUVJI010000034.1 coordinate 12,030, forward strand.
ATTTTTAAATAAATATTTAAAAAATAATGTTAAATAAAATATTGAGATGGCTCTAAACAAAGAAGATATTAATCTTATTAACAGGTATTTTGACAAAGAATTATCTTCCAAAGAAATTGAAGAATTCAATAAAAAAATACAACAAGATCCTGAATTTGCTGAAGAAATCAACTTAAGGAAAGAAATTGAATTTCAATTACACAAAGTTGATGAATATGAGAAATCGAAAGATTTAGTGTATTCTTTAATATCAGAAAAACAGTCTATTTTTAGAAACTCCTGGACATATGTTGCCATTGCAGCATCAATTGCATTTCTTATCGGGATATATGTACTACTAAAACCGACTGAAAATGGAGTTGAAGATATTTTGATAACTGAAGAAATAACTGATAGCAACAACTTTATCACTCCACAATTCGATGAACTAGAATACAAAGCTGATCAATACTTTTACGAAAAATTTAAAATCAATTCGGGTCAAATCATTGAAATTGGTTCCGCTGAATTTATACACTTAGATATTTTAAAAGATTCTATTGACATTGCAGATACTTCTCAAAAGGCCATATACTTAACTGAGATTTACATTTATAAAACTGATCAGAAAATAGATACACTATTATATTTTACAAGTGATAATATTTCTAAAGGTAAGTATATTTATTTAAAGGACACTATTGTAGATGCTAAACTTTTTTGGCATGCAGAGGCTAAAGAAACAGGTGATGATATATTGATTTTAACCGAAAACATCAGAATAAAAAATAAAAGATAAAAAATAGAAGTTGAATGAAAATTATAATACTATATATAAAACAAAGTCTTATTACCCTAACTTTCCTTATTCAAGGTTATAGCTTCTGTCAAAAGGATACAAATGATATTGATTTTCAAAAACAATTTGATGATTTCAATAAAAGTATCACAAAAGAATTCTATGATTTTAAGAGCAAAAATGATTCTATATTTCTAAAATTTTTAGATGACTCCTGGCGGGAATTTAAAATGTTTCGAAATGACCGATCAGTAGTACCTAAACCAGAAAAACAACCTGTAGCAGAAGAAAAGATTGACCAGGGATTTAAAATTCTTCCAAGAAAGAACGATAAATTAATTTATAACAATGGTAATGAACCAGAATATAATTTTGAAATAATTGATAAAATCAACCTTAACGAATTTGATTGTACTAAACAGTTTGATTATTATGGATCAAATTTGAATAGTTATTATTCAAAGAAAGATTTACCGCAAGTTGATGAAATTTCAAAAGAAGCAGTTAGCCAGTTCTTTAGGCGAGCAATGTCTTCTAATAAATTGAATGGCACAATACAACTGTTAAAACAAACGGCAGACAGCTTAAAACAGAATGATTGGGGTTACATTTTATTACTAAAATCAGCAGCCCGGGAAATATTTGAATCACTCAATGATCAAAAACTGTTCATATGGTATGCTCTACTGAAAAATTATAATGATGTAAAATCCGGATTAGATAAAAACAGGTTCTATTTGCTTGTTAACACCAGTCATGAGGTCTACAACACTTCATATTTTATCCTCAACAATAAAAAATATTATCTGATTGCATTTGAGGATGACCCTGATGAGATTGCCATATTAATTTCGCATGAAGCGGAATATCCTAATGCGACTAATCAAATCTCTTTATTCTTGAAAGTAACTCCTTTGTTCATGCCAAATAATATTACTAGGTCATTTATTTTCAGGGATGATACATTTAATATACAAATTAATAAAAATCTCATAGATTATTATAATGACTACCCTGATGCTGATTTAAATCTTTACTTCAGTACGCCTGTTTCCAATTCGATATTATATAAACTCCACGAATTCTTTAATGATTTATTTATTGGTAAAAATCAAGTACAAATCATTGATATTTTGCTGGAATTTATTCAACTTTCGATTGCATATAAAAACGATATAGATCAATTTGGATATGAAAAATATTTGTTTGCAGAAGAAACACTTTACTATCCGTACGCTGATTGCGAAGATAGGGCTGTTCTATTAGCAAGGTTAGTTATTTATTTTACAGATTTATCAACTGTAGGTCTGAGTTACCCTACTCATATTTCATTAGCTGTTGCTTTCAATGAAAAGATTCAGGGGGATTATCTTTTCTATAATGATAAAGAATATTATATTTGTGATCCGACATACATTGGGGCCAAAAGTGGAAATGGTATGGAGGATTTAAGAAATGTACAACCAATAATAATTGATTATGAATAGGAATTTCATTTGCGAATCAATATCGAAATTATTCTTTACTTTTTTATTGGTATTAATTCACTCCTTTTTGTTTTGTCAAAACATTAATAAAGTTAAGGTAACCGGAAGCTATGAAATTAGAATAGAAACCAATATGACAAAGGAAGATACTCGCGAAAAAGCTAGGGAGTTAGCCATGATCAACGCAATAGAAAATGAATTTGGGACATATGTTGGACAGGACGCAGATATTATGCTCGAAAATGGAAAAATGAGCTACAACATCATTGGAACAACAAAGGTAAGAGGCGAATGGATAAGGACAATAGAGTGTAAGTTTGACGAAGCCAATCGTAAAATAGAAGGGCAATATGGTGATGAATACGAAACCTGGATAACATGTAATATTAAGGGAATTGCTAAAAGGGCAAAACCAAAAGCTAATATTGAATTTCAAACTTTAAATTGTCCTGATTCAAAATGTCGAACAACAAATTTTTTTTCCGGAGAGTCTTTGTACTTACATTTTAAAAGCCCGGAAAACGGATTCCTCAACATTTTCCTAAGTGATGGAACAACCGTTTTCAGATTACTGCCATATGACTATATGACTGATAATTATCTAAAAGCAGTATATGTAACCGGCGATAAAGAATATTTGTTCTTCTCAGAGGACAATCAATATTTTGATAGTGAAATCGTAGATGACTATGAACTGTTTACTTTAAAGGATAAGGAGTTTAATTCACTTTATATAGTTTTTGCTGAAGATGTTTATGCAAAACCAATGCTGGATAATAGCCAAGTTATCACAGAATATAAAGAAAATTATCGGCTGCCTAAGTCCCTAGACCATGAAAATTTTATAGATTGGTTGTCAGATAATCGCGCTGTTATGGATAGTTTCCAGGTTCGAAAAATAAAAATCAGTATATCAAAACAATAAGGACTAACCATGAAAAAAATAAAATTTCTAAAACAGACTTTTTCAGTATTGATATTTTATTGTATAATATCATTGATCATTAGTTGCGGGACTGATGATGAACCTTACATTTTACCAGAAGTTACTACTGTAAAACCAACAAGTATTAAGGCTACCACTGCAAAAAGTGGTGGAAACATAGCCAGCCAGGGTAGCTCTCCAATTACAGCATTTGGAGTTTGCTGGAGTACAGATAGTAGCCCTTCTCTATCCAATAAGTTGGGATCTACAAATGATGGCAGTGGAATAGGAAATTTCAGCAGCATTTTAGGAGAATTAATACCGGAAACATTTTATTATATTAAAGCTTATGCAACCAATAGCTCAGGTACAGCTTACGGAAATGCCGAGTCCTTTAAAACAGGTGGAATGATAACAGATATAGAAGGAAATGTTTACAATACAATTGAAATTGGTAATCAAACCTGGATGGCAGAAAACCTAAAAACAGCTACTTATAATGATGGAACAACAATTCCACTGATTACAAACGATAATCAATGGATAAATTTAACCACACCAGGTTATTGCTGGTATAATAATGATGCAGGTACAAACAAAAACACTTATGGTGCAATATATAATTTTTATACTATAAACACAGGAAAGCTTTGCCCATCTGGCTGGCATGTACCAACCGATGGAGAATGGACAATATTATCTGATTACCTGGGGGGAGATAGTATTGCCGGTGGGAAATTAAAAGAAGCAGGAACAACTCATTGGACATATCCCAATACCGGTGCTACCAACGAAAGTAATTTTTGGGCACTCCCTGGTGGTGTCCGTGTTGCATGGGATGGATTATTTTATGCAAGATATGAATTTGCTGGATGGTGGACAGCTTCAGAAATGTCTTCAAATCATGCTTACGGTCGTTTTCTAAATTATGATGAAGTTGCTGTAAGCAAAAATGAATGGGTATCTAAAGCTTATGGATATAGCGTCCGATGCATTAAAGATTGAAGTTTGGATAATAAATTTTCTTAAATGGATTCGATAAAATCCACATCTTAAATAAAAAATCTAAGTTTCTTATTTAATGTTGTCACATTTATAATATATATGGTACAAACAATTGTATAAATTAATTAATATAAATATTTAATAATTAAAAACATTAAAAATGAAAAAATTAGCACTAATTTCAGCAATCGGCTTATTATTAATGGCAATGTTAAATCCATTAACAGCACAAACCACAGAAAAAGAAGCCAATAAAGAAGTTAAATCAAAAGCCACTAAAAAGGCCAGGAAGGAAGCTAAAAAGCTTAAAAAAGAGGGCTATTTTGTTGCTCCTGGGGCTTTACCAATTGACAAACAACTTGAAAATGCCTGGACAAAACAATACATGCAGGATGAAGAAGGATATCCTTTGTATATTGTTGCAACCGGTCAGTCTGTTGGCGAAACACAAACCGCTGCCAAAATTCAGGCTACGGAGACAGCCAAGCTTGAACTGGCAGGAACCATTAGAACCAATGTAGCGGCACTAATTGAGAATAATATTGCAAACATGCAGCTTAATAATGAAGAAGCCTTATCTATTACAAAAACTGTTGCAGCAGCTAAAAACATTATTGCAGAGGAATTGGGCAGGGTGATACCTCTGGTAGAATTGTATAAGAAGATCGATAAAAATGTTGAAGCAAATGTTCGTTTAGCATATGATAGCAAAACAGCTAAAGAAGCTGCTAAAAGAGTTATCCGCAAAAAACTTGAAGAAGAAACAGATCTATTACAAGAAAAACTCGAAAAATTAATGAATTTTTAAGGTTAGTAGAGGTCATGGTATTGGGGATAAAACCTGGTACCATGACTATTTTTAAATATGCACAAAACATCATTCAATAAAATCAACACCTAAAAAAGCAATAAAATGAAAAAGCAATTTCTACTCCCGATCCTGATAACATTGATGTCATACAACCTTTTTCCCCAAGTTGTTACGGGAGTCAGTGAATCCAAGTTTGTTAATATTACAAGTGAACCGCTTCAACCTCCTTTTATTGAAATAGAAAAGGAAAGTCTCAGGTTTACTGACATTAATGACAATAATATCATTGATGCAAATGAAACATCTTATCTTCATTTTACAGTTAGAAATACAGGACAGGGTCCAGGCCTTAACCTGAGAGTTATGCTTCAGGAAACAGGGAATAAAAGTGGCCTGGAATATGACAAAGAAACATCCTTAGGTTCATTGCCTTCCGGTGAATCCCTGGATGTGAAACTGCCAATTTCTGCTGATATGTCACTTCTGGATGGCTTAGTCACCTTCAATATTCGTATTGAAGAGACCAATGGTTTTGGTACTGATCCTATACCGATGCAGGTACAAACTAAAAAGTTTGCTTCTCCTTTGATAAAAGTTGTTGATTATAGCATAACAAGTAAAAGTGGAACAACAATTCAGAAAAAAGTAACTTTCGGCTTGCAGGCTCTGGTTCAAAATATTGGACAGGGAATGGCAGAAGATGTAACTGTTAACGTTATTTTTCCTGAAAACATTTACTGTTTATCAAATAACCAAACAGTTTATATCAATAACCTTCTCGCAGGTCAGCAACAAGTAATTGAATATTCACTTGTTACAACTATTAACTATTCAAGCACAGAAATTCCTATTACATTTGAAATGAATGAAAAACTTGGTGAATATGCCGAAAACTATTCTCTCACTTTAGCAATGAATCAGGCTGTTTCAAATGAAAAGATTGTTGTGCAAGGAAAAGAAGAAGAAGATAAAATAATTGTATTCGGTTCACTCACCTCCATTGTAGATAAAGATATACCCATTAATAGGTCAAAAAATCCAAACAGGATTGCATTGATTATTGGTAATGAAGATTATTCTGAAAATTTAAATCCAGAGGTTAATGTTCCATACGCAATATCAGATGCAAGTATCTTTAAAGAATACGCAGTTAAAACGCTGGGAGTTGAAGAAAAGAACACCTTTTTGTGTTTAAATGCAACAGCTGGTAAGATGCAGGCTGAGATCGAACGGATTGCTTTGCTTGCTCAAATGATTGATAATGCCGAACTAATATTCTACTATGCAGGGCATGGATTTCCCGATGAATCCACGAATATTCCATATCTTATTCCTGTTGATGTAACTGCCGCCAATCTGGGATCAGCAATTCGGTTATCAGATGTGTATGAAAGATTTGCGAATACAGGTGCAAAAAGAATAACCGTTTTCCTGGATGCTTGTTTTTCAGGAGGTGGCAGGAATCAAGGATTATTGGCTGCCAGAAGCATAGCAATAAAACCAAAAGATGAGCGAGTTAGTGGCAATATGGTTGTTTATGCAGCAAGTACAGGCGAGCAATCAGCCTTACCATATGAAGAAGAGAAACATGGAATGTTCACCTATTTTCTGTTAAAAAAATTACAGGAAACCAAAGGAGATATAACCTATTCTGATCTTGCTGAGTATTTAAAGCAAAATGTATGTGTAGAATCGCTACGAGTTAATCGCAGAGAACAGGATCCTATTATCACTGCTAGTCCTTCTGTTACGGAAATTTGGAAAGATTGGTCGTTTAAATAACATTGTTACAATGGAAATTTAATCAAATATAACCATAAAATGAAAACAGGAATATTCAACGGTTTAAAAGTAAGAACTATATTAATAGTAATCTTCCTGACCACATTTCATATTCTTTCTGCTCAACAAGTAAAAAATGTCACTTTCGAGCAAAGGGATAAAAAAATAGCAATTTCATACGATATTGAGAATGAAAATAATCTTGACACTTATGATGTAAAAATTTACTACAGTATTGATGACGGTTTGTTCTGGATAGGACCGTTGCAATATATTTCAGGTGATACTGGTTCAGAAATTAAACCGGGAAAAGCTAAAATTATAATTTGGGATGTTTTAAGTGAAACCACAAATTTGATTGGCAACCTTCAATTTAAGATTACAGCTAAAGTTCATTATGTTATGGACAAAAGTTATTGGAAAACGTTTTATCAATATATGATAGGTATTAAGTCCGGTCTAAATATAGCCAAGCAGGTGGGTTATATGGATGACTATTCAAAATCTCTCGTGGGTTTTAACATAGGAGTATTTCACAGATTTAATGGGGACGGCCTTGTTTCAATCCAGCAGGAGATACTATTTGACCGTAAAGGATCCAAATATAATTTATCTGAAATTTCGTACAATAATAATAATTATACTACTTATTTTGATTATCTTTCAATCAATCCGATCATTGTTCAAATTAATATCAGAAAGACCAGTCCGAGGATTTATCCTGAATTAGGATTATCAATTGGAGTCCTGTTTAATCGCAATAAAATTGCTGATTCTTATGATATTGTTGAAAGTGAGGTGGAACCGCTTGAAAGTGGTGACTATGAACAAGTAAATGTACAAGCTTTTGCTGGTATAGGTATAATTGTCTATAACCGAAAAAATTGTATCTCATTTAGCTTAAGATATTGTTATGGAATTAGTGGTATTTATGATAATAATGGTTTAAGTTATTATGATTCATATCAATCGGATAATATACAAAAATACAATAGAGGTTTTTCTATAAATATGGGAATTTTATTTTAGAAATGATACTCATGCGAACTATATATAATTTCAAACATAATAGGACAGTAGTAATTTTAGCAATATTTATTTTATTATACCAGCCATTTATAAAAGCTCAAAAAGTAGAAAATGTAACATTTGAACAAACGAATAAAAATATAGCAATCTCTTATGATATAGAGGAAGAAAAAAACATCGACACATATGATATAAAGATTTTCTATAGCATTGATGATGGTTTATCATGGAAAGGGCCTTTGCAATATGTGTCAGGTGATGTGGGAGAGTCACAAAAGGCAGGAAAAGCTAAAACCATCATTTGGGATGTTTTAAAAGAAACAACCGAACTAACTGGTAATGTGAAATTTCAAATAAAAGCTAAGCCACATTATATTGACAAAAAATCCATAGAGAAATCCAGGAAATATATGATAGGATTTAAAGGTGGTTTGAACATTTCAAAACGGCTTAATTATATTGAAGTTTATATCAAATCAAAAACTGGTTTTAACATAGGTATGTTTCATAAATTCCAGTTTAATAATGTTTTAGGATTTCAGTCTGAATTGTTATTTGACCGCAAAGGATACACTTTTGATCTCTCACTTTATGGAGAAGATGAGTTATATCCTGTAAACATTGATTATTTTTCTGTAATTCCATTTTTATTTAATCCATCATTCGGATCAAGAAATACCAAGTTTTATTTTGAATTAGGTCCATTTTTGGAAGTTCTTTTAACACAAAAGAAACTTTATCCTGTCCTGGAACAAATTGAAGAAGAATTTAATATTCCTAACATGGATACCTGGTATTCAGCAGCTGATTGTGGATTGATTTTAGGTGCAGGACTAGCATTTTATACAAATAAATCATGCGTTATTTTAAATTCACGGTATAGTCAGGCATGGGTAAATGGTACAAGCAGTTGTTTTTCATTTAATGTTGGTATTTTATTTTAGTAAAATGAAACTATTTATAGGCTTAATTATATTATTAACATGTATAAATTATATCAGAGGGAAAAACATATTTTTAAAACATGAAATGATGAAAAAATTATCCCTATTATTCTTTTGCTTCACAATAATTATATCAATATTGATATGCTATGGATGTAAAAAAGATCCGGTGGTACCAACTATTGAAACAATTACTGCTACAAATATAACATCAACTTCTGCTATTAGTGGTGGAACTATAAGAAGTAATGGTGGAGCAGATATTATAGAAAGTGGCATTATGTATACAATTCCCAATACAATTACTACTTGGGGAGTCCTCTGGCACAAATCAGGTGATGGAACTAAAATGGGTTCATTCACAAGTACATTGACAGGATTATCATCTGATCCAACTTGTAGCTACCAAGCTTATGCTGAGAATAGTGCTGGTACAGGCTATGGTGAGATGAAAACCTTTACAACTTTTCCATAGGATGAAGAGGTTGTTAAAATATAGTTTTAAAAAGTGGAAGATTTTAACAAGATTTCTATTCTAATTCAAATATTGAGGATGTTTACAATTAAACTAATAAATTATTATACTATGAAACGATTAATCTATTACGCTTTAATTCCTATTGTAGTTATATTGTTGACAATGTGTAGTTCAGACGATCCTCCATTTATTGCTCCGGAAGTTGAAATCAAGGGTATTACATATTTAACTTCAACCAGTGCTGAATGTGAATGGGAATTAATTAAAAGTGGCAGTTCTGATGTTACAGCCTGCGGCATATGTTGGAACACAACCGGAAATCCCTCCTTAGACAATTACGAAAGAAAAACAACAGACAATGTCGAAATAGGAGTTCTTAAAAGCACTCTTTCAAGCTTGGCACTGGAAGAAACTTATTTTGTAGTAGCCTATGCGACAAATGAACGAGGAACAGGTTATGGAGATATATTAAGTTATGATCATGCATACGAATGTGGATTATCAATTGAATACTCCGGTAAAATTTATGAAACTGTGGAAATAGACAACCAATGCTGGTTTAAGGAAAACCTTAATATTGGAACAAGAATAGAGGGATCAGATTATCCGTCAAATAACACTACTATTGAAAAATATTGTTATAATAACTATGAGACCAACTGTGGTATTTACGGAGGTCTTTACAAATGGGACGAAATGATGCAATACGTTACAACAGAAGGCACCCAGGGCATTTGCCCTGGAGGTTGGCATGTGCCAACTTCAAACGAGTGGCAATTATTAGTCAATAATTTAGGTGGTATTTACAATGCAGGTAAAAAACTTAAAATGACCGGAACACAGTATTGGCAAGCTCCAAATAGTGCAACAAATGAAAGTGGATTTTCAGCATTACCAGGTGGGTATAAACTTTCTCATAGCAATTATTATGAAGAAAAAAATGAATCCGCCTACTTTTATACATCAAGTCCAGATTGGGATGAATGGAGGTTTATAAGTCTTTCTTCAGGCAGTTCATCAGTATATACAAATACTACATCACTGGCAGCATTTTCTGTCAGATGCATCAAAGATCAATAGATTAATTCACATTGTGAAAGATTTGAGGATTTTCTCCAGAGTATTTCTGTGGATATTATTTTATCCGATAACATTAATATTTACATATAAAAATCTCGATCCGGGATTGCATATTAAGTTTTTGGCACTTTGTATTTGCAACTTTATATTGCTAACCTACTTAATAATTACTCGAAATAAATATCAACCAACTAAAATTCTCCATTCTATTATTAATAATAAAATAGTATTTGCCTATGTTGCATTTCTTATATTCCTGTTTATAAGTGCTTTAAATTCAAGAAATAACTCAGATGCTCTAATTGAACTTTCGAGATTTATTTCATATTTAGTACTTATAGTTTTTTTGACCATTATTTATATTAATAATCAAAGTACTTTCTTGGATCAAATAGTGAAAATTGTTATTACACTTAGCTTCATTACTGTAAGTTTGTCACTTTTTCAAATGATTACCGGGGTATTTAGATTGGGTTTTCAAAATTTTAATCAACTTTATGAAGTCCATAGTATCTTTCAACACAGAAATCTCTTTGCTCAAATCCTATTTCTTTCCATTCCTTATACTTTGTATGGTGCTTCATTTACACCAACAAAATTCTGGAGAATTTTTGCCAAGGTGGTTTCAGTTCTTATTCTGGCATTAATTATAATTTTAGGTTCCAGAGCAGTGTGGTTGGCATTTTTCACATTTTTTACGTGTATATTAATAATTTTAGTTGCAAATCAAAATCTAAGAAAAAGTGTAAGTACGATTTTAAAAAGTAGAAGCTTACTATTGATTATCCTCACTTCAATAATTATTTCAAGTAGCTTTTTTATTTATTTCGGATCGTTCAATAAAATAGAATTGGATGATGAATATAAAGAGCTATTAAATACATTATCAGTTACAGATAGGATTGAACTTTGGAAGAAATCATTTAATCTTATAAAAGAAGCACCTGTTTTAGGACATGGTTTGGGAAGTTGGAAGATTGAAATACTTCGTTTTGGCAATCAAGGTTTGATATCGGAGAATAACAGGACTTTTTATCAACGTCCTCATAATGATTACATTTCATTGCTCTCAGAATCAGGCATAATAGGTTTAATACTATACCTTTCAATCTTTATTTTATTAATACAAAGTCTATTAAGGAATTTAATAATCAATCATTCAAAAGAACAGGTTTTGTTTAATTTATTACTAATATCCACATTGCTCGGTTATCTTACATTTTCATTTTTTAGTTATCCTAAAGACCGTGTTATTCAAAACATTTATATATCTTCAACAATTGTTTTTGCCATTATTCAGGAAAAGAAGAAATATTCATTTGTTAGATTAAATAAAACATTTTTATATTGCATAATTTCATTCATCATAATAATCATTATTTTATTTCTATTTCTGTCATATTCCAGGTTTACATCAGAAAAACATATTTATACTATTCATAATCATAAAAACTCAAAGGAGTGGTATAAAATTCATTGGGAGGTTGATGCTGCCAAAACCCTTTTCTGTAAATTGGATCAGTTTACAGCTCCTTTAGATTTTTATTCTGGATTGGCGAGCATTCAAATGGGCAATTTTTCAGATGCAAAGGAATATTTGACTTCAGCTATCAACCTGAATCCATATCATGTAGATTTATTGAACAATCTTGGAATAACCTATATGCATAATGAGGAAATGGAAAATGCAATGAAAATGTTTCGAAAGGGTTTACAAATAGCACCAAATCATCAGGAATTAAATCTAAGTCTTGCTTATGCCTATTACTTAAATAAAGATTATAATGACGCCTTGATACAGTTGAAGCGAGTTACTAAACTTGATTCTCATCCAATTTACAGGTTTTTAATTGGAGAACTTAAACAGAATTGAGTTTATTGCAGGACTCTGTAATCGATAAATAACAATGTGCTATTTTTCGCAAACCTATCTGCGTTGATTGATAGCATTTGGTCGTTACAGGCAATTTCATTCTATTTTATAAGTTCCATCTAATATTTAGGTTCACTTCATTTTATTTTAAGATTTTATTGTCACAATATATGCCTCCAGATTACTAACTAATGTATTTAACTAATTAAAATTGGAGGAAAAATGAAAACAACAAAAATTTTTTTAGTAATCGCAATTTTTTCATTTGCGACTATGGGATTTTCTCAGAAGCATGGCGCTAATAAAGCGTTGTCTGTAAGAATATCCCTAAACTGTGCTCAACAAAACTTTGGTCTCGTTGTAGCCATGTACCATCAACTTAATGATGATTTTTTGCAAAATGAAACGAATGGTTATTATGTTGCTCAGGTCATCTACAAGAACACACCTTATTTGATCTATGGTAATCTGCAGGAATGGAAACTCTTTTTCTCAAGAGACATTCATGATTATGCAGTAAAGATGAATCAACAGTTACCTGATTGAAAAATTAAGCGAGGTTAATAGTAAGGCCATCTCAAGTTTGAGATGGCCTTGTTTATTTTAAGCAGGATTTTCTATCAATATTAATAATAAGGGTTATGCTTCCAAAACACGGTCTAATTTGTCACAACTCTCTATCTAAAGCTACTAATAAATGAAATCAGCAATTAAAATCAACTTTAAAAGATGGAGGTTTAAAATGGAAAATACTTTATTTCTTACAGGATTCATAATTATTGTATTCGTTATTATAGCTACTAAAGAATTAAAATTTATAAATCGGCAGATGAATTTGAAAATTCCATTGAGTTGTGCAGTACATGACCTAGCACTTGTAAATGCAATGCATTCTCAAGTCAATTTTGATTTTTTGCTAAGGGACGAATCAAAGATTGAAGGTTTTAATGCTCAGATATACTATTATCAAAAGCATTATAACATTTCAGGCACTTTTGAGGAATGGACTTTATTTTTCAATGGAAGTGAATTGTTATCCAATATGGTTGTTTAGTATAAACCAAAAATAACAGTTACTCTTTTATTAGATATAAATAGAATTTTAATGTCACTTTCTGCTCGTTATAGTTACAAATAGAAAGAACTATCAATATTAAAGATCTTTTAAAAAAGGGAGGTTACTATGAAATATTTTAAATTGTTTTCAACGTTAACAACTATACTGCTGGCAATGTCAGCATTTTCACAAAAGTCCGGTTTACCAAATGTTGATGTTTACACGCTTGAAGGCCGTTCCATATCTGCAGAGATAATAAATAACGACGGGAAACCATTGCTAGTGGTTTTCTGGAAAACAAATGACAAAGATTGTTTGGAACAAATTTCAATGTTTAACGAAATTTACAATGATAGTCTTAAGACAAAAGGTGTCAAGTTTGTGGCAATTTGCGTAAATTGTACGGGCAATTTATATCATATAAAACCATTCGTTTATGGCCATGATTTCAATTTCGAAGTTTATGTGGATAAAAACGGGGATTTGAAAAGAGCTATGGCTGTACCAGAATTACCCTTCACCATCCTATTTGATCAAAATATGAAAGTTTTTAGCCAGCATATAGGATATTGCAGAGGAGATGAAAATCTCATTTGCAGTATAGTTGATAAATGTTTGGAGATGAGAGGGCAGCAAGATGACTTGGTAGAATATACGAATCCCGAGTTAAAAGTTAAAGATGACTAATTGTGAAGAATAAACAATCACCAACTAAAATAATTCACACATTGAGTTATATATTGAATAGACAGAATAAGAAATAAAACGACCCCCAATCCGACCCCTATAAAAGAAAAAACCCTTGTAAGTTTTTTATTTACAAGGGTTTAATTTTACTGGATGCGGTCCGGACGAGACTCGAACTCGCGACCTCCTGCGTGACAGGCAGGCATTCTAACCAAGCTGAACTACCGGACCAATATTATTTGCTTCTTCTTCGGTGATTCAGTGACCTTCCCGCCAACAAGCGGGACATTCTAACCAAGCTGAACTACCGGACCAATATTATTTGCATCATTTTTGGTGGCTCAGCGACCTTCCCGCCAACGAGCGGGACATTCTAACCAAGCTGAACTACCGGACCAATATTATTTGCTTCTTTTTCGGTGGTTCAGCGACCTTCCCGCCAACAAGCGGGACATTCTAACCAAGCTGAACTACCGGACCAATATTATTTGCTTCTTTTTCGGTGGCTCAGCGACCTTCCCACCAACAAGCGGGACATTCTAACCAAGCTGAACTACCGGACCAATATATTTTAAATAACGTTTCCCTGAAATGGGAGTGCAAAAATAGTATTTTTTTTAACTCTCCAAATTATTTTTTTACTATTTGTAAAATTTTATTAGGCACACTCTTTATATTTTTATTTCCTTCGCCCCCTGATTGCCTAAAACGTAATATTTAATACCTGCTTTTTCACATTCCTCTACCCATTTATTGACTTGCCAAAATGAATTGGAGTTATCAATGATCAATTCCTCAAATTCAAAAATATTTTCAAGATCAGAAATATTGATCCTGGAATTATTTGTTATCAAAATGTAATCAACATTCATTTTGGTATCAGTAGGGTAAAGTTTGAATTCATTATTGATTATCACAAATTTTTTATCATAAAACTGAATGAAATTTCCCTTTTTATACAGGCTCTGATCAAAAAAGTCATTTTCCAGGTTTACAATATTTTCATAACTTCCAATACCTGATTTAATTCGGTTATTCACAACATGGTAATTCAATTTGTTGTCATCATTCATCAAAACTGAATCCGTAAGTAATGTTCCTTTTTTACCATTCATAAAATCAACAACTGTTGAGTTTCTTACATTATAAATAATGATCTTTTTCTGATTGACATTTTGATATAAACGATATGAGAATGACAAAAGGAGTAAAACTACCAATCCGAGCGCATGAAAAGAATAGATCTTTTTCCTGTACAATAGCAAAAATGATATTGAAACAATCAAACAATAAATTAAAATAGCCTCATTTGAATCGATATATACACCTCGAAATGTTGAGAAGCTTAAACCTTCAATAAGTTTCACAGAATAGTTCAAAAACCAGATTATCTTCACAAGCAAAAAAGAGAAAAGAGAGGAAATAAATGGAATCGGCGAAGTGAACAAAACCAAAATTCCGGTATATATTATCAGCATGGATGCTGGAATTGCAATAAGGTTGGTAACAAGGAATAAATTGGGAAACTGGTGAAAATAGTATAAACTGAGTGGAAATGTTGCCAATGTCGCCGCTATGGAAACAACTGAAATTTGCCAGATTTTTCGCAATAGCCGGTTACCTGGAATAAACAAACTGTATATTGGACGATACAGCCAAACTATTCCAAAAACGGCGAGGTACGAAAGCTGAAATCCAACTTCAGTAATGATAAATGGATTGATGATCAGTAATAGAAAAGCTGAAGCAGCCAATGAATTGTATATGTTCACTTTTCGCTTAACCAAACCGCTGGCAATAACAAAAGAAAACATGGTGGACGCTCTTAATACTGATGGAGAAAAACCTGTTATAAGCGCATATAACCATATCAGCCCTAATAGAATAAATACTTTTATAATCCTGGTTGATCTTCTTTTATTAAGAAAAATTAACAGGCTATTCAATATAAAATAAATGATACCTACATGCAATCCTGAAACACATAAAATATGCATCGCTCCCGCACCTGAAAACTCTTTCAATTGCTCATTGTCAAGAAAATCATCATAGCCTAATAGTATTGCTGAAACAACAGCAAATTCTTTTCCCTGAATATTTTGCTTTTGCAGGATTTCCATAAAAACCAACCTGAGTTTCAATCCTATGGTTTTTGCAATATTTCCATTATTAGACGATAAAATTTTCCATGCACCTGTCCTGATGTAACCTTGATTATAAATACCTTTATTGGATAAATATCGCTTGTAATTAAATTCAGCAGGATTCATGGGAGGGCTGACCTCACTCAAATTAGCCCGGATAATCAGCCGGTCGCCAAAAGAAATGTTTTTAACAAGACTATCTTTTTGGAAATACAATATCAATTTCCCTGATATATTCTTCCAATTAAGACTATCCTTGCAGGTAACAGCCCTGGCAATAACTTTATATGAATTCGGTTTTTCTGTAACTTGTTCTGTAACCTGAATTATAAATTCGTCATGTTGCGTTATAAAATGCGAGATATTGTTGTTTTCGTATTTGGGTGAGCACAAAATTGCATATTGATAACCAGAAACTAAAATGAAAAGATTCAATAATACACCTGTGATCCAGCGATTATTATAGC
The DNA here is from genome assembly GCA_030596605.1 of Bacteroidales bacterium. Taxonomy (GTDB): domain Bacteria; phylum Bacteroidota; class Bacteroidia; order Bacteroidales; family JAADJA01; genus JAADJA01. The sequence continues at coordinate 28,577 of JAUVJI010000034.1, forward strand.
CAATACGCTTTGAAAAAAACAATACCAGTATAGCATAAATCAAAAGAATAATCAGAGTACCTGGAAATAATCCCTGAACCGGTGTATCAAACTTTATGGCCAGCAGGATTCCTGCCATAAAAGGAAAAACTAATCGGATAAATGGATATTGGTGCCAGATTTTCACACTGAAAAATACAAAAAAATGTTGAATTCAAATATTTTTATCTGATATTTGTCATTGCTAATTATAAAACTAAGATATGAAATATGCTTGCCTGACTTTCTTAATTGCTTTGTTTACTGCATTCAGCATAGATTTAAATGCACAGGAAGAATCAGAAATGAAATACATATTTACAGGAGAAAAAAAAATTAAAGTTTCTGGTTTTATAGGACCGATCATGGAATTTTCTGCCATCCAAAATGACTTTGCATTTTTTATGGGCGGTCAGGGTGCTTTGATCTTTAATCAAAAATTTTATTTTGGGGGATATGGAGAGGGATTAACAACGCGACATTATAGTGATTATTGGATTTACGATAAATATACTGGAGACTTTTATTCAACCGATGGATATATTTCTTTCGGACATGGTGGTTTTTTACTGGGATATATTCACAAATCCAACAAACCCATTCATTTTGGTATCAGTTCCAGGATAGGTTGGGGTGCTATCAATACATTTCCAATCAAAGAGATTGAGCCTTATTATTATGAATATGATGATTCTCATAAAGATCATGTATTTGTTGCCATCCCCCAAATAGAAGTAGAATTCAATTTCACTAAATGGTTTAAGGTAAATGCCGGGATTGGTTATCGTATCGTAGCAGGTATTGATAAAGAAATAATCTTTGATGATAAAAACTCCAAAATGATATATGATAAAAAGGACTTCAATAAACCACAAGGAACTATAACACTTTGCTTTGGATTTTTTAAATAGTTTTCCGGTTAAATGAAATCTTATCCGAATTGCATGTTGCAATATTTCACTTAATCAATCGTCTCTGATCATAAAATATAAAGTTGTTACAACCGTTTTGATTTTTATTTGTCTTTTAGCAAGTGAATAAACCTGCTTTTAATGAAAAGTAATAATTCAATGAGAAATTTTTTATTTCAGGTTACTATTGGAATCCTTTTTATTACTTCTTCATTTATTAGCTTGGCTGAAGGGGAAGAAAGCGTAAAGCGCTATACCATCAGCGGCTTCATTCGTGACATAGAAACCGGTGAAGATCTGATCGGGGCGACAGTTTATGTAAAGGAGCTTAAAATTGGCACTACATCAAATGTCTATGGATTTTACTCCTTGAGTTTTGAAGAGGGAACATACACTTTAGCCATTTCATATATCGGGTATCAAACAAGCGAAAAAACCATCGAACTGAATGATGATATTACTTATAATGTTGAATTGTCATTGGCAAACCAGGAGATTGAAGGGATCATTGTTACAGGAGAAGCGCTAAATGAGAATGTTACAAAAGCTGAGATGAGCACGATCAAAATGGATGCTAAAACCATTAAAGAGATACCTGCCTTGATGGGTGAAGTTGATATTATAAAAGCGATCCAACTTTTACCCGGTGTACAGACAATTGCTGAAGGAAGCTCAGGTTTTAGTGTTCGCGGGGGAAGCATGGATCAAAATCTCATTCAATTGGATGAAGCAACTATTTACAATGCTTCCCACCTCATGGGTTTCTTTTCGGTGTTTAATAACGATGCCATTGCGGATGTAAAATTGTATAAAGGGGATATTCCGGCATCCTCAGGTGGGCGATTATCTTCCCTACTTGACGTGAGAATGAAAAATGGCAATTCAAAAAAATATTCAGTAACCGGGGGTATCGGAACCATTTCAAGCAGGTTAACGGCGGAAGGACCTATTGTAAAAAATAAAGCTTCATTTATCCTTTCAGGAAGAAGGACTTATTATGATCTCTTTTTCAAACTTTCGAGCAATGAGGATTACCAGGATATAGGTATGTATTTTTATGATCTGAATGGAAAAGTTAATTACAATATAAACGATAATAACAGGGTATTTGTATCAGGCTATTTTGGTAAGGATGTTTTTAAAAGCCCTGATTTTAAAACCGGATGGGCAAATCAGACATTTACAGTTAGATGGAATCATCTTTTTTCAAAAAAGCTATTTTCAAATTTCACCGCACTTTATAGTAAATTCGATTATGAACTCGGGATGCCTGAAGGATCAGTCTACTCATTTGAATGGATCTCAAACCTGAAAGATTATGGGGGAAAAGTAGACTTCAGCTATTATCTGAATGCAAACAATGCGATAAAATTTGGAGTTAGTTCAACTTTTCACGAATTCGTTCCGGGAACTTTGAAGCCCCTGGGTTCAGAGTCTGCATTTAATGAAATTACTGTTGAGAACAATAGTGGCCTTGAATCAGCTATTTACGTGAGTAACGAACAAAAAATCGGATCAAGGATCATTCTCAAATACGGATTAAGATTTTCTCATTTCGTGAATGTAGGAAAATCTACCATTTATAATTTTGAAAACTATGAACTTCAGGATTCAATGGTCTATGGAAAAGGTGAATTTTTCAGCCCGTATTACGGATTGGAACCCAGGATTGGAGGAGTGTTTATCATTAATGAACGATCATCAATTAAAGCCAGTTACGCCCGAACAAGGCAATATGTTCATCTGGCCCAGAATTCAACTGCCGGAACACCCTTCGACATATGGTTCCCGTCTACTCCTAATGTAAAACCACAAATAGCAGATCAATATGCCCTGGGATATTTTAGAAATTTTAAGGAAAACACCATCGAAGCCTCGGCAGAGGTTTATTACAAACATATAAATAATGCTATTGATTTTAAAGATCATGCTGAATTATTATTGTATGAATATTTTGAGGGTGAATTGCGATTTGGTGAAGCATGGGCCTATGGAATTGAATTTATGGCAAAATATGATATTAATAAATTCAATGGCTGGGTAAGCTATACTTTATCAAGAACCGAAAGAAGGATCAATACCATTAATCATAATAATATATACCGGACAACTTATGACAAACCACACGATGTTTCAATAGTAATCAATTACAATACAAGTAAAAGGGTTTCAATAAGTGCAGTATGGCTGTATTCTACAGGTTCGGCAGTTACTTTTCCATCCGGCAGGGCAGAATTCGGAGGAACTAATTTCCCCATTTTCACCGAAAGAAATGCATACCGGATAAAGGATTATCACAGGCTCGATCTGTCGCTTACATGGAGAAGCAAGGATAAACCCAATAAGAAATTCGCAACGGATTTGAATTTCTCAATATACAATGTTTATAACAGGAAAAATCCCTGGGTTATCAACTTTTTAACAGACGCAGACACAGGGGAAACATATGCAGAAATGACCTACCTTTTCGGGATTGTACCTGCTATTACATTTAACTTTAAATTTAATTAGAAAAACATGAAAAAAACAGGTTTAATAATAATCATAGCAATTAGTATAATTCTTAACGGATGTACCGAACGGATTGAAATTGAACTGGATTCCACTTATACCCGACTGGTAGTAGAAGGACATATCACCAATGAAACCAAGGCACATTGGGTGAGACTCACCAAATCAGTGGATTATTACCACAATACTCCAGCGCCAACCATAAGTGATGCCATTGTTACTATAAGTGTAGAAGATACAACGATAATCCTTACAGAAAGTGATCACATTGACAGTGCAGGATATTATAAAACAACTCCTGATTATACCGGAGTAATAGGTGGCACATATTCCCTTGAGATTGAACTGCCTGAGGAGATAGATGGAGAAAAGAATTTCTCTGCATCAAGTGAATTAAACCCGGTTGCCCCTATTGATTCCATTAGAATAGAATATTTTGAGGAATGGTATGGCTATTGGGAAGTACAGCTTTTCGCATGGGATCCTGTAGAAACAGAGGATTATTACACATTCAATGTATACCGATATGATACTTTATTAACATATCCTATCAATGAGATTACAATTAGTGATGATAGTTATTTTAATGGCAATTTTATCAACGGTGCATCTATTTATTATTTTGTTACTGATGATGAATATGGAGAATACCTTTATCCGGGAGATAGCATTACAGTCCAGATGAGTGGGATCACACAGGAGTATTATAATTTTTTGTACGAATTCCAGGATGAAACCAGTGAATTCAGGAATCCCCTTTTCAATGGGCCACCGGCAAACATCAGTACAAATATTTCAAATGGGGCAATAGGATTTTTTGCCGCTTATTCGGTTTCTTATGCAAGTACTGTTTACCAGGAATAATATTTCAGAACCCATAAGCGAAACTCAAGGATAACCGATCACAATGAATATCTTCTGCCTGTTTCAATGAAAACATGTCAACGGCTTGAGGGTAATAGATTATATGGGAATACCCAAGCATAATTTCAAATTGTTTTAATTCATACCCCACCAGCATTGAATAATTATGGCATTTGTAGGAATAACCGTCAATATTATAACGGGGAGTAAATGAAAACTCAGGATTTATTTTCAATCCTGCATGATTAATCTGGAAACCGATGATATAATCCAGGTTATTGAACGAAAAATCACTTCGCAAATCTTTATTTGAAAAATCATCCCTGCGAAAAGTAAAATAAATGTTATACAGGGTTTTATCTTCTTTTGTAGGTTTTTTGAGATAATCATCTCCAACGGAGAGAGTTAAAAATGACATATTTCTGAATTCGCCAGGTAAAGAAACCTTTGCTTTGTCAGATTCTACAACGCTTTCAATTTCCTCAATTTTATAGGTATAACTATTATAAATAGTATGCGATGAATGAAGGTATTGAACTGAAAACAACTTATTTCGAAAATACAATGACAGATCATAACCGAACGGATAGGATTTGCTGAAAAAACGTTCATTCCCAATGTAATTATACCGTAAACCCAATCCTACCTGAAACCGCCCAAAAGTCGTATCATTTAACCACAAAGTCCGAATGATCTGTAAACCCGGCGAGAATACGTTGTTTATTCCTTCCTTATCGTAAACTTTAACCAGAATCGGAGATTTGTTATAAACGTCAGGAACCTGTGAAGCGCCAGAAAAAAATGCCTGGAATCCAATACCGAATTCAGTATTCCGAAGCATCCGGCTTTCCTTTTGGTTAAATTTAAATCTTGAAATAAGGTGAAAATTATCAAGCAGGTTTGGAACTGTATTTTGGTATTTTAAATTTGAATATGTTTTGAAACCAATCTTTAACTTTTGCTCATTTATAAGTTGAGATCTCAGGTTAGAGTATAAATCAAAAGATTCGTGAAAATATTGTCCTCTTATTACCGAAAAAGACAGAACAAAAAAAATCACCAGCCCGTAACGCATAGAATACTAACCTCTGTTTATTGAAAATATTATTTAGTCAAGTTGAAAATTCACAACTTTATTCTCTAAACCAATGATCAAATCGGTTTTGTCGTTTTTATTCAAACTTCCCACAATAAAAGAATTGATTCCGTATAGATTCTGTTCAACATAAGCAAGGCCATTTTTATCGAAAACAATTATCTCATTATTTTCAGGGTTCATGATTCCAAGATAAAGTTTATTTTGCT
>JAUVJI010000196.1 GCA_030596605.1 Bacteroidales bacterium
CGGTTTTTAATTTCTTTTTAAACTTATTGGGTTTAAGGGTTTCTTTTAATGCACCATTAATAAAACCATATTTAGCATCTGTTATTAAGGTTTCGCTATCTTCCCTAAAGATCGACTCAAGTTTGCTTATCTCACTATCAGTTGTTTCCTTTATTTTTTTATAATTTTTTGTACGAGAAAGTGAAAAATGAGCGCTTTTATCTTTTTCGATTAGCTTAATTGCATAAAATCGCGTTGAAACTTTATCAGCCAACCCCTTGTTTTCCCTTATCTGTTCCTGTATGTTTTCTATTGAATTCTCAACATTATCCCCATAATTTATATGAATATGCCTAACTGAAGGTTCAATATCTTCATATACATCAATTACTTTTTTGAAAAGTTTTGTAATCCCTTTGCCCTTCGATCCTACGGTTGGAACAAATGGGATTCCAATCATATCACCCAAATTATCAAAATCGAATTTATCCCCTTTACTTTCCATCTCGTCAAACATGTTCAAGGCAATAACAACCTTGATGTCCATATCAATGAGTTGTGTGGTCAGGTAAAGATTTCGTTCAATATTTGATGCATCCACAACATTGATCACTATATCCGGATGAAAACCGAGAATATACTTTCTTACATATAGTTCTTCAGGTGAGTATGCCGTTAATGAATATGTTCCGGGTAAATCAATAATATTAAAGGTGTATCCCTCAAGTTCGAACTTGGCTTGCTTTGAATCAACTGTGACCCCCCCATAATTACCGACCTGTTCTTTAGATTTGGAGGCATAATTGAAGATGGTTGTTTTTCCGCAATTTGGATTTCCTACAAGCGCAACATCTATTACTTTACCTTTTTTTCTGGCCGTGGTTTTTAAAAGTTTTTCATCTATAGTGCCATTGAATTTTTTGTTTTGATGAGAAAGTTTCTTGGCTTCCTGAGCAGTAATGACTTCTACGAGCCGGGCTTCACTTTGACGCAAAGAAACCTCATATCCCATTATATTATATTCGATGGGATCTCTTAAAGGCGCCTTTTTAATAACGGTTATGGTTTTACCTTTTACAAAACCCATTTCAGTAATACGTTTTCTAAAAGCACCTCTCCCGCGTATTTTAACTATAACACCCTTTTCACCTTGTTCAAGGTCGTATAATGTCATTATTGGTAATTTAGACTAAATACAAATTGGTGCAAATATATTGTAAAATCCAATTGGCAAGAAATCATAGTGTAATTTAGAATGGAATGTCAAAAAATTCTAAAGATATTTTTGACAATAGATAAATTGATGGAGTAATAATTGCAAAATAAATTGCGCTAAGGCTAAATATGAGTTAATATTGATGGCTATTCTCAAATTTGTAATGGTTTCCAATATTGGGAGTATATTTACCAAAATGAAACACAATTCCCAAAATAGTTATTAAAAAACGAAGGTTAATAACTTTTATATGTAAGTAATTATAAGCATAAAGAGCTAGTACTTTCTATTATTATTTAAGATTAGATTTATTATGGAACCAAATTTGACAACATTGCATGCGAGCAGACAGATTATTCAAATACCTGTTTATTTAATTAAAATCTGGTTTATTTGATATGTCTTAGGTCATTAATGATTTAAGACTAAATCAGAGGTAATTACTAAGAATGGCCATTAATCAGGATTCTATATTTAATGAATTGAAGCTCCGGATTAAACTTCAGGAGCAGCGAAATGAACACTTGGCAGAGCGTATGGAGGAAAAGCTCTTGCTGTGGCTTGTTTCCGATACCATTGATCAGGCCGGAGATATTGATGATTTGTTATTTAATTTGCTCGAACGCATTTCAATGATTCGGGATATACCTGTTTCTTTCTGCTGCCAAATTTCTAATGATAAATTATCCCTACTAAACCATTACTCTTCCCTTGAAAACAGCCGTCTAAGGAAATGTCCATTTAGTCTGTCTGACTCAGTATTGACTAAAGTTAGGCTGGGTCCGTATTTTATTGATAAAGAATTATTCGAGAAAGATGGTTTTACAATTAGTCAGGATTTCCCATTTCAACCTGAATTTGTTTCTGTTTTTCCTTTTCAAAGCTTATATATTCCTTTTGGAATATTTGTATTTATTGAAAGTGAGAAAAAAGACCTCAACCTTTCCTCATTCAGTATTGCCATAAAACAAATTATTAATACGGCAATAGAAAAACTGGACAAACTTACTCTACTAGAAGAATTGAAGATTCTAAATGCATCGTTTGAGAATAAAGTGCGTGAGCGGTCGAGTGAACTGGAAGAAGTTAATAAACAACTCAAAGAAGAGATAAAGGGTTATCTTCAAAAGAAAAAGGAGCATATCCCGGAGATTAGTTCGGACATGTTCCCGGAAAATATCGATTCATCTTTGTTGTTAAGTATTAGTCATGAGATAAGAACCCCGCTGAATGGGATTTTAGGCTTTTCTGAATTAATGCGTAAGACTGATCTTGGTGGACAGGAAAAGGAAAAATATATAAATATTATTAAAACCTGCGGGAAGTCTATTCTGAAAATCATAAATGACGTAATTGACCTGGCAAGGATTGAAACAAATCAAATTCAAATAGAAAAGGAGGAATTTTTGATTACAACCTTTATGACCGAAATTTTTGACTATTTTAATAATGATGAATTATATAAACAGAAAGATAATGTTGAATTAAGACTGAAGATAAATTTTGATGGCAGCACCATTATTGATTCCGACAGAAAATTGGTTTGGCAAATACTTATCAATCTGATTGGAAATGCTTTAAAATATACTGAAGAAGGATTTGTGGAAATTGGATGTAAAATCCAGGATGAAAAAAATAAAAGTGGGAAAAAGGATTTATTAGTTTTCGTAAAAGATACAGGAATTGGTATTGAGGGAGATTTGCAAACATCTGTGTTTCAAAAATTCTCTAAAATTGAACACGATATTTCAAAACTATACGGTGGTACCGGTTTGGGTTTAACAATTGTAAAAGAACTTGTAGAAATGCTGGGTGGGAAAGTTTGGTTTGATTCTGAAGTTACAAAGGGATCAGAGTTCTTTTTCACCATACCAGATTCAGTAATAACTTTAAATGGCAATGATAAAATTCTTACTTCCAAAGAACTTAAAGCAAAATATAACTGGAATGATAAAAATGTATTGATTGTTGAAGATGATGAAATGAGTTATATTTATCTTAAAGAAGTCCTGAAATCGACCAATATTAATATAATACATGCTAAAAATGGTGTAGAAGCTGTTGAAATAGCTGAAAATAATCCTGATATTGACCTTGTGTTAATGGATATTAAATTACCAGAAATGGATGGGTATGAAGCAACAAGGAGGATAAAGGAAATAAGGCAATCGATTCCTGTAATTGCGCAAACAGCTTATGCTATGGCTGACGACCAACAAAAAAGTATACAGGTAGGATGTGATGATTATATCAGCAAACCCATTAACAGGAGGAGATTGCTACAAACCATGGACTTATTTATCAATTAGAAAAGTTCAGGTATTTCGAATGAGTTATCTTTCTGATTACCTGTCATAATAATGTAATGGAGTACTTTATGCGCATTTACTAATCTGAATCCCCACCTTTTTTCAAATGATAGCTTCACTTCACCAACCGCATTTTCTTTGGCATCCATTGAATTTTTTTGATACAGTAGTAAAAAGTCTTTTAAGTCCTGGTAAATGTCCGTAAAAGATTCAGCCAGGCTCGCTTTAATTGAGTCATTATGCTCGCTTGCATTATCTATGTACCAAAACTCATCGTCTTTCGAAAACTTTTTTCTTATTTCATTAAACAGTGCTTCCCATTCTTCTTCGGTAAAGAAACGTTCATTGGCTTCCGGATTTTGTATTTCAATATCAGGCAATAATGATGCTTTGATATACAACAACGGACAAACCTTCTGTAAATAATCTATTAGAGAAGATTTTGCAGTGTTATTTATTTTTGCCATCATTAAACAATAATCGTTGGCAACTGTTAAAAATTCAAGGACATTTTTCGAGTAAACAGGACTGTTTGGTACATCTGTCATTATTAAAATTTTAAGTTAAAAGTATGAATGTTACAAAAATTATTAAAATGTTGAAATATTTTGTAGCAAATCTCGTTAAAAATTCCTACATTTGAAAAAGTTGAAAAGTAATGTTTAAGATGGATAACAGATTGTTAAAGAAAAAAATTTATAATAAGTGCATCGAAGCACATCTTGAGAAAGTAAAACATCTTGAAACGGCCATGCAGGAAGCAGAGAAAAGCGCCCATGATTACGGGAAGCAGAGCGATGTTTTTGATTCTCACAGGATGCAGTTGATTGGTAAAAGAGATATGTATGCCCACCAATTAAAGACAGAAATGGATTTATTGGAGACACTGTATAAGATTGACATTTCGGTAAATTACGATAATGTTGCATTTGGAAGTGTTGTTATAACAAACATGCAAAAGTTATTTGTTTCCATTGGCCTTGGAAAAATTACCATAGAAAATGACACATTTTTTGCAATATCATTGCAAGTTCCTTTTTTCCAGGCAATGAAAGGGTTAAAAAAAGGGGATGAATTTGAATTCAGAGGTAAGAAAATTAAAATCATGGAAGTATTCTAATTTCTACCCTCCCTTTGTAATAAAAAATTAATTTTCAGAAATAAACTCTGATTTGGCTGCAGCGCAAATCGGACAGACCCAGTCTTCCGGAAGATCGGAAAATGCAGTTTCGGGTGCTATTCCCTGTGTTTTATCTCCTTTGTCGGGTTCATAAACATACGCGCAAATGGGACAAATAAAATTGGTCCCGAAATTTTCTTTTTCTTCCTTTTTAATTTTTGATTTTTCTGATTTAAGTTTGTCTTTATCGATATAGGTAGGAGCATTTTTAGGAGCAAGGCCTTTTTTAACGTCCCGATAGTGTGCATAAGTGAGCGGGTCTTTAGCATCATTCAGTAATTCTCCCTCCACTACTTTACCAATAAACAAAAAATGTGTTCCCATATCGAATTTATCAACAACCTCACATTCAAAAAAGGCAATGGAATTTGTTAATATAACTGGTGATCCGGTTGTGCCGATCTTATAATCCACATTTTTGAATTTTTCTGTTTCTGCACTACTGCTGTACCCGAATGTACCTATTAGTCCTGAATCCGTATCTTTTTCCAGGATAGAGATAGCAAACGCTTTACTTTTGTCAATTACTTTTGCGCTGTAATTATCTTTATGACAACTGATCGCAATTTGCGGAGGTTCAGCAGTAACCTGGAAAGCTGTATTGGCAATATACCCGCTTAGATTATTTTCATCTTTTGCTGTGATCACATAAAGTCCATAGGTTAATTTGAAAAAGGCTTTTATATTCATATTACAAATTTAGTACATCGTCATCGTTTGCGTTTGCACTACTAAACGGATCATTGCCGTAATGGGTATTTCCGCCCGGGTCGGTTCCATTTAAAGGCGAATAAAAATGATAACCAAACTCACCATGGTAATATGTATCTCCACCCCATTCTTCATTCTCATCATAAGGTGTATCGTTGGCCCGGCTGGCCGGTTCATCAACACCGGAAGATGTGTAAACTATTGTGTTGTCATCCTGCAAAGTTGTTGCGAATTTTCCTGAATTAGGTGCCTGGACGACAACCACCTTTTTGTGTGCCAGAATATCATCAAGTTTATCCTTTAGCTCATAATCGTATAGCCGTCCTGCATCCAGGTCTTCCGGATCATAACCCCACAGATAAACATACGACCATTCATTCTCTGAAGGGACTGTGTTGCCACCGTTGCTCATGATCCAGATAAACAGGTAATCCTGTTCATCTATGTCTGCCAGGTCACCCAATGCATCCATTACATTGGTTTTGGTGGCTGCATCATCGGTGATGAATTCAATATCATAATCCGGCTCTGATTCATAATGGTCATCATATGGTCCGAATGTAATTGAATAATCCTCTCCTCCGGCAAATAACACCTTAATGTTTTCATTTGAATATCCATACTTATGGTCAAAAAGCAACTCCCACATCAGGTATGTGTCGTGCCAGAATTCGGCATAACCCATATCCTCATCCATGTCAATCCCGTTGTTCCACTTGTGGTTGACGGGTATTTCGTCACCCGGTTTGTAATCACCCCCGATTATCAGGGCGTACTTTTGCTGTGCATTAACTGCACTGATGGCAACTAACATTGCCACCAAAACTGCTATTAATTGTTTTTTGTATTTCATATTGTTTTAAATTTGCAGCTATTGCCGGGTTTCTGGGAGAAACCGAACCCGGTAGTTAATTTCAGGTCGGTTTTCTCCCTATTCTCCCGGTATAAGCCGGATTAATAATAGTCGTTCCGCTTCTTTGTGTCGGGTGTAGTAATGTGTAAGGAGTTTCCTCACTTCATCGCTATTACCCGCCACAGGGTTCGGAATGACAGTTTATTTAACATACTCCACCGGTTTTGTTATTACGCGCCTGCCGGTTTGCAGGCGAATAAGGTACAGCCCGGCATTTACCTCCTTTCTGTTTTTTTCTGTACCGTTCCACTTTAATTTATATGTACCCGGTGGAAATTCTTTGTTTTCAATAGTATTTATATGTTTTCCGTTTAAATCGTAGATTGATATCTTTATTTGTTGTTGTTTGCCTGTATTGAATCTGATGGTTGTTTGGGTTTTGAATGGATTGGGATAGATATGAAAATCATTTAATATAGAAAAAATTGATTCCTGCTCTATTCCTGTTTCAATATCATATTTCGATATATATATATCTGTAATTTCAGGTATGTCGCTTTTGTTATACAAAAGGTATAGTTGTCCGTTTGCAGAGGTTAAATCCGGAAATGATGTTAAATTCTCTGCTTCATCAATAATATATCCCTGCCAAAGGTCATTTATTTTTTGGTAGTGGACCAGTTTCGTCCCTGTTTCAAGTTTTTCGCGGTCAATGATATGTACCCTGTTGTATGGGTCTATGGCTATTTTTTGTTTATAAGGGTCATTAACCACTAGTTCGGGTTCCGACCATGTGGTTCCATTGAAAAAGGTGTACATGGTACTGTCCTCATAAGGGCCTGTGTCAATTGTTTTTTGTCGCCATGCAATGTGGGGATTGTTTTGCTGATCTATATCAATATCCGATCCACCTCCAGAAACATTTACGCTGATGGGTGTATTATCAGACCAGTAATTGCTTAAATATTCGTATTTGAAATATACTTTACTTTGTGGAATAACAGGAGGCCCCGGATCACTGTAGCTTCCTACGCAATGAATATCGTTATTATCATCAATTACTGCGGAAAGCAGCCCCCATTTATGGTGTCTCCCGGATACGGGCAAATGGTATCACTCCAGTAACTGTTTTCAAAATACCTGTAATACATTAATTTATTATTATAAAACCAAAAAACATATATCCTGTTGTTGTTATCGATATATATCAGGTTATGATCAGAATTATACA
>JAUVJI010000199.1 GCA_030596605.1 Bacteroidales bacterium
GAATCCGGTGAGCAAGTTCTTCAGGACATTATTGATACATCTTTACTAATTTCAGGAATTGTTAACTTATCTAAGAACGAAGAAAGTCTTCCCCTAAAAGAAATCAATTCCGGAATAAATCAATTCAGGCATTATATTTTTGAAGGCACCTTCGGATTGTTGGAAGCCAAGCTTGCAAGTTCTAAGTCGGCTTTACTGGCTGCAATTATTTTAACAGACTATAAAGACGATTTACCTAAATTTAGTCCAGAAATTGCCCGTACTGACTATCTGATCAGCAATCAGGAATACAACTATTTAAACAAACGACTGAAGTTTGTTGCTCAGGGAGAAGCATTATTTTATTGGTTTCATGCACTCAAGATATTATTTCCGGATAAATGATTAGATGGAATCTAAAAATCAAATTCCAATAAATCATTGTCTGATAATTGACTCGATACCTTTTTGAACAGGTCGTTTTCAACGAATTCCCAATCCTGCAACCACCAGATACATGGGGAGTTTTCGTCAATAATATGACTAATCTGATAAATGCGGCCGGTTTTTATATCTTCAACCAGGAGATAAATAAATTGGCTCTCATAGTGAACATGGAGTATCTTAATAGCATCAAAATGATGCCCTTCGGCTTTTAGATATATTCCGTTGAGTCTTATTGTTCTGTCAGGTATGGTTAGAAAGCAAGGACTATTGACAAAGTACATACCATTTGAAAGGTCCTTAAATGTATTTTCTTCCTCAATCAGTTTTTGATTCTCTTTAACAATATCTTCTTTCATTTCACAAACAATATTTTATGCTAATAATGTCCAGTACCTGGGTATCCAACCTTATCCCCCGGGGGTCTCCCCTCCCCTTTATAGGCCAGCGGTGCAACAGAACAAACCTTCTAAAAAGAATTGATTCCTGTTTCATATAAATACTTAGAATGGGAAAATATGACCAGTTTTTCGAAGACAAAAAAAATCACAGAAGAAAATATTCTGACCGAAATTTCTTTTCAAATTTTTTTAAAAAAAAATTATTGCAGGACAGCCATTTGAAGTACGAATTAGAGGGAAAAAGGATATCTTATACTGAATCTTTTGCTGATTCTGCAATTTTTGATTTTATAAGTCTCTCTTTATCCTCAATGGTCATGTTTCCTTTATAATATTTAAGAGTGCTTCTGTCAGCATGGGCCGTAAATTCAATTATTTCTTCTTCAGAAAAACCATTGCTATTAAGAACCCGAACACAAGTTTTACGGGCAAAGTATGAGTTGAATATATCCTTCAGCACCTGTTTCTCCGTTTTCTTTTCTGATTCAATACTTGTATTCGGACTTGAAATTTTTCGTTTAAAATCAAGAATGTCTGCAATTTCCTTCAGTGCAGCTCTGTAGTCACCAACCTTAAGAAATTTAGGGATCCCATTATGTCTTGAGATAACATCTGCAAGTTGACCAAAAACCGGGTTAATTGTGGTTTCATCAGTTTTACTTCGATAAACATGCAAACGGTCATCTTCCAGATAAAAATCACTATCATAAAGTTCCTGGGTCCGAAATCCACCGCCAAGTGTGGCAATGATAAACATATCTCTGGCCAGGTTTAATCGATCATCCTTATAATCAGTTTCAGCTAATCGATTAAATTCTTTCAATGTAAGTGAATGCTCTCTTCTGGTAAATCTTTCCTCTCCTGATCCATGAGGGAGATAATCAACTGCTTTTATTAACCGGGTGTCTTTTGAATACGGCAATAAATTTAATTTATGCAAATTTTTCACATAAGATCTGAATCGCTTAACCAGTGCAATGAATGAATTCTCCTTATAAGAATTGCGATCTGCTGATATGAATTTTTCCCTGTGTTTGATTATATCAAAGGGATCATATTCTTTGAGATGAATTTTGGGGTAACCATGTTTGATTTTGAATTTAAAAAATTCATCTATCCAATCATCATTGAAATCGGAAACCCTTTCACTTGGTTTGGCATTAAACCGGTAATCGTTCAGATGAAATATTAACGATTTGTAGGAATATGGTATATAAGGCTTATTATTCTTTTCCTTTTTGGTCCAGCAAAATCCAAAAACCTCAAATATGTTATCCTTATTATAATACCCACCATAATACCGTTCATTGAAATCCATCCCCTCAATCCGCTTTAACACTTTATCACGGGCATCATCAAAAAGGACACTATCAGCTATATTAGAAATATCGTCTTCCGTAATAACTTCTCCTTTTTCACCTTTCGTTTCTAATATAAACTTGTCCCAAACAGATTCCGGAATTGGTTGACTGAACCACTTTTTAACTTCATCATCCCAAATTTCTTTCTCCTGTGCCAAGTTATCTTCAGCGATAAGTTTCTCCTTTTTTGAATAAACATATTTAAACAAGTTAGCAGATGTCAACTCTGTCTGATCAACAATTAATTGCTTCACTGCTTTCTTTATTGCTAATTCGGTGCTAAGAATGTGATACTGCAGGGATTTGCTTTTATCCAGATTGGCAAAATCTGATGAACTCATCATTAAAACATTATGGGTATCATCCAGGATTTTTATTTCCAATGTTTTCTGAATCCGGAATTTCCCAAATTCAAGCTTGCCTACGAAAACTCTGATTTTTACCTGGTGTAATCCATCCTTCTTTCTGGCCGGGGATTTCTTAAAGGGATTTGTCCGAACTTCTAAATTTTCAATGGTCATTTTGCGATGATTTTATTGCAAATATAATAATCTGCCACAAAATCTGCCACAAATATTGCTACACGATAACGCTTAATCCCTGATTTTATGAGGTTTAATAAACTTATTCGATTCCCCTACGGACTGCGCTTTAAGCCTGCAAGTCATTGATTTGCAGGCTTTTTTGTTGTTAACAACCAAACATTTCTTGTTTAGACATCCATTTCGAGTTTCTATTCTATGGTCGGCTACAAAAACAAATTCGCTTAGTCTTTGATAATTAATCAATTACAGAGATCCAATATCAGATTGCAATACTGATACTTTCTAAATATCTTAGATGATTATTTCGCTCTCCAAAAGGAATTCCGATTTGTAATGTTTGAGGTTGTGTATTTCCAGCATGGGAAGCAAATAAACAATTGAGAAAGACACTTTTAAAACAACCTGATGAGCGAAGTGAACAAAATATTTTTTTAATTTATTTACAGGCATTCTATCGAATTTTTATCACTCACCCAAAATAAACTGTCCTTCTACCGTTCCCCACTGGTCTCCGCCCGGGCCTGTATACACCATTACAAATTTTTTTCCTTTTTCGGACCACCATTTTGGAGAAAAATTCCAATATACTGTTTTAGAATCTCCGGGATAATCAGCATTTTGCACATGCGGGAATCCCCCAACACTCCATGGATGCTCAAAAAGGATGGTTGACCATGGACCCCACGGTTCAGGAGCTTCATAAATCCCCATATAACCTTGTTCACCATTTAAATTTTCGAAACGAGTCACATGCTGTGCTATTAAAATATACCTTCCAATTCCTTGGTTATAACTAACACTTGTACGCATAATACCGTTCTGACTGTCTTCAAAAACCGGTTTACGCTTATTCACATCCGATGTCCATTGAGGTTCGTTATTATCAAAGCCACACAAATAGCGGTAAGATGATTTCACGCTAATTGAATCTTTTGGAACACGGATCAATACCAATTTACCGGGTTTATTTACTGCCCAAATATTATCAGTATTAACTGATTCCGTGTGTTCAGTGCCATAAATATATAGATATTCGTCTCTGGCGTTTTGGTAATCTTTCCCAAACTGAAGAAAAGTAGGTACAAAAAAACCTGTATTTTCAGTTTTGGGGAATTCCCACTTAACTTCTGTGGAGTCCCAGGTTTTGCCATGGTCGGTAGATTTATAGAGTTCCTGCAATCCGTAGCAAACACTTTTAGTACCACTGCGTAATAAGTACAGTATCCCGTTAATAGAAATAATGCCATAACACTTCCCTGTAAAAGTTGCCTGGCTCTCAGGATCTTTGCCTCCCCACACATTATAGCCAGAATAACTATCTTTGCTACCTTCTATTCTTGCAACTCCCATACTTACACGCCCATCAGAGTTTGTACCTCCAAAACCTCCTCCGTCGCCCCATGATGTGTATTGGTGACCGTCATCAGCCCAGGTAATAGTCCAATTGTCACTATGGTCAGCTTTTTTGCCATTACCAGGGCAGGTATTTTTAACGGTTGACATATTAAATTCAATTCCTGTAATAAATGTGCTTGCCGGATATACTGCATCAGCCACAAAATCATTATGAGTTAAAAATGGAAAAACCATTAGTAGCAATACAGGGACAAAATGCAAGGATAAAATATTGTTCATATTTTAAATTATTATTGTGCTTAAATATCCAAATTGATTTTTCTTTTTTGAACTAAAAGAACGTACTTCGCCCATACACTCTTGGGTGGGTTTCCATATTTTCCTCCTTTCTTTGTTTTTTATACCGCTTCGACTAGCCTGTCAAGCCTGCCTGACAGTAGTTTCATTTCGCTAACAAAAACCAACAGGGAATGGTAGCTTTTCGCACCTTTTTTAGTAGGGTTAAATCCTTTGGCTGCCCCTTGCTGGTTGCCATAAACAGATTTTACAGTTGAATCTGCATCCAGCATGATACTTTTTAGCCCACTTTTAACCAACCAATCTGCATTTTTCGACAACAACAACATTTGAAGTTTATTTGCCCCTGCCTGCCCCAGGACTTTCAGTACTGCCGATATTGTGTTTTCGTTGATGGCATTGTCTAATTTCAACAATGTTTTTACCAAACCATCGCCACTAAAAGCAGCGATCTGGCAAATCCGGCTAATCCCTCTAATCGAGGCCAGCGTAATTGCCATCAAAATCTGGTTCACACCAAACTTTGTTGCATTGTGCCACTTGGTGGGGAATGATGTGCTGATGTTTTTTGCAGTTGTCATTTCTTGTAACAATTTGAAAATAAGCAATTAATATCAATTTTTCTAGTTTTTAATTTAGGGTTGAACTAAATGCCAGTAATATAATGTCAATTACGAATAATGATTTTTACATAAATAATTTTAAGGCGCATTTCGTTAGCAAATTGGTATTACTTTAGATCCCAGTGTAAGAATTTGTAAATTATTACTTTATCTCAATCAACTTGTAGGAAGTATAGTCTTTCCCAGGTCGTAACGTCACATCAACCTTCAGTTTATATGTTCCAGGCACTAAACCATCGGGTAAAGGCGCACTCCAAATATGGGTTGACTTTTGAGGTTCACTCCAACTTGCAACATACTCTCTATATTGACTATAAATATCTGCTATATATGGATCAATCATTGGCGTTTGATCCAACATTACCAATGTATCATCATTAATCGTACAACTTACTTTTGTATTGGAATCACCGGTAAAAACATTCACTATAATTTTTTCCTTTTGTAAACTATCTTTATCAACAATATGTAAAGGCCTGCTAATACGCATCTGAAAATCTTCAGGATGATTTGTAGGATAATATTGATAATCATACTCGTTCCCGGAAAAACTAAAAATAGAAAAACCATTTGGTGTACCGTCAAGACTGACAGACCATGGAATGCCACGTTCGTCTTTAGGAAATGAAAACCAAGATCCACTGCCGGCACCAACAACTATTTCAGGGAATAGATCCGGCGATAAAACTTGTTCACCCACAAAAAATGAACTACTTAATTCATTAACTAATTCATGTGTTTGAAATGTATGATGGTGTCCCGCCAGTGAAAGAAGGTGCTTCCTTGTTTTTAACACATCAAAAAGAACTCGCATTTCATCTTTATCTGCACTGTATTTATTAGTCCTTCCAGAAATTTGTGAAAATGGAATATGCTGTGAAAAAACCACTAAATTGTCTTCGGGCACAAATTGCAAATCATTTATTAACCATTTTAATTGTTTTTCTCCTAAGCTAGTTCCTTGGACCCCTTTAGAATTTGTTTCTTTATTCCATCCATGGTAGTTTATATTATTTAACACAACAAAATGGACTTTCCCGTAATTAAATGAAAAATAATCCGGTCCAAAATGACTTTTAAAGGTCTCCGCTTTATATTTTTGCTTCGAAGTTCGCCAATTCATATCGTGGTTTCCAAATATATTGTACACTGGAATCCCCAGATGTTGTGTAACTTTATTAAGCGGGGTGAACATACTCAAAACATCACCTACCATATCACCCAATCCCATATAAAAATCTGCTTTATACTTCAGCATATTTTGTACAATATCATTTTTGTAATATTCAAGTGTCTCTGACCGAACTTGAGGATCAGCAACTATAAATACTTTAAATTCGTTCTCCGTCTCCGATTTAATCAATGGGAAATTGATTTGTGGGGGCAAGCTGCCACTTGGCGCAATACCCTTATAAAAAAGGTACTTAGGAGAACCTTCAGGTTGATGGATATAATAAAACTGTGGGAGGTTCAACTCGTTAACCGGAACATTATAACCGGAAGGTTTTGTCACAAATATTATTGTTTCAGAAGTTATAGGTAATGAATACACTCCTTTATTATTTGTTTTAACAACTTCACATTGATTGGAAACCAATACACCGGCTACACCTTTCTCTTTAGCGTCAAAAATCCCGTTCTGGTTGCTATCATCAAATACATAACCACTAACGTTTGGCGTATTTTGACTAAAACATAAAAAGTGTGAGCTTGTGGCTAACAGCAAACTAATTAATATTAACTTTTTATTTTTCATAGTTATATTTTGACTTAAATATCTAATTTAAAAAATTTATACCAAATATAGTTCGGTCTTAGTGCAAGAACTATTCACCTGCCTGCCGGCACGCAGGCTCTTTCCAATCGGCTTTATGAAAATGGTTTTCATACATCATAATTTCAGTTTGGTGCCCGCTCCTGGTTATCTTTGCAGGTACTGCAATAAACCAATCAATAAATGTCCGGTGTTCTTGCCGTTTAAACTTGTCTTTCTTTTGGCGCATCAATAACTTTCCATTCTTGTTTTTTAAGGAGTATTACAAGGTTCTTCAATTTAACTTTAACAAGGTAATCCCAACCGAAAGATTCCAGCA
>JAUVJI010000005.1 GCA_030596605.1 Bacteroidales bacterium
ATGGATTTACCATCATTATCTTTTGCTATTGTATAATCTGTGTTACTCATTTTCTAATTCTTTAGTTTGATTATTTTTGGTTGCTTCGCGAATTCCTAATAACAATGCCGGCCAGAGTACAAATACTGTGGGGACACTATAAAGAAATCCTTTCGATAACTCAGGGTACGATGTTTTTTGAAGTTTCGTATTAAAACCCAATTCATCAAACGGCACAGGTGAAAGGTATAAGAACCCTGTTCCACCGACTTCATGTTCTCCATAAATGTGATCAACATATTGATCAGGATTATCGTGGATTCTTTTGCGTGCCTCGGCTACCAATTCCCTCCGCGTTCCGAATGTAAGTGCTTCTGCAGGGCAACTTTCGACACAGGCAGGCATTTTGCCTTCCATCAGCCTGTCGTAGCACATGTCGCATTTTGTAATTTCCGGATTGGTGCTATGATATTCAAATTTTGGAACATCAAAGGGACAGGAAACCATGCAAAACCGGCATCCCATACATTTTCCACCTCTCCAGATTACAGGCCCTTCTTCTGTTTTATGCATAGCCTGAGTTAAGCAGGCGGCATCGCAAGCAGGTTCATTACAGTGCATACATTGCTTTTTTACATAGATTTCCCCTTCCGAAGTGTCGTAAGCATTTATCACGGTACGCCGGGTCTCATCTGTTTTTCGTAAAATTCCAATTTCCGGCATATCTGAAGGGTCAGGTTCAGGTAAATTATTAGATTCTGCACAAGCAAATTCACAACTCTGACAACCTACGCATCGCGTTGAATCGTACAAAACACCATAGAATTCAACTTCGTTTTTATTTTTGGGTGTAGCACCCAATTTTTCCCCCAGGGTGAGTGATGCTCCTGTAACACCTATCACCCTGAAAAAGTTTCGTCGATCAATTCCCATAACTTGTTTTTTTATTTATTAATAAATTATAGATTGGATTATCATGGATTATTTTGAAGTGTCAATAAAATTGGTTTGAAAATCTTCCCATATGTGTGGTCCAAGATACTCAAGTGTATTGTCTTTAAGCTCCCCGCCATCCTGGAGAACGACATGAGAAAGTTCATTTGTTCTGGCGTTAGCAGAATTCGAAATAAAATCTTTCAACCTTGTGAACTCATTTTTCAACCATTCTTTATATTTATTGGCCATGTTTAAAAATTGAATTTCAGTCAGCCAATTAATTGGTTCTATTTTATACACCCAACCTTTTTCATATGGAGAAGAATTTATCAGTGATGAGTCAAACATAATATCTTCGTTTATTGATTTAATATACCCTGAAATCGGTGCATATATATTCAATTGTTTGCCGTTTTGAACAAGAGTGAGAATCTGCTCGCCCTTTTTAATCTTATCGCCGGGATCTTTAATTTTTATCTCTGTAATTGGCCCTGTTATATGTTGAAGAAAGTCGTCAATTCCAACCTTAACATTTCCATCTTTTTCCATAAAAGACCATGTATATGTTTTATCAAAATAAAGTCCATTTGGGATATCAACTGCGTTTTCATTTAATACCGGTAATGAAGGTGTACCGGCAACTCCAAAAACTTTTCTTTTATTTCTTCTGTATCGGACTATACCATTTGAAATAGATCCTGTTATTACTAACCCTATAATAATTAGTAGAATAATTTTTTGTGCAGCATAGTTGTTGTTTGAGTTTTCTATATTAATATTTTGGTCACGTAATCTTTCAAGTTTTGTTTGTCTTTCTTGAAAAACAAGATCAGAATAACCGTTGGAATGTAGAAATTGCTGGCCATCGGTAAGAATCCAATTTAAAAAACCGATCTCTGGTTCATTTGCCGGTTTAGTCAATTGAACAGTATAAATGTTGCTGATTAGGGCTTTCGGGTATTTCCCGATCCAAACTCCTCGAGTGAAAGAATACAGATCATTATATATTTCTTCCATATAATCAATTTTCCCGTTTCCATTTCTATCTATAGGTAGTAATTTTATGTTTTCAATAAAATTTTGATTTTCGAGATCAATAATGTCAGTCAATTTGCAAAAACCAATTGCGTAAGGATCATTTTGAATTGCTGAAATCAAATCTTGCCGGTTCTTTAATATTTTACCATCAATGGCTGATGGATTTATGTTTAGAAAATTCATTATTTGCGTCTTGATCAATTCATTTTTAGTTGCATAGTAATTGACAGGGACATTTTGCTCATATTCAAATAATGCTCCCCAGGATTGGCTTTCATTATCCTTAAACATTTGTATTAGTGCATCCGGTGATACCCCCTTCTCATAAATTTTTTCAATAAACGGATTTTCAGCATTAATAACCGGGACAATAACATCACGACCAATCACCATTTTCCATTCTGATTCCAGATTAAGTTGGTTGTAGTATTTGTTAGAAATGAAGCATAGATCCTTTTTTTTAGAAATATCGGTGATATTAGTTTCAGTAATTTTGATCACCTTAATTTCTAAGTCGGGATTTAGTCTGGAATATTCGCTTTTCCAATTTTCAGCGAGATCATATAAATCAGGTGAACTTAAGATTTTTATAATATCTTTTTCTTTTTGAGGGTTGATATTAGCAACCGTTTCACTTCGGCCTGTTCTCACAGAACAGATAATTAATAAAACAACGAAAATCAAGATTGACTTTTTCATAGTTAATAGATTTTAATAGTTAGTAGAACTTTCATGTATTAATTTTTTGCTGTTAATCATTTCACAAAGGGCTATTCAATTTAAATGCCAAAGTAAAATATGTGGCTCAAGTATAAGTATATCAGTTAAATATGAAAGAAACTGTTTAAATTATAAACATAACGAAGTGTTGAGAAAATATACATAAAATTTTAATATGTAATATAATGTGCAGAAAATCAATTAATTAAAATGAGTGTTGAAAAAATATACACCTGTTGTATAATTCAACACAGGCTATTATTCTTCTGATATAGAGCTATTTGAGTATTGAGTAAATTAGGTTTGTTTTGAAACAAGATAGATAGAGAATATTGTTGGTATAAAAAAACCCATCTTCACAGATGGGTTTCTAAATTGTAATTATTGCTTTGCTTATGGATTGATGCTACACCCATTAAATTTTACCTTTAATGGTAATATAATCGGATCCATAACAAAAAAGTTACGCCATTCCTCATACTTGCCATAGATAATATAAACTACACGGCGGTAGTTTACTTTAGCTATGTACGGGCCATTATGCTCATTGGCCAGTAAAGTTCTCTCACTTACTTGATTATAAATGGTCTTGACCAGTCCCGGATTTTGAATTGCTTTTTTCAAAGAAATCTTAATTGTTAATGTTGGTCCCGGTTTTTCATCTGCGTAACTCATTGATACAAATGCGAGCATCGCAATAATTAAAACAAATTTTGTTGCTTTCATGATAACCTCCTGCTTTTGGTTAGTAATTAGGTTTATTAAAAATTAAATAAAAAGAACGTAAGGTGTCTTATATATAGTTTTGGTTAAACTTTATGATACAAATATAATTCAGGGAAGAGTGAAAAGCATGGCAGAATTCAGCTAAATTATTTTTTAGCTGATTTCAGTAGTAGGGGTTAAAATTCTTATAGAGGTAATTCAAAGACTTACCAGAAAAAGGTAATAAGATTAGCCCTTAACAAATAAGTATTGCTAAAATATTGTCAGTACACCCGGATCAGAAATTTTTGCAGCAATAGGTAATGATGATCCTGATTCTAAAGAATAATTTTGTATTTACTAATTATCCTTTCCTGAGCAATTGCCTCCAAATAACTTAAAACAAATCGCAAGTAAAATGAGAGAATTTGCTACAATAAAAAAAGTAGTTGTATGCTTAACACCCAGGAAGCCACCTGCCCATCCATAAAAAAGAAAATCAATTGCTCCGCATATAATTACAGCTATGGCAGCAAGTAAACTAGCGTAACTCAGCCAATTAAATAGTTTCATTTTTTTTATTTTTTGTTAATAAGAATTTTCTAAAGACCTGGTAATTGTTTGTGAATTAAGCAATAAAATTAGCAATAATTTAATAAGTGTAAAAATTATCAATATTATTTCTGCATCTTTCTTTTTAACCAATGATTCGTATAACCGGCAATTTCCTCCCAGCCGTCCTCCCCAATTACCCAATGTGCATTGTTTTCAAACTCTTTGTAAGTCGAAACAGTTATATACTTATCAGCTACTTTTCGGGTCAGTGATGATGGGGTGATCTTGTCTTTAGCGCCTCCGATTATCAATACCGGACAGGTTACTTTTGACTCATCGACTTTGGTTGCATTTTTTGAATCAAAGAACCAATAGGCAATTTCAGCTAATGCTTTTCCTGAATCAAAAACAAGTTTTTCATAGATTTCCTTTTGTTTATCCGGTAGTAAAAGATTCAGCACTCCGTATTTAAATTCGTTGAATGTAAATCTGATAGGCTTCTTCCAAAATCCGGGGGTATTTTGAATACTCCAGAAAGTCTTAATCTGGGAGAATTTAAAATTGTATATGCCTGCTGGTGTTGCTGGTGTCAGTAATATTACTGCTTTGGCCAATCCTTTTTCTGCAAGTTTTTGCGTGAGTAAACCTCCCATTGAATGACCCATAATAATTGGCAGCTCTTCAAGTTGATCAATTTCTTTTTCCAGGTCATCAATATAGTCGAGAAGACTGGTTGTTCCCAACCTAGTATCAGGAATTTCTTTTGGATCAATTTCATGATATCTTAAAGTGCTTTTAACACAATTATAACTTTCACTTTCAAAATAATTTTGATAGTTTTCCCAGCACCAGGGACCTGCACACATGCCATGAATCATAAAGATGGTTTCAGCCATTTGAATATTTAATCCTAAAATTTATCGACTAACTATAAAAGAGGATTAAAAGTAAGCAATATCTGATTAACAGGAATAAAAAAAACCTGCCCGTAAATGAGCAGGTTCAAAAAATTTAGTTTAGTAAATCCTAATTGGGTACCTGGGAACTTATTCCATCGTTCGGTAACCAAACATCATTTTTATCCTGGTTATTGGATTGGCCATTTAAATCAAGGTCGCCACCATTGTAACCTGCTTTTCCTGCATCAGTTCCCCAGCCATCAGCATTATCGCTTCCATCCACACTACCGTCAGCATCCACATCGCCTGCTATCATTCCGTATATTCCACTTCCTAAAAACTTTTGTGCATCCACACCGTAAGCCTGGCTATTGCTAGTGGAGAAATCATATGTTTCAATTGTTCCGTCAACAGGATTTAAACCACTGGCTGTCATTATACCCAAATGGTTTCTGTGCCAGATTACAAAGAATAAACTATTTGAATATGAATCCTTAATATTTAAAGGTGTTGCTCCGTTGAGGCTAACAACTGTTCCATCAACCATCAGATAGGCTGGGTATTGAGCAACCATAGATCCACTACCAGCTACTCCGGCACTTGCTGCATCTCTGAGTTCAATCAGCAACCAATCGGTTCCATAAAATGGGAAATAGGAAGTAGTTTCCGTCCCTCCATATAACCAAACCGGGGTGTTATTTCCGTAATATGGTAACGTTGGATTAAATGGCTGATCTGCAGGAATAAATCCTTTTGCCCGCAAGTCATTTGTCATGCTATCATTAACAGCATTGTAAGGTCCTTCAAGCAATACTTTCAGATCAATCTTAAATCCACCTGTTAGTATTTGGTCGTAACCATCTGTTCCCGGTGTTCCTCTGTCACCTACAGTCCCAACATAGGATGCTTCCCTGAATGTAGAATATGTCCAGTTAGTTCCATCATTGTTATCATCAGACACGAAACCATGAAATGTCATTGAAGTTCCTGTTGGATCAGGCCAAACAGTGCCACCATCATATTCAACACGATCAATTTCAGTTAAACCATCTGGGAGGGTCAATACGACTTCGTCAGCACTGTTTCCCATACTGAGTCCGGTATATTGATAATCGCAGGTATAATCACCATTTACACCAGGATCACTATTTCTACCTAATACAACAAATCCACCGGCCGGTATAATTACAGACAGATCAATGGTTGTGGAGTCGTAATCATTATCCTTAATAACAAAACCAAGTAAATCGACATTTGTGGTTCCATTATTATAAATCTCGAACCATTCACCTTCAGTATCGCCGACTGCCACAGGATCACACATAATTTCACAAATGATCAGATCGGGTATTACTATTTCAACAACATTGAACGGATCGCTTATACCATTAGCTAAACCGAAGATATTATCATCAACTGCAGTAATGGTGACATTTGTTCCTGCCGGTGCCATTTGAACTCCGGTAACTGTTACCTGGCTTGTTCCACCAGTTATGGTTCCGGTGGTGGTTGTCCCTCCAACGAATTGCACTGTACCCAGATCTCCACCATTGGTGATAAATGAGAAATTCACATCACCGGTAACAATAGCAGGATCACCAGCAGCATCCTGTGCCTGGACTACCACACTAAAATCAGAATTTAAATAAGGATCAAAACCACCGTTAACTGATACAACTGCTAGTTGAGTAGGGTCATTTGATTCTATTTCAAAATCTGCCAATGTACGGCATGTTACATAATTGCCAATATCTCGTGCATTTGGCAATACTACAATATCAGCGGTAGCCGGTATGGTAGTTCCAATATAATCTTCATAATAAAATGTTGTCCTGAATTCACCAAAGGCTTTGCTCAGATCAGAAATCGGATACACTGTTCCATTTTCAAACAGTAAACCAGCATCTGTAAATGAAACATCAAGTAATTTAACCAATTCAGCTTCATAATCGTCAAAACTATCAATAAGGTCATCAATAGTAACAACCTGTGGGGTAGGTATATATCCAGCAGAAGGAGATCCAGGGTCATTAAAAGGTACAAACTGCATCATATTATTATATTCACCCAGTGTGCCTACTAAACCTGTTATACCTTCATAAAGATTGTAAGTTGTTGTTATAACTCCAGGATCGTCATCTATCAATATACCGGCCGAAGCATCCTGTATATACTTCTGATTCCTGAAAGACATTTGATATGTAAGCACAACTTCGCCGGTAACCTTGTAAATTTCACCCAAAGTTCCAGCTCTTAAAGCTGCAAGATTTGCAACTTCTATCGGAGTAATCACGGTAATATATCCAACTTTTGTTTCTGTATCCACACTGGTATCATCATCGGTTACCCTGAGTGATACATCATAAGTGCCTGGTGTATTGTACATAAACGACGGATCAGCAACAAATGCATCATCAAATGCACCATCACCATCAAGATCCCATTCATATGTGTAAGGTATAGTGCCACCTGTTGTCATATCCGTAAAATTGACAGTCGTACCAGTCACAACAGCCGTTTGATCAGCAGTGAAATTAGCAATAAGAGGTACTGGTCCGCCACCAACAGCAATTTCTAATTGGTCAATTGCGATATCTTCATCTCCTGAATCGAGATTGAATTCAATTTTAATATCAATCAGGTTTCCGGTTACCGGCAGTGGTACGATAAACTGTATAAAGGTATCAGTGATCTCAGTACCATCTCCGGTACCATCAAAATCAGTATCAATTAAAGGTGCAGTATTATAAGTAGTACCATCATTTTCGATCCAGAGGAGATTTGTAAATGTTCCACTGTTATCAACATCATAATAGAAATGTACATAATCTGGCTCATCCCAATCCTGATTTGTCCCATCATCATCCTCGGCTAAATATACCCTGAATTGCAAATCTGTTTGACCAGAAATGTCGATATCATCAATATCCAAAAACAAGGGTAGCGTTGCACCTTCACCATCCAGGTCCATACCGGCAAAATAAAACGTACCGATTACACCATTGTAAACTACGTTTGTATTATGATCCGAACCGTCCGTACGAATCCAAAAATCATTAAAACCATCAGTAAATTCTGGTACACTAGTAGTATAACCTCCGGCCGCTTCAAAATCAAGAGACCAAATCGTTTGGGCAAATTGTTGTTCACTACTTAATAAAAGTCCAAGTAATGCTAAAAAAAGTAAAACTGTCTTTTTCATAATAATTATTTTTTATTTGTTATAAATTTTGTTGTATTGTATATCAAATATTTAGAATGTTTAAATGAATTAACAAGAATGTTATGAAAGGCTATGCCTTTATTATCTCGCATCGATTTATTTGTTTTGATTTGAATCAAAAATTCAAAAAATGGAAAGCAAAAATAGTGAATTATCAGAATCGGATCAGAATTAATTATGAACAAATTATTAAGTTATTCGAACAGATTTAGATTGGTGGTTGTAAATAATTGACTTTGAATTTCTTGGTATTATTTAAGAATGAGAAATATTTTTTCTATTTCCATTTTATCCTGTATCCCATATTCCATTCAACATAATCAGCTATGTGAAAATTATATGCCCTGATATTTATACCGAGAAATACATTTTTAATAAAATGATACTTAATGCCGATGCGCTGATAAAATGCAGGTATTTGCCGATCATACGTTAAAATATAATAACCTGGCTGTAATATGATTGAAACCTTGCTGACAACCAGTTCGAAAGACGGATAAACCCCTAAAGCTAATTTCTGATAAAACTGCAAAGAAACAGGATCTATAATCCCATCATCCATGTCGGCCAGTGCCTCTGTTGCTCCATTATATGATACATCTACCCCAATCCCGAATTTGGACTTATGGGATATTTGCCGGTTAAAAGTTGTACTGATTCCCCCAAAACCATAAGTTATTCCCCCATACTTTGTATTAAATACGCTCAAATTACTTATATGTAATTGTTTAAAGCCACCATTAACGGAAATCAGCCATTCATACTCTTTTTCGTATTTTGGAGTTGTTTGCTTTTTAAATACCGGTTCTTCTTTTTGCAGAATGTATTTGAACCCAATACGGGGTGCAAATAAATTGATACCATCATTGGGCTGTTTTACCGTACCGTTTGAAAAGTGTGATGCTGAAAAGCCCAAATCAATTTCAAAGTTTTTGAATATTTTTTTCGAAACATTCATGCCGATGTCAAAAAAAACAGTGCTGGATGATCCAATGGCAATATTATAAGGATTACTTTCGGGATCGTATGGTTTCCAGTTAAATGCTATTCCAAATCCTACTTCATAATTCAGGCTCCATGTTCCCCAGCGTTTAAACGGAGCCAACATATACAGGTACAATGAAAAGGGGGTCCCGGTCTCTGACCTGACCGAAAAAAAATATGTATTGAAACCAATGCCCCATATCGGATACGCATAAATCTGTTCCCACAACTTTCTTCCGTCTGTTTGCTTGCCCATCTGTAATGAAACAGCCTGATAATTGCTAATTGGATATCCCCGGCCATTTTCACCTGTTACAAAATCGTTAAATGGCAATACAAAACCATATTGGTAAAATGACCGGCCTGCAATGTTTAAACTTTTAGAATTTTGTATTGAATCCTGAGAAACGGAAACCTTATTAAAAATACAGGCGCCTAGTAAACATATTATTATGGCTATTTTTTTCATCCTGTATTATTTCGAATAAGATCCTTTTTGTAGAATCAGAGATATCGTATTTGCAATTTTTTTACAATATTAAGGGAAAAATTAAAAATTGAAAAATCGAATTACCAATACAACAGAAACTGTTGTTCAAAATACTTCATCATACCGATCATCATTAAATACAAATAGGATATTATCGAATAATTTCCAAATCAGCATTGTAAACCTACTTCGCCGAAAATTTTAAAATCTTAGGCTTGGCTAACTTGTCAAAATCTTTATAACTCATTCGGACTAATTCAGTGTGAGAGCATGCATTAAAAGCAATTTCCTCATCTTCAGCCAGGCTCTTTGCCACATAAACATCCATTCCGTATAAATTGCCAAATGGGGGCATGGCTCCCACCTCGCAATCAGGAAATATATCTCTGAATTCATTTTCAGATGACATTTCAACTTTACTGGCACCGGATGCTATTTTCAACTGTTCAAAATCAACCCTGTAGGAAGCAGGCAATACTACCATGGCCATTTTTTCATCAAATTTAACGATCACTGTTTTTGCTAACTCTTTACCGGGAATATGAGCAGTTGCAGCTGTTTTTTGAGCAGAGTACGCTTTCGAATGACTTATTGTAATGTATTCCACATGATGACTGTCCAGAAATTCTTTTAGTTTTTTGATTGGCATTTTGACCTCCTTTATTTTCGAAAATTTGAGATAAATATACATAAATTATCAATAGATCGCAATTTTTAGGAAAATATTTCTGATTTCAATTAATTTTACATGTTCAAATCGGGCATGAAGAATTTGGAAAATATCAAACAATTAATTGAAAATAGCTATAGTATTAAAGCTGAAAGTATCGTCCCGCTTGTGGGATATGATAATCTTAACTATCTGATTAAAGATAAAGAGGGGCAGAAATTTGTGTGCAAACAGTTTAAGTTTACACAAGAAAAAAAAGACTTAATTCATGCTCAATGCAAGATAATTGAAAACCTCTCCAGGAAATTTGCAGGTTCTTATCCTTTGCCAATTCGAAATAAAGAAGGTGAATTCATAACTAAAAACAAAACCACATTAATTTGGATTTTAAAATGGGTCGAAGGCAAATTTTTGCATGAGATAAAACATACACCCGAACTTTTCCACTCTTTTGGCCGGTTTTTGGCAAAAACTGATAAAGAGATTTTTGAGTATTCTGACCCGGTAATCAAAGCCTGCCATTTTGATTGGGATTTGAAACATTTCCCCGACTTACGATCAAAGTCACTATCCATCCCTGATCCTTCCATCCGAAAATTGGTTGATCATTATTTCATTCAATTCAATGAGTTTGTTTTACCGGAATTGCCTGGACTTCGAAAAAGTATCATCCACAACGATGCCAATGATTGGAATGTATTAACACAAAGTGGGAAAGTTTCTGGCCTGATTGATTTTGGTGATATGGTTTACGCGCCTCTTATACAGGAGTTGGCAGTAGCATTGTCATATGCTATGATGAACAAAGAAGAGCCATTGGAATGGGCAGCTTATATCTTGAAATCATATCATAAAATATTTCCATTAGAAGAAAAGGAAGTTGATCTTTTGTACTACCTCATCGCTGCCAGACTTTGTATGACCTTGATCCATTCGTTTCATGCGATGAAGGAAGGAACAGCTAATGATTATACTTTGGTCAGTCAAAAACCAGCTATTGACCTTTTGAATAAATGGATCACAATCAGTCATGATAAAGCTGCTTTGGTTTTCAGGAAAGCACTGGGATTTAAAGCACTGAAAAACACAGATTACACAAAAGAAATTAAGAAACGACATGAACACATAGGCCGTGTGTTATCGGTGAGTTATATTAAACCGATAAAAATGAAACGTGCAGCTTTTCAGTATATGTATGATGCTGATGGAAATACTTACCTGGATGCTTATAATAATATTCCTCATGTAGGACATCAGCACCCAAAAATTGTTGAAGCAGGTCAAAGGCAAATGGCATTATTGAATACCAATACCAGGTATCTGTATGATCAGCTGCCCGATTATGCTGAACAGTTGATTTCAAAATTTCCTCCTTCACTAAACAAAGTGTTTTTTGTTAATTCAGGAAGCGCTGCAAGTGACCTTGCCATTCGGATGGCTCAGACTCATACCGGTAACAGTGATATTGTAGTTATGGAACATGGCTATCATGGACATACCCGGCTGGGAGTGGATATTAGTCATTATAAATTTGGTAGAAAAGGAGGTGCCGGGCAGAAGAATAACATTATTAAAGCGCCTATTCCTGATACCTATCGTGGAGAATTTAGAGATGACGAAGCCGGGATTAAGTATGCAAATCAGCTTTCAAAATTATTGAACCAAAATAATGATCCTGTTGCTGCATTTATTTCTGAACCGATAGTAGGTTGTGGTGGACAGGTTCCGCTGGCGCCAGGTTATTTGAAAGAAGTATATCCAATGATAAGAGAGCAAGGAGGCGTTTGTATTTCAGATGAAGTCCAGACCGGCTTTGGCAGATTGGGTATACATTTCTGGGGATTTGAAGCACAAGGTGTAGTTTCTGATATAGTTGTTCTTGGCAAACCCATGGGGAATGGACACCCCATTGGAGCAGTTGTTACCACCAATGATATTGCTGAATCCTTTGATAATGGCATGGAATTTTTTAGCTCCTTTGGTGGAAATCCGGTTTCATGTGCCATTGGAATGGCTGTGCTTGATGTCATTAAAGAGGAAGGATTGCAGCAGAATGCTGTGGAAACAGGCTCTTATTTTATGGATTTATTGAAAGACCTGCAAAAGCAGTATCCTGTTATTGGTAATGTTCGTGGATCAGGGTTATTCTTGGGAGTAGAATTTATCAAGGATTCCAAAACATTAGAGCCGAATACCGAAATGGCTCAATTCCTTAAAAATAAACTTCGTGAGAACTTTATTCTTGTCAGTACTGATGGGCCTTATGACAATGTTATTAAGATGAAACCACCGCTTTGTTTTGAGAAGGGGGATGTGGACTTTGTATTGGAGACTTTAGGAACGATATTAGATTTTTATTTTTAATTAATTTACCTTTGTAATGACTTGAAGTAGAGAATAGAACAAAGTTAAAATTATAGTATTATTGAGACTAAAGATATATCATAAAATGTGATTTATAAATTATGAATACCTATGGATTTTAGAAAGTATATATGAAATTAAGGGAAAATATAAACAAGCTTTTTATTAGGATAACTCTGAATAGATATTGGAATGATCCTGTATGGAGTAAGGTAATTGCAGCAGGATTAATTACTCTCGCAGGTTTTATTGGAACTACAATCTATACGATTAGTATTAGCCTCATTTCGAATATTTCATTAGAAAAATCTTTATATACACTAGTAGAGTTTTTCAATCAGGATATTACAATGCCTAGATTTTGGCTGCTTGCAATATTAATTTTAGTAATAATTTTTACTTTTAAACCTATTTGGTTGTTTATTAAATCAATATCCAATAAATCGATAAAGTACAAGGAAGTAAAAGGAATTGCACAGGATGATGTACCAACAGCCTATAACATATCTACTGTAATGTTTTCAGATCGAATGGCAAGTGCTTTTCCTGGAATTAGAGATGTAACATGGTTTAATAAACCTTCAGAAGCAAGAAAGAGACTTGAAATCTTACTAAAAGTACCGTTACAATTTAGACCTGCAGATGGAAAGGGAATATTAAATCCCTATTGGTGGTTTAGAGATACTAGTTCAATGTTTATTCACAGTTTTAAACACTTAAGTAGAAACAAGGTATTAATGAACATTGAAGAAGTTAAGTTGAAGAGAATTGCAGCATATCACGGAGATTCCTATTTTCGAGACTTTGTATATGTTGAATGTTATGGCGATAAACGAACTGGATTATATGATTCCTCAAAGGAATCAATTGAGCATAGTAAAAAGTTATTTGGCTATTGTAGGGAGGAATTTGGAATAATCAAATACCTGCATTTTTGGAAACGGTTTATTACACGTGCTGACTATGATGATGGTGCAACAGTTATTTGTGGGAAAGTTCGAGAAACTATAGATGCTGAACTTAGAGTTAGATATTTAACAGATTATAATTTCATAATAGCCGTTAATGGATCTCCATATAATTCAGAGAGGTTTATGGAAGAATCGAAAAAATATTTTGATGGAATTTTATCTGGATTGATTAATCCAAATGACTTTTTTAATCATCTTAAAAACTATAAGAAATCAGAATATTAATAGATTTCTCATTCTGTGCAGAATTTGCATTAAGTTTTTTCCCCTGAAAATTTTTCGATAGTCAAATTGACTATATATAGATTTTAAACTTTTTATTATTTTCTTAGTACATTCTATAAATGTTCAATTAGTAAAAGCTATGTGAATAAATAAAGGTGAAAGTTCCTATATGCTTTTACAATATATATTCTATCTTGAGAAATGGACATTGAATAATTTGTTAAAAATTTGTTAAGAAACTATTTCCCAATAAACCAAAATCAATTTTTCCGGTTTTGCTTTCCTAACCTTTGAAAAGTATTATGCCCGGTTAATAAATTTTTTTTCAAAATTTTATATTTTAGGATGTCTCATAAGTCTATTTTAATCCCAAATGGTCATGTTGAGCCTGTCTTCCGTAGGAATACCTTTGGTAGAAACATAGTTGATTAATAGGGTTGTACACATTTCGACAGGCTCAATGTGACCTTAATTTTTGACTTATGAGACATCCTCTTTTTTGTTTTCACGCCACTGACTTTTTATTTCTTTACCTTTGTGCTTCAAGCAGGCTGATTATTTTGTTTAATTAAAAATAAACTTTTTATATCGCTTAATCTGAATTATGTCAGGCAGGCAAAAGCATATTATATCATTTATTCTTTTTATTGTCTTTTTGTTTCCTTCAGGGATTAAGTTGTTGCACCATCATCATGATGAAGGATCTACTTGTGCCCATCAAATTGAATGTATCAATGTTAAATGTGATATATGTGATTACAATTTTGTTTTTTATCCTGAACGAGGGAAAACAATACCTGATCATACTATTGTTTTAAATACATTTTATACATTTCAAACATATGAAATATTTCTAATTAATTTCAATACACAATCCATCCTATTGCGCGCCCCTCCTATGAACAAATGCTGATTTTGTATTACGATTACAGTTTGTTCAATTTTTTAATCATACTTAAATGAAAAATTTAATAACAATCATTCTGTTATTATTATGGGCTTATCCCTTATTTGCACAAATTCAAGTTTTCGGAAAAATATCTGATGAAACGGGCAATCCTTTACCAGGAGCAAATATTTACATTCCGGAATTGCAAATTGGAATATCTGCAGATAAAAAAGGTAATTATGTAATTTCTAATGTGAGGCCAGGTAAATACAAACTTCAATTTTCATACATCGGATATGAGACCAGAATCTTTGATCTTGAGATTAGTGATATAAATGTAGTTGTTAATATTGAGTTACACCAATGTTCCTTTCAATCGCAGGAAGTTGTAATTTCAGGAGGGAGGCACTCTTCTCAACATGAGAATGCTATCAAGATAGAAACAATAAATATTTCAAATATTCAAACTTCGGGTACTCCATCACTCATGGAGTCTGTTTCGCAATTGCCGGGAGTGAGTATGATCAGTAAAGGTTATGGAGTTACTACACCTGTAATTAGGGGTTTATCTACGTCTAATATATTGGTTTTGAATAACGGGATACGAATGGAGAACTACCAATTCTCCGCAAATCATCCATATTTAATTGACGAGTTTGGATTGGAAAAAGTGGAGGTCATTAAAGGACCGGCTTCTTTGTTATTTGGACCCGATGCAATGGGCGGGGTGCTGAATTTTATAAAAGAAAAACCTGCAAATACAAGTACTGTAGGAGGAGACGCTAACCTTCAATATTTTTCAAACACAAATGGTTTTAGTGGTAATCTCGGTATTAAGGGTACCGGTGATAAATTTTATTGGGGGTTGAGAGGAGGTATGAAAAGTCATGCTGATTACCAGGATGGATCAGGTAACTTTGTTCCAAATACCCGATTTAACCAAAACAGTATAAAATCATTTGCCGGGATCAATACTTCCAGGGGTATTTTTCGATTATACTATGACTATATTAAAATGAAATCGGGTATGTGTGTTGAACCGGTGATTGGTGAAATAAATAAAAGGGAGCGAAAAAATGAAATGTGGTTCCAGGATTTGGATATGCACATGATCTCATCTAAAAATACCGTTTTTATTAATGCTTTCAAACTGGAGGCAAATTTAGCATATCAATATAATCATCGAAGACTTCAAGGTGATGAAAATAATCCCCCGTTTACACAGGTTGATGCAAAACTGAATACATTGAATTATGAGATCAAATCAAGTTATACTGCATCAGAACATTCCAATTTTATCCTGTCAATTCAAGGTATGAATCAAATCAATAAAAATCAGGAGGCGCCATCTCATGTTTTACCGGATTTTTCCTTAAATGACATTTCTGTTTCCGGATTGGTTCAGCATGATTTCAATAGCGATATTCATTTGCAGGTTGGACTTCGATTTGATAATCGTTTTATACATGTTCCTGAACAGGAAAATGAGGTTTTCGAAAAACTTGACCGGTATTATGGCAATCTGAGTAGTTCATTAGGAATAACATATGAACTGGCAGAGCATTTACTGATTCGCGGAAACATAGCATCGGCTTATCGTACGCCAAACATAGCGGAACTTACACAGGACGGACAACATGGTACCCGCTATGAACAGGGCAACAGGGATTTAAATTCCCAACGAAATTATGAAGGCGACATGAGTGTGCATTTTCACTCGCAACATTTTATGTTTGATGTAGCTGGTTTTTATAATTATATACTTCAGTATATTTACCTCGCTCCAACCATCGATACTACTGATGAGGGTGATTTCATTTACAGATATTCGCAAAATGATGCCACATTGTATGGATTTGAAGCCATGGCCGAGGTTCTGATCGCACATGATCTCCGAGTAAAGGGGGATTACAGCTTTATCAGAGGAAAGCAGTCCAATGGCGAAAACCTGCCATTTATTCCACAAAATCAAATGAATTTTGAAATTTACTGGAGTAAAAACAATTTCTGGAAATTCCGGAATTTTTACATTAAAGCTGGAACAAAAGTGATCTTTGACCAGGATCTTCCAGCTCCATATGAAACATATACCGGTGGTTATACTTTATTTGATGCAGGTATTGGGTTTGCAATAAATATTGGCGCCCAGATTTTAAATTTTGATGTTATTGCTAATAATATTTTCGACCGCAATTATATCGACCATTTATCAACATTAAAACCTTTAGGCTTTTATAACCCGGGAAGAAACATATCCATAAATGTTAAAATCCCTTTTGGATTTTCAATATAATTTGTTTTCCGGCGGTGAATTTTGGATGATAAGATAATTATTTATCTATTTTTACACCAACGTAATTTAAATTTATAGAAAAGAATGCAGGATCAGCCAAAGCTTAAAATAAAAAAACGGTCAAACTTTGCGCTGCACATTCATCCTGCAACAGTTTTAATAGATTCCATTAAATTTAACCGCACATTTGGTTTGGGTGGAATGGCATTACTATTATTTCTGGTACAGTCACTGACAGGTATTTTATTACGGTTTGCCTATGTCCCTTCACCGGATAAGGCCTATGATTCCATTTTATATATTGATAACAGCATTTTATTTGGAGGGTTTGTTAGGAACATACATCACTGGAGTGGAATTTTCTTTGTGATTATTGTCTTTCTCCATTTCGTGCGGGTGTTTTATTCCCAGGCCATTTTTGTTCCAAGACGGGTAAACTGGATCATCGGTATTGTTTTACTCATTTTGGCGATTTTTTCAAACTTCACAGGATATTTATTGCCATGGGATCAGCTCTCTTTCTGGGCAGTGACGGTTGCAACCAATATGTTGTCGTATATTCCATTTATCGGTGAAGGAATGTTAAGAATTGTACGGGGAGGTAATGATGTTGGTTCAGCCACCTTATTGAATTTTTATAATTTTCACACGGGTATACTTCCCATTGCCATGATCCTGTTAATGGTCTGGCATTTTTGGAAGGTGCGTAAAGCGAAGGGTGTTGCTGTTTATAAAGGAATAAGCGATAACAGGATTCCTTCCTATCCAAACCTTGTGCTTAAAGAGTTGGTTACTGGATTAATTTTGATAGCAATAATATTCTTATTGAGTGCATTGTTGAATGCACCTCTTCAAGACCGGGCAAATCCGGCTTACAGTCCTAATCCGGCAAAGGCGCCCTGGTATTTTATGGGTATTCAGGAGTTGCTGCTGCACATCCATCCTTTCTTTGCTTTTGTTGTTATTCCTTTGTTCTTTTTTGGTGGTTTGATCTGGTTTCCGTTTGCTATTAGAGAAGGAAGACAGGGAGAATGGTTTCATTCTGAAAAAGGGAAAAAACTTGCTTTGCAGGCAGCGATTTTAGCAATAATTCTGACACCTGCAGCAGTCTTATTAGAAGAATATATCTTACATTTTGAAGCCTGGCTTCCCGGCTGGCCGAAAGGTATTAGTGAAGGACTTTTCCCATTCATCCTACTTGGAGGGTCGTTAGGTATTTATGTGTTTTACCTTTTTCGAAAATTTAAAGCTTCAATTCATGAGGTAATTGTGGCTCTGTTTACTGTCTTTATAGTGGGATATATTATTTTATCAATTATTGGAATATGGTTCAGAGGGGAAGGAATGGTTTTAACACAACCTTGGAATATTTAAAATGAAAAAAGGAATTAAACATACGAACATAAATCCCGGAAACCGAAATCAGCAACCCGAAACTTGTAACCCGGAACCCGCAACTTCCCGGCGTGGCTTTCTTAAAAGAATATGGGGAATACTTGGTGTTGTTGCAGGAATAGAAATGTTGGCTGTATTTTCAGGATTTTTTGCTCCGGGAAAGCGAAATTTATCCGGGGCAACACAGAACCTGGTAGTTGCAGGAAAAGTGGCCGATTTCAAGTTGAACTCCGTTTTCCCATTTCGCAGTGGTAAATTTTACCTGGCCCGATTTAGTGATGGTGGATTTATGGCCATTTCCCTGAAGTGTACTCACCTCGGTTGTTCGGTATTGTGGAATGAAGAAAAGCAGGAGTTTGTTTGTCCTTGCCATGCTTCGTCATTTGATAAAAACGGAGTGGTAATGAATCCTCCGGCACCGAGGCCACTGGATACTTTTCCGGTGATTATTGAAGAAGGGAAAGTTAAAGTTGATATTGGCAAACCTGTCAGAAGGCTTGCTTTTGATCGTTCACAAATTACATATGCTTAATCAACAAATGGATCATAAAAATAAATGGATTAACTGGGGTTTGATTGCAACAATATTAATTGTTTTGTCAGTACCTATCTATTTATTTAAGCATATATATTTGGATAGCATCTCTACAGAATTAAATTTTAATCCCCAATTTGTAGGTAAAGAAACATGTATTGATTGTCATAAATTGGAATACGATTTATGGACTGGTTCAGATCATGATCTCGCTATGGATTTTGCCAATGATTCATCAGTCAGGGGCGACTTTAACAATGCTGAATTTGAATACAATGGTGAAGTTCATAAGTTTTATAAAAGAGATAATAGATATTACGTTTACACGGATGGACCTGATGGAAATATGCAGGAATTTGAAGTGAAATACACTTTTGGTGCACATCCCTTACAACAGTACCTGGTGGAATTTCCAGGAGGCAGGCTTCAAACATTGCCGCTTACCTGGGATACAATTTCAAAATCCTGGTATCATATGGCCGGGGCTGTTTACCCTGATGAGGAAGTTGACCATACCAATTGGCTACACTGGACTAATCAGTCCCAAAACTGGAATGGTATGTGCGCCGATTGCCACTCTACCAACCTAAAAAAAGGATTTGATATCAATTCGGAAACTTTTAATACTACCTGGTCAGAAATAAATGTAAGTTGTGAAGCTTGTCATGGTCCATCTTCTGAGCATCTCA
Organism: Bacteroidales bacterium; assembly: GCA_030596605.1. GTDB lineage: Bacteria > Bacteroidota > Bacteroidia > Bacteroidales > JAADJA01 > JAADJA01. The sequence continues at coordinate 19,561 of JAUVJI010000005.1, forward strand.
AATGGGCAAATCTACCTGAAATGGCCAGGCCTCAAAATACAAACACAGGATTGATTGTGCAAACCAGCGACATCGACAACAGAAGATATGTAGATTTATGTGCGAGATGCCATACACGCAGGAGTGCATTAAAAGATTATGATTTTGACTGGACCGACCTGCTGGATCACATGATCCCTGAACTGCCTGGTGAACCCATGTATTTTTCGGATGGACAAATTCTGGAGGAAGATTATGTTTTCGGGTCTTTCACACAAAGCCGCATGTATATGGAGGATGTGAAATGTAACGATTGCCATAATGTGCATAGCGGAAAACTTATTTTAGACGGTAATGATCTTTGCCTGCAATGCCACAGGTCGGATGTTTACGACACATATAATCATCATTTTCATAAATATGAAGGAGAAGCTTCTTTGATGGTGGTAGATGAGTTTGGAAAAGAAAGTAACGTTGGCGATGGAGCACAATGTATCAACTGCCACATGCCGGGCAGATATTACATGGGTGTGGATTACCGCCGTGATCATAGTTTCCGTGTTCCCCGCCCTGATTTGTCGGATGAACTGGTAACTCCAAATGCCTGTACCCAATGTCATGCAAACCAAAGCAATACGTGGGCTGCAGGATACCTTAAAAAATGGTATGGTGAAAGCACTAACCCCCATTATGGGATTGCACTGGCTGCCGGTACACATATGTTACCCGGCGCTTTTGATAAACTGGTTAGGTTGACAACTGATGATCTTTACCCGGTCATTGTAAGGGCTACAGCATTGTCCTTACTTGGAGAAAATTATCCTGATAGTAGTAAACTTGTTCTGAAGAATAATTTAAAAGACATTGAATCTTTGATCCGCTACACTGCAATACATCATTTTCCTTTAACATCAATAGAAGATGTAGATGATTTAATTTCATTATTGAACGATCCGGTAAAAGCAGTGCGATTTGAAGCTGCAGTAGTATTATCATTAGTGCCCGAAGATCAATTCCCTGAAAAAAGCCGGCATGCTTTAAAGGAAGCTTTAATTGAATATCAAGAAGCAATGGAATATTCAGCAGATTTTGCTGCAAGCAGGCATAACCTGGGAAATTTTTATAATAATACCGGCGATCCCACCAAGGCAATTGAACAATATAAAGCTGCTATCCGCATTGATGATCTTTTCTATCCTGCCAAAGTAAACCTTGCAATGATATACAACCGGCAAAGTGAAAACGAGAAGGCCGAAATATTGTTAAAGAATGTAGTGGAAAATCATCCTGAAATACTGGATGTTTATTATTCATTGGGTTTGTTACTTGCAGAAATGCAGAAATTCGATGAAGCGGTTAATTATCTTGAACAAGCAGGTAGGTTAATGCCAGATCGGGCTCGTGTATTCTATAACCTGGGCTTGATCTGTCAATATCAAAATCAAAATAATAAAGCTGAAAAAGCTTTAAAACAAACATTAATTATTGAACCGGATAATTTTGATTTTTTATTTGCTTTAGCTGATTTTTATGTCAAAACCAATCAATTTGACAAAGCAAAACCTCTTGCTCAAAAACTTACAGAACTATATCCTCAAAATACTGTTGGAAATGATATTCTGAAAATGATACAACAGTAGACTAACCTTATAGGTTTTTTCCAACTTGTAAGGCTTTCCTCCATTGGGCGGATAAATTTCCAACCTATCAGCTCAAAATTATTTCAGAATATCTAAATATCAAACACTGATTAATGATTTAAGATTTAATGAAACTCAATCCTCACCAAGTCCTTATAACCCAATCCTAACAATCCGGCAGCATTTCCCTGGTTCATGGCTATTTCGAGGTGATTGTTCGAATCGAAAAGCGCCAGTATCTCACCCACTGGTACATCGGTATAAGAACTGCTGATTTTTTTTATTTCATAGGTACGGAACAATATGCTGAATTTCCTGCCGGCTGCAATCTCCCTAAAAAAAGGCTCCCTGATATTGGTAATAATATTTTCGTAAGAGTCGATATAAATGACGTGTCCTTTAATAACATTTTTGTCGATGACCGGTTTTAACAAAATCTTCTCAATTATATTTTCCTTCACATCACCGAGTTCTTCAATGGCTTTACCTTCTGCTAAATGCGCAGCAGCATTAATAAAACGATCACGAGTAGAAAAAGTAAAAAAGTTAGAATCCTGGGGAATATTTAACTCAACAATTTTGTCTGGTGGTTTATCAAAGATCAGAGAAAAAATTCCATTGTCTGTTCCAATAAAGAAATGTTTATCCATCTCAATGGCTGTGTGTGGCATCTTATCCGATTCTTCAGTATTAATACCAATGATGTGAATGGTACCTTCCGGGAAATTCCTGTATGAATTTTTTATAATGAATGCAGCTTGTTCAATTTCAAAGGAAGGAATGGAATGGGTAATATCGATAATGGTGGCTTCAGGAATTTTAGTAAGGATTGTTCCCTTAACAGCGCCCAAATAATGGTCTTTAAATCCCCAATCACTGGTTAGTGTGATAATCGGCATAAAATTATCTGTACCTCAGTTGAAAACAGTAAATAAAATCACTTAATTTTGCAGGTATCAAAATTAGCAATTAAAAACAAATAGAAGCGGTTTTTCAAAAATTTGATCAGAAAGAATAAAACTATTTAATCAGATATTGAGTTAATCATATATGAACGAACGAGTTATCAGTATTTCCTCCAATAGCCCTCTTGATATATATGGTGTAAATGACAGAAACCTCGATCATATCAAATCGTACTTTCCAAAACTAAAAATAATAGCTCGCGGAGATATTATCAAAGCTATCGGAAACAACAGTGAACTGGATGAATTTGAGGAGAAGTTTAATCTGTTGCTTTTACATTATGATAAATTCGGAAAGATTATTGACCGGGATATTGATCAGATTTTTGGATCGGAAGAAAACAATATTCAGCCGGTTGCTCCTGCCCGGTCAAACGGAGTATTGGTGCATGGTAGTGGTGGGCTGCTAATTAAAGCTTTGACCCACAACCAACAGCGGCTGGTGGAGAGCTGCGACAAAAACGACCTGATATTTGCAATCGGGCCTGCAGGAACAGGTAAAACATATACAGCTGTTGCCCTTGCTGTCAGGGCACTGAAAAACAAAGAAGTAAAAAGAATAATCCTTACAAGGCCGGCAGTTGAAGCAGGCGAAAACCTTGGTTTTCTCCCCGGTGATCTGCGTGATAAACTCGATCCCTATTTGCAACCTTTATATGATGCGCTCCGCGATATGCTTCCTACACAGAAGTTACTCAAATACCTTGAGGACGGTACAATTGAAATAGCGCCCCTGGCTTTTATGCGTGGCAGGACGCTGGATCATGCATTTGCAATTTTGGACGAAGCACAAAATGCTACTGAAATGCAGATTAAAATGTTCACAACCCGTATGGGAAAATCTGCAAAATTTATTATTACAGGCGATATTACCCAGATTGACCTTCCGCGAAACCAGTCATCCGGATTATTTCAGGCAGAGCGGATATTGAAGAACATCAGCGGTATAGATTTTATATATTTAAACGAAAGGGATGTTGTAAGGCATAAACTGGTTACAAAAATTATTCAAGCTTATGGTAAAAGAGAAAATAGTTGATTTGTTTTATCTTTGGGGAAATTCATAAAATTGTTATGTCAAATTCATTAAAAGTATTATTTATCCGACTGGGATTAAACAATGATAATGGATTGTATCTTTTTGAAAATAAAGATAAATGGAAGAATCTGTTTCCTTTCAGAGTATCCAGAGCTATTGAAAAAATAAAACCCTATGCCTTTTATGCTGTTAAAAATGAAAATTACTCAATCCCGTTAATTCTTTTTATTGATAATACGGATAATGTTGATTTAAAAGAACTACATCCTAAATTATGGAATTTTCAAATTCCTGTAATAATAATTGATAATGGTAATGAATGGCAGGTATATAACGGATATTATTTGGAGAATAATAAATTAGAAGAATTAATTAAAGTCGTTTATCATAAAAAAATAGATACGAGCGATAAATCTGACATTGATATTTTTTCCTTTCTCAATATTGTCTCTGGTAATACATGGAAAAAATTTCATGAAAAGTTAATTGAAAAAGGAAAACGAAAAAAATTAGATACTTATTTATTAGAAAATATAAATGAAACTATCAAAATACTTACAAAAGGTGAACATGCAATAAAAAGCGAGAAAAACAGAGAAATTGCGACTAACCTGATAGGACGGCTGATTTTTATTCGTTATCTGATTGACAGAGGTGTAAAATTAGGTTTTAAGAATATTAGCGATAATAATGCAAGAAAAGATTTTGAGAATTTAATTTTACAAAAAGAAAAACTTTACGAACTTTTTGAATATCTAAAAAGCGAAGATAAATTTAACGGTAACTTATTCCCTTTTGTTGATAATGAGCAAAATTTAATACAACAAAATCATTTACAAATTCTTTATGAACTTTTTCAGGGAAGAAACTTGCAAAACAGAGAGCAATTGGATTTTATTAGTTTGTTTGATATTTACGATTTTAATATAATTCCGGTTGAACTTATCAGTAATATTTACGAACGGTTTATTGGTAAAGAAGAACAACAAATTATAAAGTCCTTTTATACACCGCCTTTCTTAGTTGATTACATTCTGAAATACACTATAGAGTCACATTTAGAGAATAACGTTAATTGTAAAGTTTTGGACCCATCATGCGGCTCGGGAATTTTTTTAGTTGAAACGCTTCGTAAAATAATTGAAAAAAACATTTCAACCGGTTATTTAAGAACTTATGACGATTTAAAACAAATATCAGCTAATGATAATCAATTAAAACAAATAGTTAAAGAAAATGATAAAAAACTACGAAATATTGTTAAAGACAATATTTTTGGAATTGATAAAGATCCAAAAGCAATAAACGTAGCAATTTTCTCAATTTATATTACTATCTTAGATTATAAAGAACCAAAAGAAATTGAGAATTTTAAATTACCCATGCTTGATAATAACTTTATTGCAGAAAACTTCTTTGATAAACAAATTGAAAAGATTTATAAAAACCAAACTTTTGATTTTATTATTGGTAATCCTCCATGGGGCAGTGTAACAACAGATGATAAACATAATGAGTATGTAAAAGATAATGAAGATAAAATCAGCGATTTCCAGATTGCACAAAGTTTTATCGTTCGTGCAAAAGATTTTTGTGAAGAAAAAACAAATTGTGCCTTAATAGTTTCGAGTAAAATACTTTATAATTCCAATGCAAAAAAATTCAGAGACTTTTTTATTAAAGATTATCAATTGCAAAGAGTACTTGAATTATCCGCTGTTAGAAAACAAATATTTACAAAAGCAATAGGGCCTGCAGCAATTTTATTTTTTAAATATTTACCCGGACAAGTTGATAGTAATAAAGTGGTTCACCATATTTCATTAAAACCCAACCGGTTTTTTAAATTGTTTAAAATAATAGTTATAGAAAAATATGATTATAAAAAAATTCCACAAAAACTTTTTAAAGACTGGGTTTGGAAAGTTTTACTTTATGGTAATAGATTAGATTATGAATTTTTTAACTATTATTTTAACAATGATAATATTATTAATCTTGAAGATTTTTTAAAAAAACAAAATATGTTTTTTGGTGCTGGTTTTATAATAGGCAAAAAGGAAAGAAAAGCAGATGCTACAGAATTAAAGCCACATAAAGTTGTAAAAGGCGACAACTTTATAAATTTTTTTATTGCAGACAATTTAAAGAAATTTAAAGAAGAATATCCAGATATAGAAAAAGTAACACGTAAAGGTAGATTTGAAGCATATAATCCCCCACATTTATTAATAAAAAGAGGAATATATAAAAAAAGTGTTGTTGCCTTTTCCGATTTTTATTGCCTTTTCCCAAATTCTGTTTATGGTTTGCATAGTACTGAAGAAAATATCACTACACTAAAGTCACTCGGAGCTTTATTTTCTACTTCTTTATTTTCTTATTTTATGTTTTTTAAATCATCACAATGGGGAGTTGAACGGGATGAAGTTTATAAACAGGACTATGAAGAAACACCTATTATTCAATTAAGTAATGAAAAAACTGAAAATATTTTAAAAGAATTTGATAATGCAACCAAATTAGCCAAAGAAAAATTTAATAACCCTTTTGATAAAAGGCCTGACTATAGTTTTGATAAAATATTTTATGAAATCTATAACATTGACCAGGAAGAACAAGCCCTAATAGATTATACATTAAATATTTCAATTCCATTATTCAGGCAAAAAGAAAGTCCTTTCAGACTAATTCATAAATCTGAAAGTGAAAGTGAGATTAATGAATATATAAATGTGTTCTTTAAGTTTTACAAAGACCGTTTTCAAAAACTTGGTAAATGTTTTAAAGCAGATGTTTATTTTCATGAAAATGAATACATAATAGTTGATTTTTTGATTGTTGATAATAAACCTGAAAAACTAATAGAATACTTTAACAATAGTAAAAAATTTGCTTTTTATACTGAAATATTTTCTGTTCCTGAAGTAATTACAAATGAGATATTTATTCAAAAGGATTTGAAACGAATAAAAGAAAATTCTTTTTTCGTAATAAAACCCAACGAATATAAGAATTGGCACCCGGCAATTGCATATTTAGATGTTTATGAATTTTATGATGCTTTAATGAAAGCAGGAAAAAATAAAATTATGGAGGGTCGTAAAGATGTATAACGCAGGGGCTTTTTTATTGAAAGATGAATTTTATTTTGCTGAGTTTGAAAATATAAGTAAACTACTGATCTATTCCTATTATTTAATATTAGAAAATGAAAAATTCGATTATAAAGAAATAGCGGAAATAAAGAGAATGAAACCCGAAGAATATATCAGAAATGTATTTTTAAAAGAAGAATATTTATGGAACAAAAAACTTAAAAATCAATTTGGTATTAAACATTTAAGTTTTGAAGCTGAAAGTGCTGAAATAAATATTGAAAATATTACAATTGGTTATCATGATATAAAGGTAACAGGAATTGGATTATTTGAATTTGGTGAAACTGATAAACACAAGTATTTTTCTTTTGAATGTAAACGACTAAATAAAGGCAATCAAAATACTTACAAATATATTAATGATGGAATAAAAAGATATACAACATCAAAATATTCATCAAAAATGCCATTAGCAGGAATGATAGGTTTTATCGAAGAAGAAAAACCTAACGATTATGTTATTGATATTAATAAAAAGTTGAAAAAACATAATGATATTAACACCTTAATATATTTTGAATTTTACGAATTTATTCAATCTTTTAAAGATAGTTACAAATCAATACATCATCGTAAAAATTCTATAATTGAACAAATAGCAATTTTTCATTTTTTCTTTAATATTAGTACTTGCATAAATTAAATCTTTGACAATGACTAACGCAATTATTAAAACCGACTTTAGATTTCCAAAGCAAAATAATGTTTACAAAGGGAAAGTACGCGACGTATATACCATTGATGACAGGTTTCTGGTTATGGTAGCTTCCGACCGGATCTCTGCATTTGATGTGGTTCTGCCGAAAGGGATACCTTACAAAGGGCAGGTGTTAAACCAGATTGCATCTAAATTTCTGGATGCAACAGCCGATATTTGTCCCAACTGGAAAATTGCTACTCCTGATCCCATGGTAACTGTTGGTCACTATTGTGAACCATTCCCGGTTGAAATGATAATCCGTGGATACCTTACAGGCAGTTCGTGGCGGAGCTATAAAAAAGGAGCCCGTGAAATTTGTGGTGTGCCAGTACCGGATGGAATGAGGGAACATGAACGTTTTCCGAAACCTATTGTTACTCCCACTACCAAAGCCCAGGAAGGGCATGATGAAGATATTTCAAAAGAAGAAATTATCAGGCAGGGACTTGTATCAGCAGAAGATTATGAAATCCTGGAAAAATATACCATTGCGCTTTTTAAGCGGGGAACTGAAATGGCTGCTGAAAAAGGATTAATACTGGTGGATACAAAATATGAATTTGGGAAGGTAGCAGATAAAATATATTTGATTGATGAGATCCATACTCCAGATTCTTCAAGGTATTTTTATATGGATGGATACGAAGAAAGGTTTGCTTCCGGTGAAAACCAAAAGCAATTGTCTAAAGAATTCGTTCGGGAGTGGTTGATGGCAAATGGTTTCCAGGGGCAGGAAGGTCAGGAAGTGCCTTTTATGTCGGATGAGTATGTGAACAGTGTATCGGATCGTTATATTGAATTATACGAAAGTATTACCGGAGAAAAATTCCAGAAATCAGATCCATCTGATGCACTCAAAAGGGTAGAAAAAAATATCACAGCATTTTTAGATGAGAATCTTTGATTTATTTCACGCAAAGACCGCTAAGTTTCTGCATAAAGATCGCAAAGTCTGTGAACTTCAAACTTCGAACTTCAAACATAGATATGATTCCATTTTCACCACCACGCATGGACCAGAAGATCATCGATGAGGTGATCGATACCCTGAAATCAGGCTGGATTACTACAGGTCCGAAAGTAAAAAAGTTTGAAGATAAACTTACTGAATATGCCGGTCATAAAGCCACTTTGTGTACAAGTTCTGGCTCGGCTGGGCTGGAATTGATGCTCCGCTGGTTTGGTTTGAAAGAGGGAGATGAAGTGATTGTTCCGGCTTATACTTATTGCGCCACAGCAAATGTAGTGGTTCATTGTGGTGCAAAGCCTGTTTTTGTGGATGTAAAGGATGATTTTAATATCGATCCCGAAAAAATTGAACAAGCAATCACTTCAAAGACCAAGGTTATTATACCTGTTGATCTTGCCGGTTTTCCGTGCGATTATAAAAAGATAAACCAGCTCGTTAGAAAGAAGGAGATTATTTCGCAATTCAATCCTACATCAGAAGAGCAGAAGAAGCTAGGAAGAATTCTTGTACTGGCTGATGCTGCTCATAGTATCGGCGGTATATACAAAGGGAAAAAGACCGGCAATCTCACCGATATTACTGTTTATTCTTTTCATGCAGTAAAAAATCTTACCACTGCTGAAGGAGGTGCTGTTTGCCTGAATCTGCCTGAATCATTTGACAATATAGCCATTCAAAAATATTTAAAGGTGAAATCTTTGCATGGCCAGACAAAAGATGCGTTTTCAAAAACACAGGTCGGTGGCTGGAGGTATGATATTATAGAACCGGGATATAAATTTAATATGACGGATATAGCTGCTGCGATTGGATTGGTTGAATTGGAGAGGTATGATAAAGATATGCTGGTTCGACGGAAAGAAATTTTTGATACATATTCAAAAACTTTTTCAAAACATTCCTGGGCTCAAGTTCCTGTTTATGAAACCAAAGAGAAGGTCAGCTCCTATCATGCCTATTTGTTAAGGATAAAAGGCATTTCAGAAGAGCAGCGCGATGAGATCATACAAAAGATATTTGAAAAAGAGGTGGCTGTGAATGTTCATTTTATTCCCCTGCCTTTGATGACCTATTATAAAAGTACAGGTGTTGATATAAAGGACTACCCAATTACTTATGATAACTTCTCCCGCGAGATCAGCCTTCCGGTTTATTATGATCTGACTGATGAGGAGGTGCAAACTGTTATCCGGGCTGTTGTGGATTCAGTTGAAAAAATTTTGATGGAACGCAGATAACGCAGATTTTGCTGATTTACGCTGATCATTTCTTGATCAATTTTCCTTGCTGCAGAACTTCTCTATTCACTCTAATCACATAAAAATACACCCCCGCTTTTAAATTAGCAATTTATTTGTATATCTGATTTAGGTGCTGATGGTGTTCATATTTATCTCTAATTTAATATTATTTTTTCAACTTTGATTTTATCTTTCATTTTTAACTTTATAAGGTATATACCTTTTTGGAGAGTTGATAAATCTATTTGATTTATGTTTCTTGGCTTTTTCATTTGATAAAATAATCTGCCATTTAAATCAAATACTTCTATTATATAATTTTCTATATCAAGTGGAATTTCAATATTAATAATGCCTTGAGAAGGATTGGGCGAAATAGAAAAATGGTTTTCTATTTGATCATTAACTGCTGGATAAATAATAAATATACCACCGATATACTGTGAGTCGGTACCACATTCGTTGGTTGCAGTTACTGAAATGCTACCTATGCCCTCCTGATCCCATTCAACTACAATGGAGGGAGTATTCTGTCCGGAGAGTATTGAACCACATTCAACGTCCCAAAAATAGGAAACAGGGTTTTTGCCTTCAAGAAGATTGACATAATACTCTTCGATATAAAAAAGATATACATCTGTATTTCCATATATCGGACCAAGTAATGGAGATATACAAGTATCAATATTTATTATTAAACTCATACTGTCTATACCGCATCCATTGCTAACATATACCTGAAGCGTATCAGTGCCCAATTGATTCCATGAAATATCTACAGTATCATTCCCCTGCCCTGAAACAATTTCACCGAAACCGGTGGTCCAACTATATTCTTCACCTCTTATGTCTATACTACGATAATATATTGTATCATAGATAGAAACATTTAAATGGCCTGCAATTGAATCAATAATTGGTTTTACGCAACCAAGAGAATCAGTTTTAATAAGATCGATAAATGGATTAATACAATAATAACTTCCATCACCTGTTATGATATAGCCACCGTCATTTGTTTGTTTCACACTTCTTCCGGATTCGTTTGCATTATTACCGTATGTTTTAAGCCATAAGATGTTACCATCATTATCAGCTTTTATAAGCAGTATTTCATTTCCGTTTGATGTATAAGTTGCTACGTAGCCGGTAATAACAAATCCACCATCATTTGAAGGTGCACAACAAGTGGGATAATATGATTCATCGCTACTATATGTTTTAGCCCAAAGCGTATCTCCATCTTCATTTATTTTCAAAGTAATCATTTGATTAGGGTAGCCTAATATTTGGTTTGTAGCAATTACAATATAATTTCCATCTAATATTGGTTGGATGCATACTGCGTATATTCCATTTTCATAAGTTTTTGTCCATACAATATTTCCGTTGCTATCTAGCTTAACTAAATGAATATTGCTTCCTATTCCTGGACTTGATATCTTACCTGCAACAATGGTAGAATTATTATTTGCTCTGCAAACAGAGAAGGCTCTTTCACCTCCAATTGTTTTCTCCCATTGAAAATTCCCATTATTATAGGTTTTAATTACATAAAAACCGGTTGATGGAGGACCGCTGTTTGAAAAGCCAGCAATGATAAAATCATTGTTATAAGTTTGAACTAGAGAATGACCTTCATCGCAATTCATCCCACCAAAATTAAAACTCCATTCAATATTTCCGTTGTTGTCTGCTTTTACCAATAATACATCGTCATATCCAATCCCAACCTGAATATCACCGGTATAAGCATAACCGTTGTCATTCGTTTTAATAAGGTCGTAAGCGTGATCATCTTCAACAAATCCTGTTTGTTTTAACCATATTGAATCTCCAAATTTATTTGTCCTGAACAAACATCCGTCATACCCGGTATAATTGGAACTCCATCCATTGCCGGCTATTACAAATCCACTATCATTTTCCTGCAAAACTGACTTAGCATAAAACATTTCTGAGAAATAATATCTCTTTTCAAATGTAATTTGACCTTTTGCCCAGAGTGTAGCAATTGAGAAGAAAAGAAGAATGCATGTTTTCATAATCCTATGAATTATTTGATTATTAGTTTTCCTTGTTGTATTATTTCATTTTTTTCCTTTATCTCATAAAAATATATTCCCGTTTTTAAATCAGCAACATTCAAAGTATAATGCGGGGATTGGATATTTTTTACTTCTTTCACTAACTGACCATATAGGTTTCGGAGTTCAACATTGTAAGAAATGTAGTGATTTGATTGATTGATGTTAAGTATTTCAGTGGCAGGATTAGGATAAACCATTATGTTCCTGTTTTTGCTTTTGTTTTCGCTAAGCCCAACAAGCAAAAGTGAATCGGGTGTGATTGTTCCAACTGTATCGCCATCTTTCACATAACCAACCAGATCTATTTTCTCCCAAAATTCAAAAAAACCATCATTGCTAAAAATCTTGCCAATTGAGTTTCCATATCCAAATCCTTTCAATCCACAGGGTAGTGATAAAATATTAACTTGATCATATCTGTATAATGTATCACTTAGCAAATCAAGCTCAAAATAAACATCATCCTGATAAAAGTTAAATCCAAAATTCTCATCTTTTAAGCCAAATTCTTTAAAAGTGTTATTAGTTTCAGTATCTTTAAAGATTTTGGCAAGCGTTAAAACACGGTAAGTACCAAAACCTGATGCGGATTGAATTACTTCGCAAATTTGCAGGGGGAATTTGTTTGCCGGATGATTTAATGAATCTATATATGTGATGTCATCTGTGTAGGTATATGCAACAACTCCACCTCCTCCACCAACTTCAAAGTATACGCATTTGTAAATTCCATCGAAACTGTATTGATATGAATTACTGTTGATTTGTTTTGAAGTTATTGTTAGTTTTCTGGTAATAAAACCCGAACCTTCAGGATTGCCGGAATCCTCCGAATATTGAAACACATCTCCTACTTCAAAATCAAATATATCCCAAAAGTCGGGTACACTTTCACCGTATTCCGTGATTTGTATGCCAACGAGTTCATAATAGCCTTCATTTTCAAAATCAGGGAATATAAGTATGCCGAAGTTTTTCGAAAGACGTATCTCATTCCCATCAGACAGGCTGATAACTTTTACGGAATCCAAAACTCCAAAAACAACTTCAAAGGATATTTCAGTAATTTCAGCCTGGATGCCAGAGGTAAATTCCCATGAGCCTCCCACATTGGATTGAGTCAGGATCGTATAATGGTTCGGGTATTCAAAAGTATAAATACCATAAATCTGTTTAACAATAAATTCCATAAGGAACTGTGGCTGGTTTCTAAGTACGATTTCAGGATTGCCCGATACATCCTTCACAATCCGGTTTAAATAAAAAATAGAATCAGCTTCAATAGCGAATGCCGAATCCACCCAAATGGTATGACTGATATAGGAAGAATCTGAATGCTGGTAATTCACTTTTTCATTCACCAGGATGGGGCTCCAGTTTTGAGCAATAAGAACTGTGCTGCAACCTAAAAGAAATATTGCTAATAATCGTTTCATCAGTTTCATATTCTCAGGTATTAAATTTCGTAAATCGTAAATCACTTTCATTTTATTATCAATTTCCCCTGCTGCAAAACTTCACCTTTTTCTTTAATCACATAAAAATACACCCCGGTTTTTAAATCAGCAACATTCATGGCATAATGCGGGGAATGGATAATATTCTCTTCTTTGACAATTTGGCCAAATGTATTTCGTAGTTCAATATTATAAGTCTTGTTAGGATTTGATTGTTTAATATACACCCAATTATTGGATGGATTAGGTTGGAAAGTAAATTGATCATTGGAGCTTTTACAGTCTCCAATTTCTGTCAAACAAGCTACTTCTACTTCCTCAATACTGTTACAACCAGGTGAGTTGTTTTGAATAGAAACATTACCAATAGAATTTGCCAGATAATCACAAATACTTTCAACCTCACAAACAGATAGTAGCGTATTATCCTCAATGTAAAGATGAGTGACATTACTCAAATCAAGATTAGCAATTCCATTGATGTTATTTAGATTCTGATTATTTTCAATTCGTAAAAATCCTTCAATACCAGATACACTTTCCAAACCTGATAAATTCGTTAGCTGACTATTCCATTTAATAAACAGGGAGCCAGATATAGAATTTAGATTACTCAAATTACTTAAATCTGTTAATCCATTATTTTGAATTTGTAAAAATCCATTTACTGAATTCAAATTGTCGAGTCCTGTTAGACTTGATAGTAAAGGATTGTTATTTATTGATGTATTACCATTTACTGATGTCAGGTCTGAAAAACATTCAATATTTAAAAGAGAATCACTTCCACCGATTACAAATTCTCCCCCAATTGAAGATAGCTCGCTAAATCCGTTTATTTCAACTATCTCTGGGTTATTACTTATATGTAAATTGCCTGTAATGCATTCAACTGAATTAAGACCATCAATACCAGCAAGTTGATTGTTACCAGTAATATAAACAGACCCATCAGTTATCGATGATAAATTATTTAAGGCTTCCAGGTCTGTCAGTTTAGGATTATTTTTTATAAATAGATTCCCGTCAATAGTGTGCAGATTATCAAGGCCGGTTAAGCTGGTTAATTCCGAATTATTCTCTATCCACAAAACACCTCCAATTGAATCTAAATTCATTAGTGAAGAAATATTAATTAAAGCAGGATTATTATAAATAAGTACATTTGATATCACCGAATCAATAGAGTTCAGCCCGTTTAGATTTGTGAGGTTTTCATTATTTGTAATTTTTAATGTTCCGCGTATGCAAGTTAGGTTGTTCAGGCCAGTCAGGTCATTCAATGCTGCATTATTATGAATTCGAACGTCACCACCCAAATAGTCTACATTGCTTAATGCTGCTATACTAACAAGATCCGGATTATTGAAAATCCACAAGCCATGAACTATTGCCGAAACATTTTCCAGCCCGGCAAGGCTTGTCAGGCCTGGATTCATACCTCCGTCAGGATCTCCAATGTAAAGTGAATTATCAATCCAAAACAGGTTTTCAAAATCTGTTAAGTCTGTAATTAATGGATTTCCGCTGATCTTCAGATGTCCTAACGAATATATGTTGTTCACACCATTAAGGGAAGTTAAGTTGTCATTATCTACAACATATAATGTTCCAAGTCCTATTAGATTTTCAAGTCCCGACAAATCTGTTAAGCCATCGTTATCAATAATATGGAGCTGATTAACGTTGGTGTAGGTGAGATTACTCAACTCATTTAAATTGGTTAAGCCAGGATTACCAATGATCATTAATGCTTCGGCTACTGTGCTTAAATTCTGTAAGCCTGAAAGATTTGTCAATGATTCGTTCTCTTCAATTCTGATTGTTTCAGTAGCGAATTTTAAGCTGTCAAGACCATGCAAACTCAACAAATTGGGATTATTGCGTATGGTAATAAAATCATTGAAGTCAATATCCAATAATGCAGAAATATTTAATAAAGCATCATTATTCAATATTTCAACAGAAGTTCCAATAGTCTCCAGATTAGCTAAAGGATCAAGGTTTGAAAGTACATAATTATTCATTATTTTCAGAATACCGCCAATGCTGTTAATGTTTTCCAAACCTGATAAAGAAGTAAGTGAATAATTATAACCAACCGCCAAGCGTCCTCCCACAGCGGTAAGAATACTTAATCCTTCCAGATTGGTAATGGCATCCTCACTCAGGATATCCAGATTGCCTTCTATTTCTGTACAACCCGGATAATTCACCTGGAAACTGTCAATCTGTTCCTGGGTTGAAAATGTGATCCCTTCCGGCAAACAAGGCTGGGCAATAAGAGCTGTACTCCAGAGTAAAATCAAAATTGCAATTAATCGTTTCATGGGTTTCATTTTATTTTAAAATTCGTATATCGGACATCGTAATCGGACATCGCAATCGTTCCCGAAAGCTTTCGGGATCGTATATCATTTTTTTATCAATTTCCCCTGCTGAACAACAATCCCTTTTTCTTTAATCACATAAAAATACACCCCCGCTTTTAAATCACCAACATTCATTGCATATTGAGCAGATTGAATGTTTTTTTCTTCTTTAACCAGCTGGCCGTAAAGGTTTCGTAATTCAAAATCATAATTAAGTCTTGAATTTGGATTCATTTGTTTGATGTAGAGCCATTCATTTGTTGGATTGGGGTAAACTTCAAATATCTCAATTGGATTATTGATATCATCAATATATGTCAAACAGGCTTCTTCCACTTCTTCAGGGTTGTTGCAACCGGGGGCATTGTCATAAATTTCAATGGTGCCATTTGGGCTAGTAAGATAATCGCATATGCTTTGTACATGGCAAGTTGATAACGAATCATTATTTGTAATATATAAATGTGAAATCGAAGTGGAACTTATATTGTCCAAACCCGATAAACTTGACAAAATTTGATTATTTTGTATAAATAATAATCCATCTATTGAAACCAAACCATTTAGACTTTCAACATTTTCCAATAAAGGATTATTCATTATATGTAAGTCCCAACCAATTGTAGTTAAAGCTTCAAGTCCGGATAAACTTGTTAAGTAAGGATTACCAAATATCCATACACCCCATTCTACATTTGTTAATGTTTCCAGACCGGATAAGTCTGTTGCAGCACATGAAATGATATGTAAATTTCCTCCTATTGATGTAAGTGAATTAAGTGCCGATAAATCATACAATACAGTATTATAAGTAATTGAAAGGTCATTATTGCAACTTGTTAGTGAATTTAATCCGGTTAATGATGTTATAGCATAATTATGGTGTATATTTATCCCTCCACTGTAAGTGACACTATTCAAGCCATCTAAACTAGTCAGACCATCATTGTGTTTGATTAAAAGAGTACCAATTGAACTGAGATCATTCAATCCTTCTAAATTAATTAATGCAGGATTGTTCTCTATATTAAACATTCCGGCAATGGTGTCAAGCTCTCCTATACCTATTAAATTTACAAGTGAAGGATTGTTGACAATATTAATAACACCGATTTTACTAAGAGCTCCTAAACCTATTAGATTTATCAGGTTGGAATTGTTTTTAATCGCCACATGAAATTCAACAGATGTTAGCGAGTCTAGACCAGATAAATTTATCAGATTATTATTGTTTTGTATAACCACACTAACTTCCAATGAATTCAAAGAATTCAATCCGGTTATATCCGTCAGTAATGGATTGTTTTCAATCCATAGTGATCCTCCAATTGAAATGAGGGAATCAAACCCGATCAAACTAATCAAGCTATTATTATCAATTATTTTTAAATAGCCACCAATTTCTTCAAGATCATTTAGTCCATTTAAATTTGTAATATCATTTCCATTTATTTTAACATCACCTTCAATTTCAGTGCATCCTGGATAATTTATCTGAAAACTATCAATCTGTGCCTGGGTTGTAAATGTGATTCCTTCAGGGAGGCAAGGTTGAGATATAGCATTTACCTGAATAAATAAGCCCAAAAATATTAAAGTAAGAAAAGGAGAAATATCGGTTAATATAGCTTTCATAACAGCAGCCTTTTGGTTAAGCAGCTAAGATAAGTAAAATTGATACAAAATGCTAATAATAATTTTCTCTGTGTAGCTTCGTGTCTTCTCAGTGTAACTTCGTGTCATAGCTATATTAAAGAGTTGTAAGAATAAAATGGATTGAGGTTAGAATGCCAGCGTTGCCCCTCTTTCCTCTATAGGGGAGGCCAACCGCTCGATGGAATGCCCCTTCAGGGATTAGAGGCAAAGGTGGAAGAAAATAAAAATATTGAATAAATTAGAAAAATCCTTCTACTGTTTTTTTTATCCCATCCGCATCAAAACCGCAAATGTGATATAATTCCTCGGGTGTTCCCTGCTCAATAAATTTATCAGGGATGCCCAATCTCTTAACTTTAGCATTGTAATGGTGTTCGCACATAAATTCAATCACAGCGCTTCCCAGCCCTCCGGTGATGGTTCCGTCCTCAACAGTGATGACTTTTTTATGTGCTTTAAATACCTGATGTAAAATGTCTTCATCAATGGGTTTAAGGAAACGTATGTCGTAAATAGTAGCACTAATTCCTTCTTTTTCTAACTGATCAGCAGCCTCCATGGCAAAATTTCCAACAATCCCGACAGTGATGATTGCAATATCTTTACCATCTCTTAATTTCTGCCCTTTCCCAATTTCCAGTTTTTTGAAATCTGTTTTCCATTCAGGTAAAAAACCTCTTCCTCTCGGATACCGGATAGAAAATGTTCCTGACCCGGGAAGTTGGGCGGTATACATCATATTGCGCAATTCTTCTTCATTGAGCGGGGCAGCAATGGTAATACCAGGGATAGCCCGCAAGTATGCCATATCAAAAGCCCCATGATGCGTGGCGCCGTCTTCACCAACCAAACCACCCCGGTCGAGGCAGAAAACAACATGAAGATTTTGTAAAGCCACATCATGTATCACCTGATCGTAGGCCCTTTGCATGAAGGTAGAATAGATATTGCAAAACGGGATCATCCCCTGTGCTGCCATCCCGGCTGCAAAAGTTACTGCATGTTGTTCAGCTATCCCAACATCAAAAGCCCGATCCGGCATCACCTGCATCATCATGTTGAGGGATGACCCTGTGGACATGGCAGGAGTTATTCCCACGATCTTGTCATTTTCCTTTGCCAATTCGATAATGGTCTTGCCAAAGACATTCTGAAACTTAGGTGATAATTTTTCAGTGCATTCCGATTCTTTTATTTTACCTGTCTTACGATCGAACACACCAGGAGAATGATAAGTGGTTGGTTCTTTTTCCGCACTTTCAAGTCCTTTTCCCTTTTTGGTAACCACATGCAATAATTTAGGTCCCGGTATCCTCGAAAGGTCGCGTAGTAATTTCACCAACCTGATCACATCATGTCCGTCAGTCGGCCCGAAATACCTGAAATTGAATGCTTCGAAAAGATTACTTTTCTTAAGGATGGTTGATTTTACTGCATTTCCAACTTGCTTTACGATGGCCCTGGAATTGGATCCATACCGGGTATCACCACCCATTAATTTCCAGACGAAGTCTTTTAATTTATTATATGAACGTGAAGTGGTGATGTTGACAAGGTATTCTTTAAGTGCACCGACATTTTTATCAATGGCAATTTTATTGTCATTTAGAATTACTAACAAATTGGCTTTAGTTACGCCTGCATTATTGATCGCTTCCATTGCCATTCCGCCGGTCATGGATCCGTCACCGATCACAGCTATGTGCTGTCGTCCATTTTTGTCCATCAGTGCTGAAGCAACCGCCATCCCCAAAGCAGCCGAAATGGAAGTGGAAGAATGGCCGGTACCGAAAGCATCATACTCGCTTTCTTTCATGGAAGGAAACCCGCTTATTCCTTTGTGTTTCCTGTTGGTATGAAATTTATCTTTTCTTCCGGTGATGATTTTATGGGCGTAGGCCTGGTGCCCCACATCCCAGATCAATTTGTCATTGGGCGTATCAAAAACATAATGGATGGCAACTGCAAGTTCTACAGCGCCCAGACTGGCAGCAAGGTGGCCGGGGTTAGCCGAAATAACATCAATGATAAATTGCCTGATCTCGTCACACAAAACGGGCAGTTCTTCTTCGCTCAGTTTTTTGAGATCGGAAGGAATATTTATTCGTGATAATAATGGCCCAGCCTCAGGTGACATCCAAATGTTATTTCTGCAAATTTATCTATTTATTTAAAGTGATTAAGAGAAGGTGTACAACATTTTTCCAATCTACAAAATAATAGAACACTGATGACGCAGATGTAGCGGATCATCGCTGATAAAAATCATCCGTGAAAATCATAAAAATCTGTGTCATCCGCGTTCTATAATAAGTTTTATCATTATCAAAAAATGCTATAACAAACCGAGTTCAAGCAAAGCAGCTTCCGATATCATATCCTTGTCCCATGGAGGTTCAAAAGTAATCTCAACTTCAACATTGTTTAATCCTTTTATGGATTGCACTTTTTCTTTTACTTCAGCAGGGAGTGATTCGGCTACGGGACAATTGGGGGATGTTAATGTCATCAGGAGATTGGCATTAAAATCATCATCTATTTTGATTTCATAAATCAGTCCCATCTCATATATGTTTACCGGGATTTCAGGATCGTAAATATCCTTTAAAGCTTCAATGATAGCATCACCGAGAATTCCCTTTTTAACTTTATTTACCATAATATTTATTTTTTGCTAGCTGTGTCTCGGAGTAAAACGAATAGATTTTATATATCCCAAACTCCATGCTCCCTGCTCCAAACTCCCTGCTCCACGCTTTTATTTATTCATTTTTGTTTTAAATACCAACGCGTACAATTTCATTTGCTTGATCATCGAACTTAATCCATTCGACCTGGTAGGAGAGAGGTGTTCTTTTAATCCGATCTGCCCAATGAAATTCATTTCGGTATCAATTATATCTTCAGGTTTCTGATTGGATAAAACCCGAATAAGCAGGTTTGCCAAACCTTTTGTAATGACCGCATCACTGTCAGCCTTGAACACAATCTTTCCATTTTCCATCTCTGCCGAAAGCCACACCCTTGACTGGCAACCTGATATTAAGTATTGATCGGTTTTAAATTTTTCATCAATAATGGGTAATGTTTTCCCTAATTCTATCAGGTAATTGTATTTGTCCATCCAGTCGTCAAACAGGTTGAATTCCTCTATGATTTTGTTTTCTTTTTCTTTTATTGTCATCTTTCTATGTTCAGTACTTAAAGTGCCTAGAATGTCTAAAGTACTTAGTGTTTTAAATTATTTTCTATCCAAACATTTCTTTTACTTTCTCCAGTGCTTCAGCTAAACGATCCACTTCATCTTTTGTGTTATAAAAAGCGAACGAAGCCCTGATAGTACCAGGTATATCAAGTCTGTCCATAATGGGTTGTGCACAATGATTACCTGTTCTTACTGCGATACCAAACCTGTCAATGATAGTCCCTGCATCATAAGGATGGATATCTTTAAGATTGAATGATATTACTCCGGCTTTGTGAGGCACCTCACCATAAATTTTTACTCCATCAATACCTTTCAATTTTTCGGTTGCATATTGCAGAAGCTCTGTTTCGTATTCTTCAATGTTTTCTATACCGATACCCTCTATGTAATTTAATGCTGCATCAAAACCGATTACATCTGCAACGTTCGGGGTTCCTGTTTCAAACTTATAAGGAAGATCGTTAAAAGTTGTTTTTTTGAATGTCACCTTTTTGATCATTTCTCCCCCCGTCTGGTACGGAGGCATTTTCTCCAGATATTTTTCCTTTCCATAAAGAATACCAACCCCCATCGGTCCGTAAAACTTATGGCTTGAGAAACAATAAAAATCACAATCCAAATCCTGAATATCAACCTTTTTATGAACGATTCCCTGTGCTCCGTCAATCATTACCGGGATATTGTGCTTGTGGGCTATTTCAATAATCTCTTCAACTGGATTGATTATTCCCAATGCATTTGAAACATGGCCTACAGCAACAATTTTGGTTTTCTGGTTGATCATCTTTTCAAACTTTTCCAGTAAAAGTTCTCCTTCGTCATTCATTGGAATAACGTGGAGTTTGGCTCCCAGTTCTTTACAGATCATTTGCCAGGGAACAATATTGGCATGATGTTCCAGCGCCGATATGATTACCTCATCATCCAGTTGTAAATATTTTTTACCAAATGAATATGCCATTAGGTTTATTGAATCGGTTGCCCCCTTGGTGATGATGATCTCATGGGAATTTTGTGCATTGATATACTTTTGGATATGTTCACGGGTATGCTCAAATGCTTCGGTGGCTTGCTGACTTAAATGATGAACACCACGGTGCACATTGCTGTTTATGGTTGAATAATAATTTGATATGGCATCAATTACCTGTTTTGGTTTTTGGGAGGTTGCGGCATTGTCTAAATAAACCAGTGGTCTGTCAAATACTTTTTGATCAAGCGCCGGAAAATCTTTTCGAATTTTAACTATATCGAGTTGCTGCATTTATGTTATATTTTACTCATATCAATATCAAACTCATATTCCTGCTCCTGGTTTTTGCAATGCAACACACACTGATCACAAACAGCAAGTTCTCCACGCAACCGTTTTTTTACGAGATCATCAATCCTGTCTTTCAATGGTTGTAAAGTTATCTTACTGATCACTTCCGCAGCAAAAGCATACATTAACAAGAGGCTGGCGTTATACTGGCTGATTCCTCTTGACTTAATGTAAAATAAAGCATCTTCATCAAGTTGCCCGACTGTGGCCCCATGGCTGCATTTTACATCATCAGCATAAATCTCAAGAAAAGGTTTTGAATGAACCGTAGCTTTATCTGTGAGTAAAATATTCCGGTTGGTTTGAAAAGCATTTGTTTTCTGTGCATCTTTTCTTACAAGAATGTGGCCATTGAAAACTGCTGTGGCATGATCATCAAGAATTCCTTTAAAAAGTTCATTGGAAGTGCAATGCGGTTGGGCATGGTCAACAAAAACCTGGTTATCAACATGCTGTTCATTATCAACAAGATAAAGGCCGAGAATGTCAGTATTGCTTCCTTGTCCATTGAGTTTAACGCGCAGGTCATTTCTTATTAATCCGCCATTTAACGAAACAGCAAAAGTGGTAAGATTACTGTCTCTTTCCTGGTGGAAAAAAGTCGAGTTCACCAATGAAGAATTGTTATTCAGGTTTTGCAATTTATAATGATCAAGATTTGCCCCTTCATCAAGGAATATTTCAGTCACCGTATTGGTAAAACTTGATTTGTGGTTATGCGAGTCGTCACAGTGAACAAGGGTAAGTTTACTATTTTTTCCGAGGATCACTAGGTTCCTGTTCTGAACGAATAAATTTTCTTCCCTGTTCAGGACATTCACCATCTGGATTGTCTTGTAGGCTTCAACTCCATCCGGCACATAAATAAATATCCCATCTTGTGCATAGGCTGTATTGAGTGCATTCAATCCATTAATGTTTTCCTTTGCATATTTGTTATAATGTTTTAAAACAATATCAGGATGGTCTTTGAGCGCTCTTGCAAAACTGCCGACCATCGTACCATTCGGAAGGGTAAGCATCGGTTTATCCCGATATACATACCAGCCATTGTACATAGAAATGATGTGGGTGTCAAAATCAGGAATTTCACATTGGAATATTTTATCAATGTCAATATCTTCCTTTTCAGGCTCAAAATAAAAACTGTAATCCCGTTCAAGAACTTTTTTCAGGTCGGTATTTTTCCATGTTTCAAGTTTAGTAGATGGGAAATCGAGTTTTAAAAAATCGTCAAAGGACTTCTGCCTGATATCCATAATTTGTGGTGGATCATTGGCAAAGATCTTGTCCTTATTTTTGACAAAAAGGTCTTCTATTTTAGATTTTAGTGTAGTATCTGTTATCATTAACAAACAAGCTTTTTGAATTATTTATGCATCTGTGATTTTCAAGTAGGTATTTATTTCTCGCTGATTTCGCAGATAAACGCTGAGTGTAAGTAAGATTGTAGTTGATAATTTTCTGCGACAATCTGCGCTATCTGCGAGAGACAAGTCAGCAAACCTATTATTTTGAATGCATGATTTATTCATTTAAATTAATTTAAGAATTAAAACAATTTCTAATTTTTAAGCCACTCATAACCTTTTTCTTCAAGTTCCAGTGCCAGTTCCTTACTGCCCGATTTAATGATTTTTCCGTCATATAACACATGAACAAAATCAGGGACAATGTAATCGAGTAGCCGCTGGTAGTGTGTAATTACCAAAGTAGCATTGTCTTTGGTTTTTAATTTATTTACGCCGTTGGCTACAACTTTTAAAGCATCTATATCAAGTCCTGAATCGGTTTCGTCAAGTATGGCAAGTTTAGGTTCCAGCATGGCCATTTGAAATATTTCATTTCTTTTTTTCTCCCCTCCTGAAAAACTTTCATTAACTGATCTGTTGGTCAGCTTATCATGTATCTCCAACAACTTTCTTTTTTCTTCCATCTCTGCCAGAAAATCAGCTGCAGAAAGCGGATCAAGGCCTTTATACTTACGATGCTCATTGATAGCAGTTCGCATAAAATTGGTCATGCTTACTCCAGGTATTTCAACAGGATATTGAAATCCCAAAAAAATGCCTTCTAATGCCCGTTCTTCTGCTGAATACTCAAAAAGATCTTTTTCCAAGTAACTAATTTCACCATCTGTTACATCATAACCTTCTTTCCCTGCAATAACAGAGGCCAATGTACTTTTCCCTGTCCCGTTCGGACCCATAATAGCATGCACTTCTCCAGCTTTGATATTCAGATCCAGCCCCTTGATTATTTCTTTGCCGTTTATTGAAATATGTAAATTCTTTATTTTTAACATTAACCCCAACTTTTAAATTCAAAATTCAAAATTCTATCCGACACTTCCTTCCAAACTCACCGCCAATAATTTTTGCGCTTCAACCGCAAATTCCATAGGTAATTGTTTCAGTACTTCTTTGGCATATCCGTTAACTATTAAGCCAATGGCTGTTTCCATATCGATCCCTCTTTGCTGACAATAGAACAACTGATCATCTGAAATTTTAGAAGTTGTTGCTTCATGTTCAACAATAGAAGAGCTGTTTTGAGTGTCGATATAAGGAAACGTATGCGCACCGCATTTATCTCCCAATAATAATGAATCACATTGTGAAAAATTTCTTGAGTTCACAGCCCTTCGGCTCATTTTAACGAGACCACGATAACTATTATTACTGTAGCCTGCTGATATACCCTTCGAAATAATTGTACTTTTAGTGTTCTTGCCAATGTGAGTCATTTTGGAACCGGTATCTGCCTGTTGATGGTTGTTGGTAACTGCAACGGAATAAAATTCACCAACAGAATGATCACCAAGCAAAATGCAGCTTGGATATTTCCAGGTAATGGCTGAACCTGTTTCCACCTGTGTCCAGGAAATTTTGGAATGGCTTCCTTTACACATGCCTCTTTTCGTAACAAAATTGTAAATCCCACCTATTCCATCTTTATTACCCGGATACCAGTTTTGAACAGTTGAATACTTTACTTCTGCATCTTTCATTGCCACGATTTCAACAATAGCGGCATGCAGCTGGTTCTCATCCCGCTGTGGAGCCGTACATCCTTCCATATAGCTAACATAACTTCCTTCATCAGCAATAATAAGGGTGCGCTCAAACTGACCGGTACCGGCGGTATTGATCCTGAAATAAGTTGAAAGCTCAACAGGACATCTGACTCCCGGTGGAATATAACAAAACGAACCATCTGAAAAAACTGCTGAGTTTAATGCGGCAAAATAATTATCACCGATTGGAATAACCGATCCCATATATTTTTTGACCAGATCAGGATGATTCAGAACAGCTTCACTGAAAGGGCAAAATATGATTCCATATTTCTCCAGTGTGTCCTGAAAAGTTGTTTTAACCGAAACACTATCGAAGACAGCGTCAACCGCTACACCTGATAAACGTTTTTGTTCCTCCAGTGAAATACCTAATTTGTTGAATGTATCTAATAATTCAGGGTCAACTTCATCAAGGCTCGAAAGTTCTTTTTTTTGTTTTGGAGCAGCGTAGTAAATAATGTCCTGATAATTGATAGGAGGAATATTTAAATGAGCCCAGTTTGGTTCCTTCATGGTCTTCCACTTCTCGAAAGCTTTCAGCCTGTATTTGAGCATGAACTCCGGTTCGTTTTTTTTATTTGAAATAAACCGGATGGTGTCTTCATTCAGGCCTTTTGGTGCGGTTTCCATTTCTATATCTGTAACGAAACCATATTTGTAATCACCCTGGGTTACCTCGTCAATTATATTGTTTTTTTCCTTCTCCATTAAATTACAAAATGCTTATTTAGAAAAATTTTAAATAGCGGTGCAAAAGTACTAATTATACCATTAAGATTTTATTACTAAGCCTCAACAAGTATAACAATTATATATGCACTTTGTTAACGATTGCTTAATTCAGAATTTACAATTTATGTATTTATTTATAATTTATGGTCTGAAACTTTGAAAATTTGATTTATGGGTATTATATTTGTGCAGCATTTCTGTTAACAACAAATCAAAATAGTATTTGGTTATGGGAAAAAGCTACTTTTTTGCTGGTGATTACGGTAATGAAAAATTTATTGTAAAGGTCCGTTTGGATATTATCTCTTTTGAAGAAGAGGGATCAAGAATTTGTTATTCCCCCGCTTTGGATATGAGCGGCTATGGTGTAAATGAGGAGGATGCAAAAACATCTTTCGAGGTGGCATTAGAAGAATTTCTTCGTTATACAACGATTATCAAATGAAGAATTTTTTAATCTTTACAAGTAGTATTTTCTAAATCAAATTCCTTCATTTTAGATCATTTTGTTTTTTATAATTTTGCATAAATTGTAAGACTATTTTATGAACATATTAGACAAGCATCCGAAGTTGGCTATTTAATTTGAAATCTCATTAACTACTTTCATTATATCATCAACATATAAGCATTTTGCTAATCCGAGATTTAAATCAATATCATTTACTTCAAACCTCAATTTACTAGTATCAGGTTGATTTAGTATATTTTTTATTGTTATTCCTTGATGTCCTATTACCATACCAATTAATTTGGAGTTTTGGAATATAGGGCTTCCACTGTTACCCCCATATGAAAAATCATCTAATAAGTAAAAGTCAAGATTTTTGGGTAACCAGGCAACAGAGCCTAACCTCACTACTGGTTCGACTAATTCGGTACTACCCAATCCATATGGAAATCCTATAAAACAACTTTCACCACCTAATTTTATTTCATTTCTATATTTGATCATACTTTTAGGAATTCCTGCTAATTGAGTGAAATTAATATATGTTTCAATACTATCTACCTCATGTGAAATTACTGGGATAGAAAACTTAAAAGCTGCAATATCTAATGTTGGATGTTTTCTAAAATTATTAGTGTCTAATATAACAACAAATCGAACGAAGTTATCAACAACAAAAACGTTGTCTATCACTACTCCTTTTATGTTTTGTTTTTCTAAGTATTGTATAAATGAAGGGTCTGGTGTAACTCTTACGCTTATAACTTTCTTATTAATAAAAAGGTGTGCGCATGATACAACAATAAGTTCAGAAGGATTATTGTAATTGTACATAATAAATCCTGTCCCATGATTAATGAATTTGTTGTTTTCAATTTTTTCAATCAGCACTGTCGTTTTGAGCATTTGTTCATCAAACCCCTGAGCATTTACTTTGCCAATAATCAATAAGCTAATAATAGTTGAAAGTAGATATATAGTTTTCATGTGTTTTTCAACCAAAACTAATAAAAATTTTCTACATTTGTAATGCTGAACAAAATTTCAATAGCACATCCGGTTTGGGTTCTTATTTTCCTTTATATAAGAGCCCGGACGGGATATTTGAAAGACATCAACAGTGCTATTATTTTTTAGTAGCATCTGGAGTTTATTTAAAAAATTTAACAAACAAATTCTTGTATTTTTCGTTATATATAGTGTACATTTGTAACACTTTTTTGTAATATATTTGTGTAATAATCAAAAATGTTGTATTTTTATTGCACATTTCGAACCAAATAAAAGTGGTAATCACTTATGATAGAGATTTCAATTCCTAAACAAAAAGAAAAGTCCGTAAACTTAGAAGAGATTCAGTTGTCTCATCATGGCTTTAAGGGTACCATAAATGTATTGGGGGGTATAGATGAAGATATCTGGGTATTTATCTGTCCTTCCTTAAATGTTACTGGCTATGGAAAAAGTAAAAGGATAGCAATGAACTCGTTTAGCCATAATCTGGAGGTGTTTTTGGAAGATTTATTCCGGTTGAAACATGCCGAACGAATCAAGTATTTAATAGAATTGGGCTGGCATAGAAGTAAGTATTTTCAAAAAAGTTTTTCAAAATCCTTTATTGATAAAGAAGGAATTTTACAAAACCTCAACCTTAAAACCCCAGAAGTATTTTCATTAGAGGCAGTTGCCTAATAATATGGGGAATTATAGACCCATAAAAACTACTATTTGGGTTGCATTCTTATTAGCCCACGGTTGTAAATATCTTCGAACAACAGCTTCACACGATCATTATAAATGCCCAGACTGCTTCCGTACAATTACTCATAGAGAAAAAGATAAGGAAATCCCGGCTGCCCATCTTAGGTCAAACTTAAATAGTATGGGTTATAATTTGAAATACCTGTATGATTGGGTTGATAATTATAGCAAAAAGAACAAGAAAAGAAAATAAGCCGGTTAGCATTTGAGGACCTCAGTATAACTAGATTTTTAATCTCCTTATCAAACTCAAGATTTAACTTTAGTAGATTACTTTCTTCCAATTGCATTGATGATGTGTCTTTTTGATATACTGCTAAAGTCAGTATTTTAGTAATTTTACAAAATCAAAATAATAAAATCATAAATACCGAATGTTAGAAAATAAAGCAATACGCACAGAATTATCAGAATTGGGTGAATTTGGATTGATCCACGAACTCACTAAAAATATTAAACTAAAACATAAAAGTACCATTAAGGGAGTTGGAGACGATGCTGCGGTAATAAGTTATGGTTCAAAACAAACCCTTATAACCACTGACCTTCTGATAGAAAACGTCCACTTTGATATGACCTTTATGCCATTGAAACATCTGGGTTATAAAACTGCCATTGTTAATTTTTCGGATATAGTGGCAATGAATGGAATCCCAAGGCAATTGATCGTTGGGATTGGAGCCTCCAACCGATTTTCGGTGGAAGCGCTGAAAGAGATTTATAAAGGTATTTACCTGGCATGTGAAAACTATAAGGTGGATTTGATTGGTGGTGATACAGTTTCCAGTGTATCCGGACTATTCATCTCAGGAACAGCCATCGGTGAAGCTGCGAAAAATGAAGTTGTTTATAGAAATACTGCTCAAAAAGGCGACCTGATTTTTGTTTCAGGTGACCTGGGTGCAGCCTATATGGGATTGATGATTCTTGAACGGGAGAAACAAGCCTTTAAGGCTGACCCAAACCTGCAGCCCGACCTTGAAGGCCATGATTATATTCTTGGTCGTCAGCTGAAACCTGAAGCGCGGACAGATATTACAAAACTGTTAAAAGGCGTTGGTGTGATACCTACTTCCATGATCGATATTTCGGATGGACTAGCTTCAGAGATTCTTCATATTTGTACGGATTCTGATAAAGGTTGCAGCATTTATGAAGATAAACTTCCAATAGACCCTGCAACAGTGAGCATGGCTAACGAATTTAATATTGATCCAACAACCTGTGCTTTAAACGGTGGAGAAGATTATGAATTGCTATTTACTATTTCACAAAAAGATTATGAAAAAGTAAAGGATATTTATGGAATCTCAGTCATAGGACATATCACTGACAAAAGCGAAGGTATCAACCTTATCAGCCGGTCTGGAACACAGGTTCCCATTACTGCCCAGGGATGGGATGCTTTTTTGAAGGGGAAGGAAAAAAATTAATAGTTAAAAGTTATTTTGTTATAAAATTGCTATCAGTCCTTTTTGAAGACACTCAATAAATATTACCAACAGCTTGAACCTGTCATTAAAACTTTGCCGGGCAAACCCGGCATTTACCAGTATTATGACAATGATGGGAAAATCCTGTATATTGGCAAAGCCAAGAACCTTAAGAAAAGGGTGTCTTCCTATTTTAATAAGGATGTGAATATCAGTGGGAAGTTGAGGGTGCTTGTTGGTAAAATTGCAGAGATCAGGCATATGGTTGTGGATACGGAACTGGACGCCCTGCTACTGGAAAATAACCTTATCAAAAAGTACCAGCCCCGCTACAATGTGATGTTAAAGGATGACAAAACATTCCCCTGGATTTGTATCAAAAATGAACCTTTCCCTCGTATTTTTTCAACCCGGAATATTATTAAGGACGGATCAAAATATTTTGGGCCTTATGCCTCAGTAAGGATGATGAAAACTTTGCTTGATCTCATCCGGCAATTATATCAGCTTCGCACATGTAAGCACAATTTATCTGAGCGTAACATCCGGAAAAAGAAATTCAAAGTTTGCCTTGAATATCATCTCGGAAATTGTTTGGGACCCTGCGAAGGCCTTCAATCTAATGAAGATTATGATAAGACTATTTCAGAAATAAAAGAGATAATTAAAGGTAATATCAATTCAGTAATTGGGCAGCTAAAAGGACTGATGAAACAATATGCTGATGATATGGAATTTGAGAAGGCCCAGACTGTGAAGGAAAGGCTGGAGTTGCTTGAACGGTATCAGAGTAAGTCAACGGTTGTGAATCCGAAGATTGAAAATGTGGATGTTTTTTCAATTATTACAGATGATCAGTCAGGATATGTGAATTTTCTTAAAGTGGTTAATGGCGCTATTGTTCAATCTCATACAGTTGAACTAAAGAAGAAGCTGGATGAAACACCTGATGAATTGCTTTCCCTGGCGATCATAGAATTGAGAGAACGATTTGAAAGTAATTCAAAAGAATTAATTATTCCCTTTAAAGTTAAAACCGAGATCCCAGCTTTGATTTATTCTATTCCACAACGTGGAGATAAAAAACATTTACTTGAATTATCCGAAAGGAATGCGAAATATTACAAAATTGAAAAGGAAAAACAATTGGAATTGGTGGATCCCGACCGTCACACCAACCGTATCATGGCGCAAATGAAAAAAGATTTTCGCATGAAAGTAGAACCCCGGCATATTGAGTGTTTTGATAATTCCAATATTCAGGGTGATTACCCGGTTGCTGCCATGGTATGCTTTAAAAATGGAAAACCGTACAAGAAGGATTATCGCCATTTTAATATTAAAACCGTTGAGGGTCCAAATGACTTCGCTTCTATGGAAGAGGTTATTTTCAGGCGCTACAAAAGATTACTGAAAGAAAAGAAACCATTGCCTCAACTTATTGTCATTGATGGAGGGAAGGGGCAATTGAGTTCAGCTTTAAAAAGTCTTGAAAGGCTTGATTTAAGGGGAAATATCTCTATTATCGGGATAGCTAAAAAACTGGAAGAGATTTACTATCCCGGAGATTCCCTTCCTTTGTATATTGACAAAAAGTCTGAGACCCTTAAAATTGTTCAGCAATTGCGTGATGAAGCCCATCGTTTTGGAATAACCCACCATAGAAAGAAAATGGAAAAAGGAACGGTGAAATCAATCTTAACCGAAATAGATGGAATCGGTTATTCCTATGCTCAAAAACTGTTGTGGAAATTTAAATCAGTAAAAAATATTAAGAAGACCAAATTAGAAGATTTGCAGAAAACCATTGGCCAGGTTAAGGGCAAGATTGTATTTGAATATTTCCAATCCAATATTTAATCATCTTTATAGTTCCTTTCAATAATTAGAATTAGGTTTTTCCTTTGTGATACATTGCGCAGAACTTTGCGCAACTTTGCGGTTAAAAAATCATGCTTCATATTTACATTAAATAGTAATCTTACTTTTCTTTTTATCTTTACCCAAAATTTTTAATAAATGAAGCGATCCACATATTTAATCATATTTCTCTTTTCAATTTTTACTATATCAGCTACCGCCCAAAAATTTAATGGTGGGGTTTTAGGCGGATTGGCTGCTGCCGAGGTTTCGGGTGACAGGCTTGAAGGACCAAATAAAGCCGGGATTTATGCCGGTTTTTTTGTAAACCGTTATTTTTCTGACAGATCTTCAATTCAAATGGAGCTTGAATTTATTCAAAAGGGAAGTCGCAAAAATCCTGACACAAATAGCTATGATACTTACTTGTTAAGATTGAATTATGTTGAAATGCCTATCCATTATAAATACGATTTTCATGAAAAAGGAACCCTGGAGGTAGGTTTAGCCTTGGGCTTTTTAGTTCATGATAAAGAATTAGCCGATGGTTATGACTGGGTAAGTGCAAATGAATTTCAAAGGATCGATTTCAGCTTTAATATTGGTGCGTATTTCAGGATAATAGAAAATCTATTGATCAATGTTCGATATTCTAACTCAATACTTGCAATACGTCCTCATATTGGGTCCACCACATATCGTTGGAACCGTGGACAGTATAACGAAGTGTTGAGTTTTACACTGCACTATATTATTCCCGGATTATCACGCTGACCAATCCCCTGAAATCCCCTTCCGAATAATTGATGGCTCTGTCATCAGGATAATCTTTTGCCATTTGATCTTTAATGTCGGGTGTCATCATTTCATAATCGCCATGGCATGCCAGACAAATATTCCCAACCATTAGGGGCTTAAAAAAATAAAAATATGAAGTATCACCCTGATTGATCTTCTGGGTGTAATATTCTGGTAAAATATTACCTGATTCAATTTGCTCCTGGAAATAATCAAGCGCTAACATTTCGAATTCATTGGGTGCATTATGTGGATTCCGGAATTTATAGGTAGTTCTTTTTACAGAAACAATTCTATCGCTGGTATTCGTTATCATTTCAGTGAGCGGAATAGCCTTTAGGTTACAGACTTCAATTGCTTTGCTAATGCCGCCTTCCTTAATGGCGCTTTGCAATTCCGTTTTTAAAGTGGCCAACAATTCTCCGGAAATTTTATTGCCAATAGGTACAATTTCTTTATTTTCCTCGGTGGTAGGCGCAGTTATTTTTTCAGGAGTGATGCTGCATTGGGTCACAAATGCAAGAATAGTTAAACAGAATAACAAGTTTTTAAGCATGACATTTAATTTAATGAGGGAATGTAAAAATACGATATTTCAGATAAAACATGGCAGTTTATAATATTTGAAAATTTATCACTTCCAAATATATCCCATTACTGTTAAAAACTAACTTTTAATCCATAAAGTCATAAAATAAAAAATATTATTTTTACACCTTCTTAATAAGAACGATCTGAATGAATATTTCAGCAATTTCAATCATTTACTATACATATCGTAAACTTTAAGCATTAATATATGATTAAGAAAGTACTTGTGGCCAACAGGGGTGAAATAGCTGTGCGTGTGATGCGTACCTGCAGGGAAATGGGTATTACCTCAGTGGCTGTCTTTTCCGATGCCGACAGGAATTCGATGCATGTACGGTACGCTGATGAGGCCTATCACATTGGCCCTTCACCATCCAACGAAAGCTACCTCGCTATTGATAAAATCATAAAAACAGCAAAAAAGTCAAAAGCAGATGCCATTCATCCTGGTTATGGATTTTTATCTGAAAATGCTGTATTCTCTGATCGGTGTAAAAAAGAGGGTATCATTTTTATCGGCCCTTCCTCCCATTCCATTTCTACTATGGGAGATAAAATTACAGCGAGACGAACCATCACCAAAGCCGGTGTACCGGTAGTTCCGGGCACAACCGATCCTTTAACCTCGGATAAAGATGCTTTAAAAGTGATCAAGGAAATAGGCCTGCCTGTTATGATCAAAGCATCAGCTGGAGGTGGGGGTAAAGGTATACGCCTTGTTAAAAAAGAAGAAGAGATCATTCCATCATTGCGGGCAGCAAAATCAGAAGCAAAAGCTGCATTTAGTAACGATGAAGTTTATGTGGAAAAATACATTCAATCTCCTCACCATATTGAATTCCAGATATTGGCCGATAGGCACGGAAATGTCATCCACCTTTTCGAAAGGGAATGTTCGGTTCAACGACGGCATCAGAAAGTAATAGAAGAAACTCCCAGTCCGCTAATGAATCCTGAAATCAGGGTTGAAATGGGTAAGCATGCAGTTGCTGTTGCAAAAGCTGCTGATTATGAAGGAGCCGGAACAATTGAATTTATCGTTGATGATAACCTGAACTATTATTTCCTTGAGATGAATACAAGGCTGCAGGTTGAACATCCAATAACTGAACGAGTAGTAGGGATTGATCTGGTAAAAGAACAAATCAATATAGCCAACGGTTTGGAGTTAAGTCACAAACAGGAAGACCTTTCCCAAAACGGCCATGCTATTGAATGCAGGATTTATGCTGAGGATCCGGATAAAAACTTCATTCCGAGTCCGGGTGTTATTCAACATATCAGTGAACCTCTGGGTTTTGGTGTGAGACATGATGGCTATGTTTATGAAGGTTATGAAATTCCGATGTTTTATGATCCGCTTATTTCAAAACTCATCGTGTGGGGAAAAACAAGGCAGGAAGCTATTGACAGAATGAAGCGGGCGCTATTTACCTATAAAATTACAGGAATTAAAACAACAATAAAATTCCTCGAAAGAATAATGAACACCCCTGATTTTATCAATGGAAATTACAATACACATTTTATTGAAAAGAATCGTGCTTTTTTACAGGATGTAGATAAATGTGAGGGTGATTGTAAAGCAATGGCCATTATTGCTGCATTTATCGACCATACAAATAGAATCGCTGATGCACAGAGTCCTGGGACATCCGGCAGGGATGAGAGTAGTTGGAAATCATGCGGTAGAAGAAAAAGCATGATGAGACTTTAATTAAACAGATTACATTATGACTTTAGAAATTAATATTGACGGAAAATCTTCAAACGTAGAGTTACTTAGTAAGGAAGATAATATATATCAGGTATCCATTGATGGTAAAATCTACAACGTTGACTTGGCTATGGTTGAAAAAGGGGTTTATTCGGTTCTTTATAAAAATAAATCATTCAATGTTGAATTGATCCGTGGTAAAGAACCTAAAACCTACACCATTAACACATTATATAATTCTTACGATATAAGTATCCTTGATGCTGAGGCCAAATACCTCAGAAGCAGAAAAGATGATGACATGGACGATGACGCTGCAATTTCCTCACCTATGCCCGGAAAAGTAGTTAAAATTCTTGTTAAGACCGGCGATAAAGTAAAGGCAGGAGATACTGTATTAATTATTTCTGCCATGAAAATGGAAAGTGAATATAAAGTTAAGAGAGACCGTGTAATTAAAAATGTAATGGTTAAAGAAGGAGATATCATCGACGGAAACCAACCTTTAATTATTGTTGAATAACAACCAGAATCAAAATTTAATTTATTATGTCATTAGAAGATAAATTCAAACAATTTGAAGAAAGAAATAAAATTGCTGAAGTAGGTGGCGGAAAAGAAAGAATTGACAGGCAGCATAAAGCCGGACGCAAAACATCAAGAGAAAGGATTAAAGACTTATTAGATCCGGAAACATTTGTAGAAGTTGATAAATTCGTAACCCATCGTGCAACTGATTTTGGCATCGATAAAAATAAAATTCTTGGTGATGGTGTGGTTGCCGGATATGGTAAAATAGACGGAAGGCTGGTTTACCTCTTTGCCCAGGATTTTACAGTATTCGGCGGAACATTAAGCCGGGCAAATGCTGATAAGATCATAAAAATTATGGATCTTGCCCTGAAAATGGGAGCTCCTGTTATTGGCTTGAATGATTCAGGAGGTGCTAGAATTCAGGAAGGTGTTGAAAGTCTTGCAGGTTATGCCGATATATTTTACCTAAATACAATTTCATCGGGTGTTGTGCCTCAAATTTCTGCTGTATTGGGTCCTTGTGCAGGAGGTGCCGTATACTCACCAGCTATTACTGATTTTATTTTAATGGTTAAAAACACCAGCTATATGTTTGTTACCGGGCCTGATGTGATAAAAACGGTAACACACGAAGAAGTAACAAAAGAAGATCTTGGGGGAGCTATGACCCATAACTCAAAAAGTGGGGTAGCACATTTTGTAGCTGATGACGATGAACAAGCCATGATGATGATTAGGGAATTGCTAAGTTTTATTCCATCCAACAACCTTGAAGATCCTCCTATGAAACTCTGCACAGATGACATTCACAGGGAAGATGAAAAACTTCAGACAATTGTACCCGATGATCCGAACAAACCTTATGACATGAAAGAAATTATCTCCACTGTCGCGGATGAAAATAATTTCTTTGAAGTGATGCCATATTATGCGCAAAATATTATTATTGGATTTGCCAGAATGGGTGGCAGGTCAATAGGAATTGTTGCTAACCAGCCCGGTAACCTTGCCGGTGTATTGGATATAAATTCTTCAGTAAAAGGTGCACGATTTGTCAGATTCTGTGATGCATTTAATATTCCATTGGTAACTTTTGTTGATGTACCTGGATTTTTACCCGGAACTGCGCAGGAATTTGGAGGTATCATCAAGCATGGAGCAAAGTTACTATACGCTTTTGCTGAAGCAACGGTACCAAAAATTACCTTAATTACCAGAAAAGCATATGGAGGCGCTTATGATGTGATGTCGAGCAAACATATTGGAGCTGATGTTAATCTTGCTTATCCCACTGCTGAAATTGCCGTTATGGGGCCTGATGGCGCAATAAATATTATTTTCAGGGATAAATTGAATCCAGAGGATAAAAAGAAAGCTGTTGAAGATTATAAGAAAACTTTTGCCAGCCCTTACAAAGCAGCGGCCTTAGGTTATGTTGATGAAATTATTTATCCGAAACAGACGAGGTTTAAAATTATACAAGCTTTGGAAATGACTCAAAATAAGGCAAAATCACATCCTGCTAAGAAACACGGAAATATTCCTTTGTAATCAGGCTTTGGCTGCTTTTTCGTTCTCGAATAATTGTTTATTGAGATTATCCTTTTCCTCTTTAACTTGCTCTATAGCAATATTTAGAATAGTATTAAGTTTTGAGACCAGTTCAGGAACTTCATCTATATTAATATTATCCCTGGTATTATTTTCAAGCCTTCTGATATCTTGTTTTATATCATTGATGCAGAAAATATCTACTGATGATTTTAATTTATGTGCCAATTTACTAACACCATCAAGATCATTCTTCTCGTAGCATTTATTAAGCTCACTTAAACTTTCGGGAGTAGCCTGAAGAAAAATTTTGACCATTTGGTAAATAGCATGCTGGTCTCCTCCGAGCATCTCATTTAGATTTGTTAAATCAAACAGTTTTTTAGAATCCATTGACACGTAATTTTAATAATATTTTTGGTGGCTATTTAATTATATTTTACTTGAGTTTCAATGCCTAACTTTGGTAGCAACTTTTATACCATATCTTCAAATGCCTGTAGATAAAGAATTTAATATGAATTTATCAAGTTGAAAAATTCTCTATTTGAAAAAGCAATTTAAAATTTGGAAATTACAATAATTTTTAAGCTAAAATTCAGGGTGGAGATAGAAAATTTTAACAGTGAAATGTTTATAATTAAATTTCATTGTTCTTTAGCATCCTATAAATGGTAGACTTCCCTATATCGAGTTTTTTCGCAACAACCATTACATTGTTGTTATACTTCTGCAGATAAAACTTTACTATTTTCTTTACATAACCCTCCAATGTATCCTCTTCCAGGAGAAAATCACTTTTTTCATTTGTTGAATTAAATGTGACATGATCTTCATCAATATGCTCGCTATTGGTTAATACACAACCTAATTCCATTACAGCTTTTAATTCCCTTACATTACCCGGAAATGGATATTTCAGCAGTTTTTCCTGCGCTTTCGTAGAGATACTCAGCTTGTTCATTTTATTCTCCTTACAAAAGTCATCAACAAAAAACTTTGCAAGAATAAGTATATCATTACCGCGGTATCGCAGTGGCGGGATTTCAATGGGTAAGCCTAACAACCTGTAATATAGATCCTCCCTGAAGTTTCCCTTTTGAACTTCTTTTGCGAGGTTCTTATTGGTTGCAACAATAACCCTGGCATCGAATTTTACTGATTTATTTCCCCCTACCCTGTACAATTCTTTCTCTTGAATAACACGCAATAGCTTTGCCTGCATACTCAAGTCCATCTCACCAATTTCATCCAGGAAGATAGTTCCTCTATTTGCCAATTCGAACTTTCCGATTTTACGTACGTTAGCGCCGGTAAACGCCCCTTTCTCATGACCAAAAAACTCACTTTCAATTAATTCGCTTGGAATGGCTGTTACATTAATTGGGACAAATGAAAATTTGGTTCTTACAGAGTTATAATGAATTGCTTTTGCAACAAGTTCTTTTCCTGTTCCGGTTTCACCGTAAAGCGATACAGTAATGTTGGTTTGAGTGGCCTTTTCAATGAGTTTAAAAATTTGTTTTATAGCAGGGCTGTTTCCCTTTATGATTTTTTTAAATTCATATTTTTTACCTATCTCCTCTTTTAATACGTTAATCTCTTCTTTTAACTCAAGTCGCTCTTTAATATTTTTTAGTGTGTTCCATAACCGTTCTTTTGTATCTTCATCCTTAACAAAATAATCGTAGGCGCCCTCTTTTAATAATTTCACAGCCGTTGCCACATCCTCCTGCCCGGAAACAATAACAATGGGAATATCCTGGTTAAATTCTTTTACTTTTTTAATAACTTCAAACCCAGACATATCTGGAAGTGAATAGTCGAGTGAAATCAGGGAAGGCCCTTGATACAAGTTCTTTATACATTCAGTACCTGTCTCAAATTTATAAACCTCATTATCCGGATTAAGAGATAAATGGTATTTCAGCATCTCTCCGTACAAAGGGTCATCTTCAACAATAAAAATCTTAAAAGGATTCATATAAGCCACTATTTCGATTCGAATTTACAAAATTTTAATCAATGTTTCCCATTTTGAGAATTTTTTTTTCTTAAATCTGTTTCTTTTGCCTTCATTTTATTCGAAAAACTATCGAATATTTCTCTTTCTTTTTCTATATCCTTACAGTTCAAACTTTTACAAACCGGCATAACCCAGACTCAAGAAAATTACTGGATATTACGAAGAATCATAACTATTTGTTTCATATAAATTTATAATAGAAAAGGAATTTCAAAACACCAAAACTTATTTTATAAAAATTTCCCAATATTAGAAAAGGAATTGTAAAAGTTCATTTTGAAACTTCAAATCAAATGTGGAATACAATATTAGAATTACACACCAGTTATTCTCAATGACTTTGTGTTTAATTGTTAATTTTGCTTTACAATTAATGTAAATGATATTTCAAAAAAAATTTCGAATAATAAAAGTAGTTGCTATGGCACTGCTTTACCTTATATTGGCTCTATTGCTATTTTTTGCAGTTAAATACATCACTTGCCCGGTTTATAAATTCAAACCGGCGCATCCTTTTACAGGAGATGTTTTTTATAATCCCTACCAGCATATTGACAGTACACATTGGAGAAAATCTAATTTTCAAGTTCAATCATATGCCTGGATGGGTTTAACAGCAGGGCGGGGTAACACCAACAAAGCAATTTATGATGTATACAAAAGTCTGCATTACGACATAATTGCAACTTCACCTTATCAAAAGATTGACAAATTCCGTAAAGATCAACCGGATTATATTCCAGTATACGAACATGGTTATGGAATTAAAAAAAGTCACCAGGTTTTACTAGGTGCACAAAAAGTATTGTGGACAGACTATCCGTTATTTCAATCTATTCACAACAAGCAGCATGTTTTAAATTTACTCAAAAAGGAAAATGAACTGGTTTATATTGCTCACCCTAATTTATGGAATGGTTATTCATTAAAAGAAATGGAATTATTGTTGAATTATGATGGGATTGAAGTTCTGAACAACTATAGTATATCTTTAGAACATTGGGATGCAGCGCTTTCATCAGGGAAATATGTTACTATCATAGGAAATGATGATGCCCATGATGTTTCTAATCCAAATGAATTGGGACGTCATTGTACTTTTATTAATTCACCTACATTGAACAGAGATGATATTCTAAAATCATTGAAAATGGGAAAGTCTTTTGGTGCGAGTATTTATTTGAATTTTAATGAGTCTCTTGCCAATAAAATTGAAAGGATCAAGGTTCTTCAGAAATTGAAAAAATTTGAGATTATTTCCGATACAATTTTTTTAGAAGTGGATTCTATAGCTGAAGAAATAAAATTCATTGGACAGGGAGGCAAATTACAGAAGAAGATTAATAATTCCAATAAAACATTTTATGTTTTAAAAGATAGCGATACCTATATAAGGGCAGAAATTAAATTTTCTTACCAGCAAATTTATTATTTAAATCCAGTCTGTCGCTCAGATGAATTTAAACCTCCGGAACAATCATTACCTGAAATTGATATTTACAGGACATACATTCTTAGAATAGTAGGATTCAGTACACTGATATTCCTCCTGATAAATATATTCTTTATTAGAAAGAAACGCATGATAGGATAATACTACGTATTAGATGACTTTTGGGATTGAATAAATTTTAAAGTTTCTTTTTAACCTCTACATCTTCGTAACCCTCAATGATATCGCCAACTTTAATATCATTAAAATTTTCAATATTTAATCCACATTCATAGCCCGTTTTAACTTCTTTCACATCATCTTTAAATCGCTTAAGCGATCCAAGGGATCCGGTATAAACAACAATACCATCGCGAATTACTCTTACCCTGGTATTTCTGGTAATTACACCATCCAATACCATACATCCGGCAACTGAACCAACCTTGGTAATTTTGAAAACTTCCCTGATTTCAACGTTGCAAACAATTTTCTCTTCAATATCGGGTGACAACATACCTTCCATTGCAGACTTAATTTCTTCAATGGCCTGATAAATAATTGAGTATAAGCGGATATCTATTTGTTCCTGTTCGGCAAGTTTACGAGCGCCGATTGATGGACGTACCTGGAAAGCTACGATAATGGCATCAGATGCAGATGCCAACATTACGTCTGTTTCTGTTACAGCGCCAACCGACTTATGAATTATATTAACCTGAATTTGTTCATTAGAAAGCTTTAATAATGAATCAGCAAGCGCCTCAATTGATCCATCCACATCACCTTTAACAATTATATTCAATTCTTTAAAGTCGCCAATTGCTATACGTCTTCCA
The DNA here is from genome assembly GCA_030596605.1 of Bacteroidales bacterium. Lineage (GTDB taxonomy): Bacteria > Bacteroidota > Bacteroidia > Bacteroidales > JAADJA01 > JAADJA01. The sequence goes on from JAUVJI010000005.1 coordinate 60,167, forward strand.
ATTTCATCAAGTGTAATATGCTTTTGTGTACGTATACCCTGCTCACGTTGTAATTGTAAACGTTTATTGGCGATAGCTTTGGCTTCTTTTTCATCTTTAAGAACATTAAAACCATCTCCTGCCTGAGGAGCTCCATTTAATCCTAATAAAAGCAACGGTGTGGAAGGACCGGCAATAGTAACTCTTTGGTTTTTTTCGTTGTACATTGCCTTAACTTTTCCAAATGTTGACCCGGCAATAACAATATCTCCTATTTTCATAGTACCATCCTGAACCAGCAATTTTGCCACATAACCCCTGCCTTTGTCTAATGAACTTTCTATCACTGTTCCAATGGCCATTTTATCTTGATTTGCTTTCAAATCGAGCATTTCAGCCTCAAGTAAAACTTTTTCCAGCAACTCATCAATATTAACACCTTGCTTGGCACTAATTTCCTGGCTCTGGAATTTGCCGCCCCAATCTTCAACCAGGATATTCATTTTAGAGAGTTCTTCCTTAATTTTTTCAGGATTAGCGTTGGATTTGTCTATCTTATTGATAGCAAAAACTATGGGAACTCCGGCTGCCTGGGCATGGTTTATGGCCTCTTTTGTTTGAGGCATAACATTGTCATCAGCAGCAATTACAATAATGGCTACATCGGTCACTTTAGCTCCTCTCGCACGCATAGCTGTAAAAGCCTCGTGGCCTGGTGTATCAAGAAAAGTTATTCTTTTATCCCCTTCAAATATAAACTCATAGGCTCCGATATGCTGCGTAATTCCACCTGCTTCCCCGGCAACAACATTTGCTTTCCTTATAAAATCGAGAAGTTTGGTCTTTCCATGGTCAACATGACCCATCACAGTTACAATGGGTGAACGGGGTTTCAAATCTTCAACATCATCTTCCTCTTCCTCAATTACAGTATCTTGAAAATCTGCACTTACAAACTCTACTTTATATCCAAATTCTTCAGCAACAAGCGTTAATGTTTCTGCATCCAATCTTTGATTTATGGAAACAAAAAGACCCAAAGACATACATGTAGAAATGATTTCATTTACCTGTACATCCATCATGCTTGCCAGTTCATTGGCAGTAACAAACTCAGTTACTTTTATAATATTTTTTTCCTTCTCTAGCTTATCTAATTCCTTTTGTTTCTGCTCACTAACTGATTGCCGCTTTTCTTTACGGTACTTCGCTGCTTTGGATTTACCACCGCCGGTTAACTTTGCAAGGGTTTCCTTGATTTGCTTTTGGATATCTTCTTCAGATATTTCCGGTCGTTCTCTATCTTTTCTTGTTCGTTTATCTTTAAACCTTTGTTGTCTTGATTTATCATCCTGAGTTTTCGATTTTGATTTGGAATCGACTTGTTCCGGTTTTTTCCTGATCCTTTTTCGTCTCTTTTTCCTGGATATTTGATCAGCATCTTTTGATGAGGCAACAGGTTTCTTTTCAAACTTTTTCTTTTTGGGCGGGAGCTCTATTTTGTCAAGAATTTTGGGACCTTCCAGCTTTTTAATTTTTGTTTTAATAAAATTATCCTGTTTGGGTTTATCAGCAACAGTCTCTTTATCCGGGGTTTTATCAGGTTCTTTCTCAGTAACTTTTTTCTTAATAACCTCATCAGCTGTTTTTTCTTCAGTTACCTTTTTAGTTTTTTCTGCTACTTTCTTTTCTGCTGCTGTTTTTTTATCCGGTTTTGTTTTCATATTGATCTTCCCAAGATCAATCTTGCCAACCACTTTTGGTTTGGTTTCCTGTCCTGACTCATCTTCCGTTACCAGTTGATCCTTTTCTTCTGCTTCCTTTTTTTCAGGCTTTTTATCTGCAGGTGTCTCTTTTTCCTCTTTCTTTTTCGGCTTAACAGTTTCGGTGGGTTTTTCTACAGCTTCTTCAATAATTTCTTTTTCGGTGGTAGTCTCAACTGATTTTTTAGTCGGCTTAGGGGCTTCTTCAGGCGCCGGTTTAACTTCAACCTGTTCAGTTACACCCAAGGTATCAACTTCCGGGTCCTTTTTAATTGATATTTCTTTAATAAAGACCTCATCAAATTCTTCATCAAAGTTGACTTTCTTTTTTGTAGAAACCTTATCTTCAATTGAAATCGTCTCGTGATCGGAATAATCAAGGCCAATTTTTTCAGCTTCCTCTTTGACAGTTTTTTCAGCTTGAAATTCCTGGCCCAATAAATCGTACATCTCAGGTGAAAGCTTAGTGTTAGGGTTCATCAATATTTCAATACCCTTTTTAGCGAGAAATTCAACGATGGTTGTCATTCCAACATTAAATTCTTTCACAGCTTTACTAAGTCTTATGGATTTACCAGATCCTACCATATATATAAAAAACGTTTGCCTTAATTTAAATTAACTTGCTAAAATAATATTATTTTAATAACCCTTTTATTCAAATTCTTCCTTTAATATCCTAATAACTTCTTTCACTGTTTCCTCTTCTAAATCGGTTCGTTTTACAAGATCTTCAACAGTCAAATCCAAAACACTTTTGGCAGTATCACAACCAATTGTCTTGAATTCTTCGATGATCCATGCATCAATTTCATCAGAGAATTCCACAAGGTCAACATCTTCGGAATCTGTATCGGTTTCCCTGTAAACATCAATTTCGTATCCGGTAAGTTTTCCAGCCAGTTTAATATTGAAACCTCCTTTTCCGATAGCAAGTGAAACCTGGTCTGGTTTCAAATATACCTCTGCTTTCTTATCGTCTTCGATAATTTTGATTGATGAAATTTTTGCCGGACTTAGCGCTCTCGTAATATATAATGAAGAGTTTGAAGTAAAGTTGATCACGTCTATATTTTCATTCTTCAATTCACGCACTATACTATGAATCCGTGAGCCTTTCATACCAACACAGGCACCAACAGGATCAATTCTGTCATCATAGGACTCTACAGCAATTTTAGCTCTTTCACCAGGAACCCTGACTATATTTTTAATGGTTATCAATCCATCAAATACTTCAGGAACTTCAGCTTCAAACATTCTTTCAAGGAATATCGGGGATGTTCTTGAAATAATAATTACAGGAGAGGCATTGCGCATTTCAACCTTTGACACTACAGCCCTGATCGTATCGCCTTTTCTGTAAAAATCTGTTGGTATCTGCTCTGATTTTGGTAATAATAGTTCAATCCCTTCATCATCCAAAATCAATATTTCCTTTTTCCAAACCTGGTATACTTCACCGGTTATAATTTCGCCAATCCTGTCCTTATACTTTTTATAAACATTATCTTTTTCATATTCCTGGATCTTCGAAATCAGGTTTTGGCGTATGGACAGGATCTCGCGTCTGCCAAAATCAAGTAATTTTATTTCTTCTGATACCTCTTCTCCCACCTCAAAATCAGGTTCGATTTTTATAGCTTCCGAATAGGCAATTTGTTCATTTTCATCCTCTACATTACCATCCTCAACAATCTCCCTGTTTCGCCATATCTCCAGATCGCCCTTATCAATATTGACAATAATATCGAAATTGTCAGTTTCACCATACTTTTTAGTTAGCAGGTGCAAAAAAACATCCTCAAGGATACGCATCATGGTTTCCCTGTCGATGTTTTTAAACTCTTTAAACTCCGAAAAAGTCTCAACTAAATTGATGTGTTCCATTTTATTTTTTATTCTTTTATTCTCTTTAAATTAGTTAAATGATATCACCGGTTTAGCATTTTTTATTTCATTCAATTGCAAATCCCTGATCACTGCTATTTTTTCTTTTTTACAGGTTATCACCTCAATTTCAATATTACTTTCAGAACAGGATTTTAATATCCCGGTTATTCTCTTGTCATCATTGGTTACTATTTCTATCTTCCTGTCAATATATTTTATATATTGTCTTAACAATTTAAAGGGTTTGTTAAGACCAGGAGAAGAAACCCTTAATTCAAAATCCTCTTCATCCCTGTCGAAATGCGATTCAATATTCCTGCTGATTTTCACACATTCATCTATTGTAATCCCATTATCACCATCAACCAGGACATTGATAACATTGCCTTTCCTTACATCTACCTCAACTAAAAAATATTCCCCATGTTTAAGGTAGCTGTTTACAATATTTTCAATCTTTTTACTGTCCATTAAATCCTAATAAAAGAGGGGACTTATGCCCCCTCAACTCTTGTTTCCTATCGCTGACCACTCGTTAGCGGAATATTTCCATTATAAAAAATCGGTGCAAAGATAGGTAAATTCTTTAAACTACAAATATTTAGATGATACCTTATTTCCGCAAACATTTTTTTATCCACAAATTCCACGAATTGGATGAAGTTTCTTATCAGAAACTTAGGAAAAATTACATTTTCAATCCAAGAGGACACA
>JAUVJI010000197.1 GCA_030596605.1 Bacteroidales bacterium
ACCTTTGTTTTTGTGTTTTTGAGCATACACCTAAATAGGTGAAAAAACACGAGACCTGCAAGTGATTGCAGGTCTTATTTTTCAACAACTTATCGTTTACTATTAATAATTCCTTGCGGAATTAAGGCAATACATTTAACGAGGATTATTCAAATGAATTTAAACTGGCTCCTAATCCTAACCGATATGACCTTGATTTAGTAATAAAAATAGTAGATTTTGCATATGAATTGAGCACAAAAAAAGTAGAGAATAAGGAAATTTATTGTGGATTTATTTTTCATGACGCAATGAATGACGTTAGTCCTAATTCTGTCAGAAGTATTAAATTCAAAAAACAATTTGATTTTGGTGATTTTGGCCAGCTTAAAAACTATTTGGAAATAAGCAATGGCCAAAATATATTCTTCAATGTTACTAAAGATAAAATCACTCATCTCTTTATAACACGTGAAAAGGTTAATGAGATTTTTCTTAACCCAATGAGTTCAGGTAAACAATTTCAAAATCGACCATTGATACTGTCAATACAAGGCAATGGTAAAATTCATTTTCTAGAGGGCAGGTCAGACCAAAATAAAATGATTTTACAAATAATAAATTCAAAACCTGTAATAAGAGATAACAATTTTATTCAAAAGTTCATTTTCGAGAGTTTAAAATCATATGCCACAGTAAATGATGAACAAGTAGAAATATTTTCAAAGTGGGTTATGGGTTTAAGTCAGAAGAAACATGGAACAAGTTTAATATTTAAAGTAATAACTGAATCAATCGAAAAAAAACTTGTAAAAACAATAGCTGTGAACTTTGAAAATAATAATTTTTTAAATCATAATAATTTACGACATGACCTATCATTGCTGGATAGTATTGTGAATCCAGATGGAGCTGTTGTTTTTGGCAAAAATCTTATTCCATCAAATATTAGTACAATTCTGCCAATTGGGAAATCAAGTCTTGGGACAAGTGGTGGAGCTAGGCATAATTCAGTTTCAAATTTCACAAAAGAGTTTAGTTGCTTAGGAATTGTAATTTCTGAGGATGGACCTATTACAATTTTCGAAAATGGGATTAAAAAGATAAAGTTTTAATCAAATGAACAGTCTAAAAGAATGATTTAAAAAAGCACAGCAGGCAACAATGTATAAAAATAATAGCCGAGACAGTAGTAAATTCAAGGGTTATAGCCCGCTTCAACTTTATCGTAAATTGAAAGTGAGTTGCTTCGCAGTCGGCTACTATTCTTATACTAACCGTTAATTCCATCAATAATTTGTAAATACTTTCTATAACGTTGAAACTTCTTGTTATTCAACAATTATCTCATCCACCAAAACAGCACTGTCGTAAAAGCTGTAACCCACATCGCCTAGCGTGCTTCCCGATTATCTTTGCGTCCTTTGCGTGGACTTTATAATGGTTAATTGATTATTATCCCAAAAATAAACTCTGCTGAGAATTAAAATTTTTACTTTTACCAACTGATTTTATTGAACCTAAATTTAAATTGATATGAGCGGAAAAACCTTTGTAGAAAAGATATTCGGTGCACCGGCAGGGAGCATCGTTTTTGCAAAACCCGACATTATTTTGTCGCATGATAATACAGCCAGCATTTCAAAAACATTTGCTAAAATGGGCGGTGAAGATGTTGCAGACCCAAATCAATTATTGATCGTCCTGGATCATAATGCCCCACCCACCAATGCCAAGCTGGCCAATGATTATCAGTATATCCGGGATCTGGTAAAAGAAAAAGGTATTACAAAATTCCATGATGCCGGGAAAGGTATTTGTCATCAGATCATGGCTGACTATGCCAAACCAAAGATGATCATTGTCGGTAGTGATAGCCATACATGTACAGCCGGAGCTTTCAATGCCTTTGCAGCAGGAATTGACAGGACAGAAACAGCCGGCCTGTGGAAGCAGGGAGAAACCTGGTTTCGGGTTCCTGAATCAATTAAAATTACACTTACCGGTAAATTGCCGAAAGGTGTTTATGCAAAAGATATTTCATTATGGATCATTGGTATGATCGGTTCAAGCGGTGGTGATTATAAATCCATCGAATACCATGGAGAGGGTGTGAAGACACTGACGATCTCTCAACGGATGACCCTTGCTAACCTGGGTTCTGAAATGGGAGCTAAAAATGCTGTATTCCCTTCTGATGAAGTATTGGGTGAATATTATGGCGAAGAAATTGAAGGGATTTGGGCAGATGATGATGCAACTTATTCAAGAGAAATTGAGATTAATCTAAGTGAACTATTCCCAGTTGTGGCCGCACCACATCATGTAGACAATGTGAAAGCATTATCAGAAGTCCAGGGAACAAAAATCCACCAGGCACTGGTTGGAACATGTACCAATGGCCGGTTGGAAGATTTGCAGGAAGCTGCAAGTATTTTAAAGGGAAAAAAATTGCCAGATGATATGATCATGCTGATTGTTCCGGCTTCAAGAGAAATCTATATGCAGGCCATGAGAGAAGGTCTGGCAGAGATCTTCATGGAATCAGGTGCCCATTTATTGGCTTCATCCTGTGGCCCATGTTTGGGAACAGGGCAGGGAATCCCGGCGGATGGGTTTAATGTGATATCTACAGCAAATAGAAATTTTAAAGGACGGATGGGAAACAAAGAATCCAATGTATACCTGGCTTCTCCGGCTGCCGTGGCCATGTCAGCGTTGGCAGGTGAGATTACTGATCCCCGTGGTATTATTGCCAATGATAAATATCCATATGCTGTTGAAAAAAGTGGAACCGTTGAGGTGAAAAAAGATGAAGACCGTTACGAGAACAGAACCTGGAATTATGCTGACCTTGACAACATGAATACCGACCAGATGTTTGCAGGGAATTTAACTTATGCTGTGCCAAGTTCAGAGCCGGAGAAGATCATGCCGCATTTGTTTAAGGGGTTTGATGAAAGTTTTACGGATAGGGTTCAGGAAGGTGATGTGATCATGGCTGGAGCTAATTTTGGTTGTGGCAGCTCGCGGGAGCATCCGGCTGTTGGATTGTCGTTTGCCGGTGTAAAGGCTGTTATTTGTAAATCAGTCAATCGAATATTTTATCGTTCGTCTGTTAATCAGGGATTGCCTATCATTATTCTACCGGAGGCTGTGGATATTTACAAGCAGGGAGATCAAGTCGAAGTTGATCTTGAAAATGGAATAGTTAAGGTTGGCGATAAAGAATTCAAATTTGCACCCTTACCTGAAAAGTTAATGAATATATTCAAGTCGAAAGGGTTGGTGAATTATATTAAGAAATTTGCATAAAATATGAACCGCAGAGTTTCGCAGAGTAATGCGCCGAGTAACGCAGAGAAAAAAACATTGCGAAACATTGCGACAAACTTTGCGCCCTTTGCGGTAAATTTTTTTTCTCCATTTATTTCCGATCTTTGTGTGAACAAATACTGTGTGCTACAGTTTTACCAACGTGAGAAAACTTATATTTATAATCCTTTTTATAGCCGGAGCATTCGGGCTGTATTTTATCATTGGGCATTATTTTCCTAAAAGTGTCGGTCGCTACCCCGTATTTGTAGTACTCTTTCTTTTGGATTTGTATTTATATTCCTCTTATCATAAAAAGATTTGGTCATGGAAAAAGGTAAAAGCAACACTTATTACTTTTCTTTATTGGTTTCCGGCAATTGCTATTGTTATGATACTCATAGGTTCCATGCTATTTTCTTTTGAAAACTGGAATAAAGGGTTCAGGAATTATTTAATAGGATTCATACTGATTGGATTTGCTTCGAAGGTAATTCCAATTGTGCTGCTGGTTATTGCTGATTTGATCAGGCTCATTAAATTGATAAGGAGAAGTAAAACGAGGGCTGAATCAGAAACAAAAGTAAATATCTCCCGGAGTGTTTTTTTGAAAAGATTAGGCCTGGCCGGAGGCGGATTATTATTCGGAACCCTTTTATTCGGAATGATTAAATGGGTTTATGATATTAAGATTTGGAAAGAAACCATTCGTTTACCGAATTTACCCAAATCATTTCATGGATTTAAAATTGTACAATTCTCGGATATTCACCTCGGAAACTGGAATTCAAAAAAGGAACTTGATGAAGCAGTCCGGATCATGAATGAACAAGAACCGGATGTGATCTTTTTTACCGGAGATCTGGTAAATTATACCACCGATGAGGCGTTTGAATTTGAGGGTGTTTTTAGGAACTTGAAAGCAAAATATGGCATTTATGCTGTGTTGGGAAATCATGATTATGGTGATTATAAAAGATGGGACAGCAAAGCAGCAAAAGCCAGGAATATGAAGGAACTTTATGATTATTATAAGCGACTTGGCTGGAAACTGTTATTGAATGAAAATCAAACAATCAAAATTGGTGAAGATGAGATTGCAATATTAGGAGTGGAGAATTGGGGTTCATTAAGCCGGTTTCAAAAGTATGGTGATCTGGATAAGGCCATTAAGGGTGTACAAGAAATGCCTGTTAAGTTATTGTTGTCACATGATCCTTCCCACTGGGAATTGATAGCAAGTAAATATAAAACAAGCATTGATGTGACATTTGCCGGCCATACACATGGGGCACAATTTGGTATTGAAATTCCGGGAATGCGATGGAGCCCTGCACAATATATTTATCAACATTGGGCAGGTTTGTATTCTTCAGTTAATCCAACGACACAATCAAAACAATATCTTTACGTAAATCGTGGTATTGGTACAATTGGATATCCGGGTAGGGTAGGGATATTGCCTGAGATTACAGTTATAGAACTTCAATCATAATAAAACATTGGAACTTTGCGAAACATGGCGCTAAACATAGCGTCCATTGCGGTTAAATCTTTACCGCAGAGTAAAATTAGTTTCAACATTTAAGAGGATTGTTTGTTTTATTGCAATATCAAATGCATAACGATTAAAGATGTTAATGACAATCTATAATAAAAGGGTTAGATTATTTTGTCAATTATTTATTGGTACTATTTTATCGATGATTTTGATTTCTCAATATTGAAATTCTATCTCCAGGCAACAAAACGGTATCAATTAATGTCTTGGATATTAAAGGAAAGATTGTAAGGGAATTTGGTATCGGAACGACCAATAGATAACCTTGCGAAAATTGAGTGGGATGGTTTGGATGAGGGAGGTGAGCGATTGCAGGAAGGGCAATATTTTATTACTGTTCAAACCGGAGAGATGGTTAAGAGTTGTAAAGTGATCTTGTTGGATTAAAATTGATAGAAATGTGTACAGTAACATATATACCGAAGGAAGAAGGTGGATTTATCCTCACACAAAACAGGGATGAAGATGTGAAACGGAGCATCTCAACACCGCCTATACAATTAAAGATAAACGGAATTAAACACTTGTTTCCTGTCGATCCTCAGGGACAGGGAACCTGGATAGGTATTTCGGAAGATGGCAGGGTTGCCAGCCTTTTGAATGGTGGTTCTGAACCCTATAATCGAAAACAAACCTATCGCCATAGCAGAGGGAAAGTGATAATGGATTATTTTTCTTACCCGTCATTTAAAGAGTTTTATGATCAATATGACTTTAAGAAATTGGAACCATTTACATTATTGGTTTTTGAGAATGGTAAAATGTATGAATTGATCGTAAATGAACTATATCTGAAATTTAATGAGATAAGCCCGAAAAAGCCCTATATATATTCTTCTTCATCACTTTACGTAAATTCGCGAATAGAAGACCGGAGGCTTGACTTTTTAGAATGGTACTATGCCCAAAAGCAGATTTCACAAGCTGATGTATTGAATTACCATGGTCAACTTCACTTCGAAGATGAATTGGACAAAAGTTTAATTAAAGGCGAGCATATACTGAATACCGTTAGTACAACCTCAATTTGTCTGGCTGGGAATAATGCTGAAATTCTATATCAGGATCATTTCAATGATATGCAATTAAAAAAGACCCTGAAATTAAGAAAGCTCAGTTTAGTACATTCTTAAAAATGAATTAATTCATTTAATAACGGACATAAGCTCACACATGCGCATTAAAAAACCAGGGGTATCTTTAATTTTTCCCCTTTTAGTAATAGGGATCTTATTCTCAAATGCCTGCACTTAAACAGGAACTTGAGAAACTTGACAGGAATAAAAAATACCTGTTGTATTGCCGATCAGGAAAGATATCTGGGAAAACCTTGAAAATGATGAATAAATTGGGTTTCAAAGAAGCTTATAATATGAAGGGTGGGATTTTGGCCTGGTCAAAGGCCGGATATGAACTAATAAAATAATACCAGCTTTAAAGGTTTCCTTTTCTATTTGTCTTCTTATTTCACCGGATGTTGTGTTTTAAATTGAAATTTTTCGCAAAACCTGATATCATTAATATCAGGGGTTTATTATTTTTGTACAACAATTATGAATATAATAATGAAACGATATATCTGTTTACTAATGTTTGTCATCGCTTTATTCGCCGGATGTAATAGTGATGATGACAATAATGATGTTGTTCCGGATGGCTATGTATTGCAGATTGGAAATTCTATAAATTCTATTTTTTATTCCAATATGCAGATTCCTGATACCGTTGCACCAACCGGTGAGCATTTAACCATTCGTGAAATTGATCTTTTGGGTGATAGCATAGCTGAACTATTGCTGGTTGCTGAAAAGGATTCACTTGCAAACAATACGGTTTTCCAAAGTGTAAGATTGGAAGAAAGTCCGGATTTCAATGGCGTCGTAAAAACTATTTTATTTCCTGTTATACCGGAAGATTCCCCAAATGTTTATTCCAATAATGATATGGTGATTATTGGGAACAATTTTAGCGCTATAACTGTCAAAATGCCACTGGCAGAGATCTGGGATAATTATGTAACAGGCGACAAGCAGTATTCAGGAATTTGGTTTGAACAACTCCAAAAATACTTGATCATCAGGTTCCAGAAAAATGGAAATGATTATGTAGCCTGGATTAAGATCTCAGTGACTGATTTCGATAAATATATTCTCTATAATTACGCTACTTTTAAGATGTAGCTTATATAATTCATCACGCAAAGACGCAGAGACGCAAAGGTCTGAAATGAAATAATTTAATTGAGGTGTTCATTTAGTTACTTATTTTAATTGCTTGATATGTAATTGGCTGAGCTTTTATAACCCTTTGAATAAGGTTGTCAAAAATAGTTTGCTTGTATATAGAGCGGTTTATCCTGTAGCTATA
>JAUVJI010000014.1 GCA_030596605.1 Bacteroidales bacterium
ACAATAACATATTTAAACTTTATGTTTGCAATAAATTTTTTAGAATCCGTTGTTACTAGTAAATAAGTTTAACCTTGGCTTTATACTCAATCATATTTAGAAATCTAAAATTTTTATCCATTGCTCTGCTAATCTCTTTCATTAACCTTCAGTTAGGGTTAAAAGCACAAATTATTGGTGATTACATGCAGTTTGGCAAATTTGAGCTGGAACAGGAGAACTATACCGAGGCCATTAAATATTTGAATAATGCCATCAAGCACAGGCCTGCTTCCTATGAGGGCTATTTTTTAAGAGGAATTGCCAAATACAACCTGGATGATTTTATCGGGGCCGAACATGATTTTACACAGGCTTCCATTTACGATCCGTTTAACCCTGAGATATATCACTACCGGGCCATTTCAAGAAGTGAACAATATAATTTTGGCGGTGCTTTTGAGGATTATGAAACTGCTGTTGAGATCGACCCTAAAAACCCTTTTTATTATTTAAACAGAGCCAGAACATACCTTTATATCCATGAATATGAATCAGCTGCTGAAGATTGTGATAAGGCCATTGATTTGAAATATATCAAGGAGAACGTTTATTTGATGCGAGGCATGGCCAAAGCAGGCCTTGAGTACTTTGATGAAGCATTATTTGATTTCGATATCGCCATTCTAAGAAATCCTGAAAACACAGCTAGTTATGTACAGCGGGGCGCTGTCTGGATGGAACTTAAGGAACCTGATTCGGCACTGGTAGATTTTAATAAGGCGCTTGCAATAAATAAAAATGATTCGTACGCAATCCTTAGCCGTGCTTTAGCGAGAATGGAATTGAATGATACGATTGGCGCGTTTAACGATCTGGACAGGGTAATTGAATTATCACCATATAATTCCTATGCATATTACAATAGGGCAATATTAAAAATAGGAGCCGGGAGCCATCAAGATGCCATTGATGATCTTGGTAAAGTGCTTTCCATGAATCCTGAAAATATTGTTATTTACTTATATCGGGGCCGCCTCAGAGCCTCCACAGGTGATTTTAATGGAGCCATTGACGATTATAATAGAGCGATTGATATCTATCCCGATTTTGCAGACGCTTATTATGAACGATCGCAGGCAAAAAAAGCGCTTCAGGATTATTATGGTGCAGAGGAAGATCATCAAATGGCCTATGCGATCAATAAATTCAATTTTAACGAAAATGATAGCTTAAAGCTTGAGGAGGAAATGTATCTCAAACGGATCATTGCTTTCAGTGGAGAATTTTATGATAAGGGAACCGACAATATTAAGATACAGGATCAGATTATCCAGATTGAATTAAAGCCCATTTTCACAACCATTGTATATTCAAAAAGCATGGAAGCTGTAAAGATGTTCGACACATTTGAAAAACCTGCCTACCATGCCGAAATTATATCTCTGAGTTGTAACCAGGATCGAATGGCTGGAAATATTGCCAATACCCAACTCGAAATGTTGGAACAGAAAATAGGATCGAATCCGAGTGATCCTGAAAATTATTATAATAGGGCTGAGATTTATGCAAACCTTCAAGATTATAACAAAGCCTTACAGGATTATGATATTGCTATTTTACTTGATCCTGATTATATCCTTGCTTATTTTAACCGCGCAAATATTCGGTTTAAACTCAGCGAATTGATCAATGCTGAATATCAAAAGCAATACCAGTTGAATGCAAGTCTGATTCAACCTGTTGCTCCCCAAACGTCCTTTGATACAACGTTTTTTGGCCACTCTTATAATGAGATTTTGAAAGATTACAATAAGGTCATTGAGCTTGATCCTGATTTTTATTATGCCTGTTTCAACCGCGGATATGTAAAATGCATTATGGGCGATTATTGGGGATCGGTAAGCGACTATGAAAAAGCCCTGGTTATTGAACCTAAATTTTCGGAAGCATATTTTAACAAAGGCCTTATCCTGATCTATCTGAATTTAAAAACTGTAGGATGCGAAAGCATGAGCAAAGCCGGTGAATTGGGCATACAGGAAGCTTACCATGTAATGAAACGATATTGTTATAAATGAGTTTATATGGGGTAGTTTAAATCTTTTTTACCAAAGCTGAACAATATGCAGCGATTCCCTCCTTACGGCCGGTGAACCCTAATTTTTCTGTTGTAGTAGCTTTGATAGAAATGTCCTCTCTATTCAGGCATGTGACCGATGCGAGCTTTTCCTTCATTTGTGGGATAAAGGATGAAATTTTAGGTTGTTCGAGGCTAACGGTAGTATCTATATTATTTATACTATAACCCTGCTCTTTAATTAATTCACAAACTTTTTCAAGGATCTTCAGGCTTTCTATTCCCTTAAATTCAGGGGAAGTGTCAGGAAAATGATAACCAATGTCCCTGAGATTAACAGCACCAAGTAAAGCATCACAAATAGCGTGGATTAAAACATCTGCGTCTGAGTGGCCAACAGCGCCTTTTTCGGAAGGGACTTTAATGCCACCAATCCATAGTTCTTCACCTTCTGCAAGCTGGTGGACATCGAAGCCGAAACCTACCTTGATTTTCATAATAAATTTTAGATATTGCCTTTTCCTTAACCGGGTGCAAGATAAATAAAAAACTGAAACCAACAAAAAAGGCCGATACTATATTTTGTATCAGCCTTATAAATTTTGAAATATTTTGTATTAATCAGCAGCCTGATTTGAGAATCTGTTAAAATCAAATGTCAATGTAAATCTAAGTGTATTGTCTAATGGACCATGCCGGCCATTGGGGGCTATGTAAGAAAAGTCGAGGCCAAAAACATTGTAACGAAAACCAACGCCAAAGGTGAAATATTTTCTTCCGCCTTTCATATTGCTTTCATGGAAATAACCTGCTCTCACACCAAATTGCCTGTCGTACCAGTATTCAGCTCCAACGGTCCAGATAATTTCTTTCATTTCTTCACTAAAACCACCCGGTGCATCGTAAAAGGATGTGATCATACCTTCAATAACTCCAATAGTGTTAGCAGCATCATCTTGCGGGTTTAAGGAGTCAACTTCACCAAAAGATGGAGTAGGTACAAGCAGTTTATTTAAATCAAATGACAACTTGATAGTGTTATATTCATCTATTCCCAACAACCATGAAGGACCCAGCCTTAAATTTGTCGGGATAAAATCTTTCGCTAAGTCATCGTTTGAATAGGAAATTTTTGATCCGATATTTGTAATTACAAATCCAAATCCAATGTCAGATGATTCAAGCCAGTTGATATGTAACTCATTGGTATAAAAGAGGCCAATATCAGCTGCGACTGAGGTGCCGGGTTTGGTGGAAACACCTTCAACAAACTGCCCCTGTGTAAGGTTTGAATAAATAAACCTGGCCGATACAGCCCCTGAAAATTTGGGAGAGAATTTTCTTGAATATCCGGCATCTACCGAAAATTCATTTGGTTTATACTCTCCTATTCTCAATCCTTCCTTATCAGTAAACGTTATACCACCTAGCGAAAAGAATTTCAAAGATGCACTAATAGTTGATTTATCGTCCAACCTCACAAAACCGGATAAGTATGACAGATCTATATCATTAACTAATCCTCTTAGCCATGGGCTATATGAAATTGCAATTCCATAATCATCTTTTATAAATGCAAGTTTTGCCGGGTTCCAGTGCATGGATGCAGCATCCGGCTCAGTAGCAGCGCCAACTTCGCCCATACCACCTGCACGGGCGTCAGGGCCTATATTCACAAAAGGTACGGCGGTGGTTATTGTATTTTGACCTGAGTAATTCTGTGAGTAACTTTTAAAAGATGTAAATAGTAAGGAAATACCAAACAATAGAATAATACTCTTTCTCATTTTTTTTGTAATAGGATTTAAATTTTTTGACGTGCAAAAGTAACGATATTTTAAATATTATATTGCCAACAAAAATTTATGGCAATTTTTGAATAACTGAAACTAAATGTTTCGGTTAATTCCGGTTCACAAACTTAATGTGAAATTAAAAAGTAGTTAACTATCAAAAAAATGAAATATTGTATATTTTTAATAATTTGTTAATAGAAATTTAGATGGGTGTACGACAAATTGCATAAAATAAAATTGAATAATCTTACTCTATCACGTCATTGCGAGGCATAAGACCCCGGAAAAGGGGCGCACAAAGTAATATGACAATGAAAATCACAAAATACAAATTACAAATACAAATTACAAATGCAAATTGGTAAAATTCCAATCTACAGCAATCGTTTTAGTCATTGTTTTTTTGGTATTAAGATTTATTTGTTTTTTATCATTTGTTTTTTGGAATTTATTAAATATCAATCTTCCATAGGGTGCCTTTTTTTCATATCTTTGCGCCAATTTTTTAATAGCTGGTATTATGCTCCAAAACTCGGACAAATTCAACGGAGAAGGGCTTACATATGATGATGTATTATTAGCGCCTGCCTATTCAAATGTTCTCCCACGCGATGCTGACACATCTACTTTATTTACTAAAAATATTCGCTTGAATATCCCAATCGTATCTGCTGCCATGGATACTGTAACAGAGCACACCATGGCCATCGCCATTGCACAGGAAGGCGGTATTGGCGTACTTCATAAAAATATGTCAATATCTGACCAGGCAAATGAAGTGAGAAAAGTGAAACGTGCTGAAAACGGGATGATCGTTGATCCTATCACCATTGAAAGGGATGCCATTGTCCGGGATGCTTTGCAGATCATGAGTGAATATCAAATTGGTGGTATTCCGGTTGTTGATAAAAATAATGTGCTGGTGGGAATAATTACCAACAGGGATTTGCGGTTTGAAAGGAATCAGGAGAGGCTGGTGGATGAAATGATGACAAAAGATAACCTCATCACCACCACTGAATTTACCACTTTTGAAAAAGCAGCTGAGATACTTCAGGAATACAAAATTGAAAAACTACCTGTTGTTGACAAAAATTATAAACTCGTTGGATTAATAACCTATAAGGATATAATTAAAATCAAGGAACGGCCCAATGCATGTAAGGATACAAGAGGCCGGTTAAGGGTCGCAGCAGCTGTGGGCGTTGCAGCAGATACACTTGAAAGGGTTGATGCTTTGGTAAGTGAAGAAGTGGACGCCATTGTGATTGATACTGCTCATGGTCATTCGGAAGGAGTAATGAAAATGGCCGGATCAGTCAAGAAAAAATATCCCGACATTGATTTAATCGTTGGCAATATTGGAACAGAAGCTGCCGCAAAAGACCTAATGAAAATTGGGGTTGATGCTGTTAAAGTAGGTGTTGGACCGGGATCAATTTGTACTACCCGCATCATTGCAGGAGTTGGAATCCCTCAACTAACAGCTATTCACGAAGTTTCAAAAGGACTAAAAGGAACAGGTATCCCCATTATTGCAGATGGCGGTATCCGTTATACCGGCGATATTGTCAAAGCCATTGCTGCCGGCGCTCATTCGATCATGGCAGGTTCTTTATTCGCCGGTGTTGATGAATCACCCGGTGAAACGATCATATTTGAGGGGAGAAAATTTAAATCATACCGGGGTATGGGATCCATTGAAGCCATGCAAAAAGGATCAAAAGACAGGTACTTCCAGGATGTAGAAGATGACATAAAAAAGTTGGTTCCGGAAGGAATTGTCGGCAGGGTTCCCTATAAAGGAGATTTATCGGAAGTTATTCATCAGATGGTGGGAGGATTGAGAGCAGGGATGGGTTATACAGGATCGAAAACCATATTGCAGTTGCAAAAGGCAAAATTCTTAAAGATTACGGCTGCAGGTGTTGCTGAAAGCCATCCGCATGATATTACCATTACCCGTGAAGCGCCAAATTACAGTCGATAGCTTATTGAAATTAATTTATAAATTTATTTTCTGCATTCTTTTGTCCGCGAAAACAGCCAGAATGTTAAAAAAATTAAAAATCATTGAATCCGTTGTTCCAAAAGTCTATTGTAATAATTAAAAAACTATCTTTGCGCCTCAAAATAAATTAAGAAAATTATCCAAACATTAATGAGTATGAATAAATTAAGGTATTTGATTTTAGGTTTAATTACAATTTTTGCAGTAACGCTTTACGCACAGGATGATAAGGCTTTGGTTACAATTGCCGACGAGGATGTTACTACCGGCGAATTTATGTATGTATTCAATAAAAATAATACACAAGAGGGCGCTGTCGACAAAAAGTCCATTAAGGAGTATCTTGATCTGTATATCAATTTTAAGTTGAAAGTTAAAGAAGCTGAAGAACTTGGTTATGATACAGTTTCAGCATTTAATGAAGAACTTAAAGGATACAGGGAACAATTGGCCGAACCTTATTTTGTTAATGATGAAATTATTGAAGAATTGCTCAAAGAGGCATATGATAGAAAAAAGGTCGATTTAAGAACCAGTCATATTCTCGTCAAGGTGGGACCGGCAGCTATGCCCGAAGACACCCTGAAAGCGTATAATAAAATTATGGAGGCCAACGAGAGAATAGAAAATGGAGAAGATTTTGCAATTGTGGCCATTAATTTATCAGAAGACCCATCTGCTCGCGACAGGCAGTCGCCCAGAAATAATAAAACTATTCCTGGAAATGGTGGTGATCTTGGTTATTTTACAGTGTTCGATATGGTATATCCATTTGAAACCGGAGCATACGGTACGGAAGTGGGTCAGCTATCCAAACCGGTACGTTCTGATTTTGGCTATCACCTGATTAAAGTAACCGACAGGATTCCTGCTCAGGGCTCAATTGAAGCTGCCCATTTATATCTTCAGATGCCTGAGAATGCTACTGAGAAGGATTCTACTGCACTTAAGTTAAAAGTAGATTCCCTTTATCAAAGGATTTTGGATGGAGAAAGTTATGAAGACCTTGTTAAGGAGTATTCGGATGATAAAGGCTCTGCAACCAAAGGAGGACTGTTACCTAAATTTAATGTAAATCGCATGGTTCCGGAGTTTATTGCAGCCATTAGTATGATGCAGGATTCGGGAGATATTTCAAAACCGATTCTTACTTCTTATGGTTGGCATATTATAAAATTGCACGGAAAAACCGGTGTTGCTCCTTTTGAAGATGTTGAGGAAGAAATGCGCAAAAGATTGAAAAAAGATAAAAGAGCACAGAAAAGCAGGGAAGTGATCATCAGCGATATTAAGAAGGAGTATGGATACAAATTTATGAAAATTGATGCGGATGGATTTTACTATATGTTTGACTCAACAATATATGAAGGAAAATGGGAAATTCCTGCTGACAAACAATTGCATTATATAATCTTTACATTAGGTGAGCAGAATTATACACAAAAAATGTTTGCTGAATATATAGCCAACAACCAAAATATTACCAAGGGTGAAAATATCAATGAGTTTGTGAATAAAAAGTTTAAGGAGTTTTCTGATATTGAATGTAAAGCTTATGAGGATGCCAGGCTGGAAGATAAATATCCCGAATTTAAAGCGATTATGAAGGAATACAGGGATGGTATTCTATTATTTGAGCTGACCAATGATAAAATCTGGTCGTATGCTACGAAAGATACTGTTGGGCTGAAAAATTACCACGAGCAACATAAGAAAGAATTTATGTGGGATACGCGATTGGATGCCTCAATTTATACTTTTAATGATACAGCTTATGTCAATACTACCAGGGAACTGGTAAAGAGTGGGATGAGTGATGAGGACATCCTGTCGGAGATCAACCAGGATTCGTTGAATATTGTGAATGTCAAGCGAAAAAAATTCCAGAAAGAGGATAATGACCTGATTGACTCTATTAAATGGAAAAAGGGTGTAACAGATAACCTGGATAAAAACGGAAAAACTGTTTTTGTAGTTGTTCATGGCAAATTGAACGCTCAGCCCAAATCATTTAATGAAGCACGCGGATTAATTACTGCCGGTTATCAGGAATACTTAGAAACAGAATGGATTAAAGAATTACGGGCCAAATACCCCGTTGAAATTCATGAAGATGTTTTGTCTTCGTTGACGGATCAATAAATATTTCAATTGAAAAATTTCTTATTTCCGGTATTAATTTTACTTACCTCATGTTTTGGTGGGGTTAATAAAAGTTCTGAAAATATTCTTGCACGAGTTTACAAAGAGTATCTCTACGAATCCGAATTAGAAGATGTGGTCGTGCCGGGAATTAATTCTAAAGACAGTATTTTAATTGTTAAGAACTATATCAATAGCTGGGTATCACAAAAATTAATCCTGAATAAAGCCCATAGGAACCTGCTTGATGAGGATTTGCAGTTTGAAAAGCAATTAGAGGAATACAGAAATTCTCTTATCATTTATCAATATGAATCAAAATTGATAAGCCAGAATCTGGATACCGTTGTTTCGGATGAAGAATTAGAGACATATTATAATGATAATCTCGGTAATTTTCAGTTGAAAGATAATATTGTTAAAATTTATTACGCCCGGTTTGACAGCGATATTCCTGAACTTAGAAAGGTCAGGAGATTTTTTTATTCAACGAATCCGGAACACAGAGATTCTTTGGAAGTTTATATTGAGAAGATTGCCGACCTATTCTATCTTGATGATGAAACCTGGATATTATTTGACGATGTATTAAAATATGTGCCGATAAGGACATATAACCAGGAAGCATACTTGCAGAATCACAGAAAAATAGAGATCAAAGAAGAACCCTGGGTGTTTTTTGTGAATTTTACTGATTTTAAAGTTAAAGATGGTGTATCACCCCTGAGTTTTGAAAAGGAGAACATCAGGCAAATAATTGTCAACAAAAGAAAGCTGGAATTAATCAGCGAGATGCGTAATGAGGTATTTCAGTCGGCATTGGACAATAGTGATTTTGAAATTTATTAATTGATATCATACTTTTTAGCGCTTTTATTTGTTATTTAATCAATATTGGATATTGAAACCCAGGGAGTCAAATTTTATAATAGTTCTTTAGAAAAGATGTTTAAAAAAATTAGCAAAGTAGTTTTTATATCAACGTTCATTCTTTTTTGTGGGTTTCTACAAGCACAAGAAGAAGGAAAAGTCATTGATCAGGTAGTTGCTGTGGTTGGAGGGAATATAATTCTTGAATCTGAAATTGAGTCTCAGTATATTCAATACAGGATGCAGGAAGGTGTGTCAGGCAGTGCAACAACAATTAAATGTTCCGTGTTCGAAAATATGCTGTATCAGAAATTGCTTTTAAACCAGGCCGAACTCGATAGTGTTGAAGTTTCTGATGCAATGGTAGAATCGGAGATGGACAGACGATTAAGACATTACATTTCACTGATCGGTTCACTTGAAAAGTTTGAAGAATTTTACCAGAAATCCGTGCTGGAGTTTAAAGATGAACTAAGGGAGCAGGTTAAAGAAATGATGCTTGTAGAAAGTGTTCAGCAAACCATCACATCCGAAATAAATATAACACCCTCCGAAGTAAAATCATTTTTTAAAGATGTTCCAAAAGACAGTATTCCTTTTATAAATTCAGAGGTTGAAATTGCGCAAATTATAAAACTGCCCCCCATAAACAAGGAAGAAGAGGAAAGAGTAAAAAACAAACTTCAGGAATTAAAATTCAGGGTATTAAATGGCGAAAATTTTGCAACCCTTGCCATTTTGTATTCAGAGGATCCCGGGTCTGCCAAAGATGGAGGTGAGCTTGGTATGTTTGGCCGCGGTGAGATGTTTCCTCAATTCGAAGCAGCTGCTTTTAGTCTCAAAGAGAACGAAGTGTCGGATGTTGTTGAAACAGAAGCAGGATTCCATATTTTAGAAATGATCGAAAGAAGGGGTGAATACATTAATGTCCGCCATATATTATTGCGACCCAAAGTATCACCAATGGATCTTGCCCGGGCAAAAGTTGAACTTGACAGCATTGCATCCTTGATCGAAGCAGAAGAATATTCTTTTGAAGAGTCAGTTGTGAAATTTTCTGATGATCCAAGTAAAAATAATGGGGGATTATTGCTTAATCCATTTACAGGTACTTCGCTTTTTGAATCAGACCAGCTTGATCCAAAAGTCTTCTTCGTTATTGATAAACTTGAGGTAGGCGAAATTTCTGCCCCTGTCCAGTTCCAGACTGAAGATGGGAAAGACGCATACAGAATTCTATACCTGAGAAAAAGAACAGATCCGCATAAAGCCAATTTAAAGCAAGATTATGATAAAATTCAGGAATGGGCGCTTGAACAGAAAAAAATGGATGTGGTAAATGAATGGATCACAGATAAAGCCGCCAATACCTATGTTAAAATCATCGACAAATTCAATGATTGTGATTTTACAAATTCTTGGGGCAATTACAATTGATAAAAGTTTTTCCTGTTTTTTGTCGAAAAATAAACGATGACATTAATATTTAACCATGTATAAATCAGATAAAGAAGCAGTTGATGCTTTTGTAGAAAATTATAATATCCTTAAAGGTGAAATAGCCAAAGTTATTATAGGGCAGGAAAGGGTAGTGCAGGATGTTTTGATTGCCATTTTTAGCAAGGGTCATGGTTTATTGGTTGGTGTTCCCGGTTTGGCCAAAACATTGTTGGTAAATACCATTTCGCGGGTGTTGGGATTGAGCTATAACCGGATTCAATTTACACCTGATTTAATGCCTTCGGATATCCTTGGAACTGAAATTCTTGACGAAAGCAGGCATTTCAGGTTTATCAAAGGACCTGTGTTTGCCAATATTATTTTGGCAGACGAAATTAACAGAACACCTCCCAAAACACAGTCAGCTTTATTGGAAGCCATGCAGGAACAGGCAGTCACTATTGCCGGTGAGCGATACACATTGGATGAACCATTTTTTGTTCTGGCTACACAAAATCCTATTGAGCAGGAGGGAACCTACCCTTTACCAGAAGCCCAACTCGATCGTTTTATGTTTAACATCTGGCTCGATTATCCTTCGTTTGATGAAGAGATAAATGTGGTTAAAGCAACAACAACGGAGCATGTCCCGGATCCCAAAATTATTTTAAAAACGGAAGAGATCATATATTTCCAGAACCTTATCAGAAGAATCCCTGTTCCTGATAATGTATTTGAATATGCTGTTAAGCTGGCAAGCAAAACCCGGCCTGGAGTAAATGGTTCTCATAACTGGGCAAATGATTATTTAACCTGGGGTGCAGGACCCAGGGCTTCTCAGTATTTAATTATCGGGGCCAAATGCCATGGCGCCATTAACGGTAAATATTCTCCTGACATAGAAGATGTGCAGGCAGTGGCAACAACCGTCTTACGGCACCGTTTAATCAGAAATTATAAAGCCGAAGCTGAAGGTATTAAAGTGGAACATATTATTGATGAATTGTTGAAATAGCAAATCTTGTCTTTGAATGATTTCTTTATTTTTGCATTAATAGAATTAAATAAAATATTTTAAAAGCATGGTAGATTTACAAACAAAGTATTTAGGTTTTACGCTTAAAAATCCTATTATTGTTGGTAGTTCAGGATTAACTGATTCGGCTGATAAAATAAAAAAGCTGGAAGAAAATGGCGCTGCTGCTGTAGTATTAAAATCCATCTTTGAAGAGGAAATAACCCTTGAATATGAAAAGATCGTTGCCGAAGAAGCTCCCAAACGCTACAAGGATGAATTCCTCGATTATCTTGATTATAAGATAAAAGACGAAAACATAAATAACTATGTTAAACTTATTTCGGAAGCAAAAAAAGCGGTTGATATTCCTGTTATTGCAAGTGTGAATTGCTCGCAGAAACATGAATGGACCAATTTTGCAAAAGCCATAGAAGAAGCAGGCGCCGATGCTTTGGAAGTAAATCTATTTTTCCTGCCCTCAAACCTGAATAGAACACAGGATGAAACTGAGCAATTGTACTTTGAAATTATCAGGAAACTGAGGGAAAAAATCGATATTCCCATTGCCCTTAAGATCAGTTTTTATTTTACATCCCTGGCCCTGACCATTCAGAAATTATCCGAATCAGGAATTAACGGTTTGGTACTTTTTAATCGCTTTTTCAGCCCCGATTTTGATATTGACAAAATGGAAGTTACATCTACCAATGTTTTAAGTCATCCGGATGAGCTTGCAATTTCGCTCCGCTGGATAGCCATTATGGCCAACAGGGTAAAGTGTGATCTGGCCGCATCTACAGGTGTGCATGACGGTAACGCAGTAATTAAGCAATTACTTGCCGGCGCCAATGCCGTTCAGGTGGTGTCGTCCATATATAATAACGGTCCTGAAAAAATCCAGAATATGCTCAAAGATATGAAGAAGTGGATGATCAGTCATGATTTTAAAACCATTGATGATTTCAGGAGTAAACTAAGCCAGGTAGAAAGCGGGAATCCTTCATTGTACGAGCGGGTGCAGTTTATGAAGTATTTCAGTGATAGGGATAAAAGTTAGGAGTTATGCCGAAGGCATCCCTTCGGGAGAAGTCAGAAGTTGGAAGTAGGAAGTTGAACTGTAGTCACTCCTTTGGGAGAAGTCTGGACTCAGACAAAAAACTCAGAACATTGAACCCTAAACCCAGAACCTTAAGTTAGTCCCTAAGCCGTACATCAAAATTGCCTCCTTTATAATAATAACAAGGTTCGCTACAATCGGTTGAGGTATATTTCAACTTAAGTTCATCACCGTCGACTACAAATACTTTTTTATCACCAACTTTATACTCTGCCGATAAAGAATAGTAATAATCAGGCCTGACGTCGATCCAGTAATCTGGTGTTTCGACAATTACTGTTGTATCAACATTATTTTCTTCAATATTACCAAAATAGATGGTTAATGGAATAGCAGGATTCTCATCATTTATGGTAAGGGTAATATTTATAGGGCCCCACTCCGGTTTGTTCTGGTAGCATTCTGTGCAATCAATAACGTCCAACCCGGCATTCGTTTCCCTTTCACATGCTGTATGCGTAACCAACAAAATCAGAAAAAATAATGATATAGTCCAATTTCTAAAACTCATTCAATAATTATTTTCCACATTAATACTTTGTTTAATATCCCATTCACTCCAGCCTACACTGCGTTACGGACGGGCAATCATTCACTCATTCAATCATTCACTCATTCAATCATTCACTCATTCAATCATTCCCCAATTACAAACTAAGTTCTTCTTTTAATTTAACTTTATGTTTAGAAAAATTAATATCAATTCCCAACGAAATATTGACCCTGTGATTTGAAATATATGTATTCTTTAAAGAGATATATTCGTAATTCAATTTTACATTCAGATTATTATAATTGATAAAAAAACCTGCTTTTGGGATGGGTATAAATTTATCATCCGGCTTTTTGGATGATCCCCTGAAATTACCGTAAGTATAGGCTCCGTTCAAACCAACGAAAACACCGTATGAACCGGATAGCGATTTTTTCGATAAAGTGAAATGTTTATCTATTCCTATATGTACGCACGACCTTGTTTCCCAAAACTGGTAATATGTTTTAGAATCTAACTCATATAAATAACTCCTTGGCGAGGGTCTTGTTTTAAACCCTGCTTGCAATAAAAATCCATATCTCGCCTCCAATAGGCTCAAACTGCCACCCATCATTATATCATCAAAATTTAAGTTAAAATCAGCCGCAAAGATCATTTTACTTATAAAAGGACCGGCAATATTAGTCGCGCCATAATCCATCATCAGCTCCAATATTTCCTGCCCCCCGTATTTTTCAGCGAGGGTTAATTCATTTACCGATTTTGAAATTGAATTGTTGGCATTGGCGCCATTCTCCAATAAAAGTTCAACGGTTTCATAGTGCCGGTTGACAATAGCCAAACTTAGTGCCGTATGATTGTTTTTATTTTTAACATTGATATCAGCCCCACCATACAACAATAATTCAATATGCCCTGAATATCCGTTTTGTGCTGCAATCATCAGCGGGGTAAATCCTTTATTATCACTTTCATCCGGGGAGGCAGTATTATCCAGTAAGATTTCTGAAATGCCGGTTAAGTCATAAAATACAGCGTACATTAATGGTGTGTTCCCATCATAATCTTTCTGGTTAATATCAGCTCCATAAAATAGCAGAACATCCAGGAGGATTTCATCATCATATGCAGCCGCATAAATGAGAGGTGATAACCCTTGCAGGTTTTGTGTGTTGATATCAGCGCCGTTCAGTATAAGTGTATCCGCAACAAAAACATGTCCTGCAATACATGCGCCCAACAATGCATTTACCTTATTGTAAGGCATTGCATTCACATTAGCGCCGCTATCGATCAGTATCTCAACGGTTCTCAAATGTCCGTTTTGCGCAGCATACATCAGTGGTGTAACACCTTCGTAGGGTTGGCTGTAGTTAACGTCTGCGCCTAATTTAAGCAAGCCATTAACTTTTGAAGTATCTCCCTGACCGGAAGCAACTAACAGCTCGAAGTTCGGATATTCAACAGTGTAGGAAGTATCGGGAAGAACAAGTTTATTATCTTCCTGCGACCAGCTTGATATGCTAGTCATGAAAAGAATCACAAGGAAACAATATTTAATAATTGCCCGATTCATTTTAAGTGAATTTTTCGACCTGTTAGGTTAGCCTCTGCCCTAGCCATGCTCCAACCTAACAGGTCCGGTACAAAATCCGGTGCTAATTTAGTAAAAAGATAGCGGTCTTTTGAAAGAAAAATCAACCAGATTCAGTTACTTCCACGCGTCTTTATCAAACTCAACCCAGTAAATATTTCCAAGGCCGTTATCAATGGCATCGGCCATTTGGATGATGTTGGTCATTTTTTTACGGGTTTTAGTTTTAAAGGCCTTGTTTTCTTTTTGGCTGGTATAAAACAAGTATTTTCCGTCATGCGTAACAAAAGGGCAATAGTCCAGTTTGTCGGAATTAATAGTACTGCCTAAGTTTTAGGCTCTCATCCATGAACTATCAGCATTCCTGTAAGAAATATAAAGGTCGCCACCTCCCAATCCGTCTTCGCGTCCCCAGGATGAAAATACCAGGTAGCTTTCATCGGGAGCAATGTAGGCATTGAACTCAAAAAGGGAAGAATTGATCGAATCACCAATATTTTCGGGTTGGCTGTAGGAGCCATTTTCGTATCGGGAAATATATATATCCTCCGACCCGAATGAATCTTCATACTTAGCAGTGAAATATAGATTTCCATTAGCAGCTACCGATGGATAATACTCATCCTCTTCGGTGTTTACCGGCGCTCCGAAGTTGATTGGGGTTGTCCAGCCATTATCTGAATTTTCAATGTACCAGATGTCATAATCGGTTTTCTCCTGGTTGTTGATAACAGGCCGTTTTGAAACAAAGAAGAGTTTGTTACCATCGGGTGAGTATGCCGGTTCCAGATCGCTGTATTGCCCTGAGAAACCGGCGACTTCAGGTTCCGACCAGAAAAATCCGTCGAAATGCAAATAAAGGATCACACTGAAGTTTTTGGCAGGCAGAACCATGCTGTAAAACATGATGTTCCCGGCAGGTGATATCGTGAAATCTCTTTCATTTCTGTTGGTGCTTATTATTTCGGGTGAAAACATCTGTGGTGTTTCACCCGGTGAACTCAGCCCGAAGTATTGCCAGTCGGCTGTGCCTTCATTGGCAGGTGGCTGTTTTTTTATTGATTGCTCACAGGAACCCAGGAAAACAACAATTGCGATTATTATGATATGTACCAACGATTTGGCTTTAATCATCACTGTTTTAGATTATTTATTAACTTAGCAAAGATAATAAAGTTATGAAACCGGAAAATCAATTCAATATAAATTTTGGAAATTCAAAACTGAATTTTCTGCAAAAGTTAAGCATATTAAGTATTGATGTTGTTCTGCGTTCAGAGTCTTCAATCTTCTGACTCCAATCATGTTAAGTTTGTCTCTTATTGGCCATACTATAAGTGTCAGTATGAGAAACAAAATCAGGAAAATAGTACCGATATTTATTGTACTTATCGGAATCCTTTTTATTCTGCGTGGATTACAACTTGGCATTCCATATGTAAGCCCTCCGGAAAAGATGCTTGTACCTCATGAGAAAATGATGATGCATGGGGAATAAAACTGTTAAATCTTCTCTAAAGCTTTCAACCTCTGCAACAACGGTGGATGCGAATAATAAAAGAATACATAAGCAGGGTGGGGGCGCAGGTTGCTTAAATGATTTACCGAAAGTTTTATAAGTGCATCCTGTAAAGACTTGGGTTTGAAATTTTCTCCCGCATAGCGGTCTGCGGCAAATTCATTTTTCCTGGACATTATATTCATTGCCAATCCAAGGATCAGGGACAAGGGACTGTACAGCAACCCAAATGCAAGGATACCGAGATGGAAACTTCCCTCATTAGCTCCAAGGGCTTGAGAAAGAACTGGATTTCCAATGAACAGTGATAAGATGTAAAGCATTAAACCCGTTTGCAGAAGAGAAATAATGGTTCCCGTTAAAGTATGTTTCTTTTTGTAATGACCAATTTCATGGGCCAGAACCCCAACGAGTTCTTCATCTGTATGATCCTTGATCAAGGTGTCGAATAAAACGATCCTTTTTTTAGATCCGAGACCTGTGAAATAAGCATTTGCCTTGGTCGACCGTTTTGAACCATCCATCACAAAAATGTTTTTAAGCTTAAACCCAACCTTTTGTGCAAAGGATTCAATCGCAGACCTTAATATGCCATCTTCAAGTGGAATTTGTTTATTGAACATGGGAACAATTATGTTGGAGTAGAACATGGTCATAAAAATGGTAAAAACACCTATTACTGCCCATGCTATCAGCCAGAACCATTCACCTGTTGACTCATAAATCCAAACGATCAAAGATAGTAATCCTCCACCTATAATGGCTGCAAGAAGCCAACCTTTCAATTTATCCAGAATAAAGGTTTTTGGTGTGGTTTTATTAAATCCGAATTTTTCTTCAATGACAAATGTGCTGTAAATTGATAATGGAGTTGTAAGAATATCGGCTGCAAATCCAAGTATACCAAAGAACATCAAGGCCATTAAAATTGGATTTTCTGTAAAATTCCTCACATAATTATCAAGCCATGCAAAACCGCCCAGGTAAAGCATCAGCAACATGGCAATCAGGCTAAGAGAGCTTGTAATTAATGAAAATCGTGTTTTAACTTTTTCATAATCCTGCGACTTTTTGTATTTCTCTGCATCATAAATTCCATCCAGTTCTTTAGGGAGTTCGTTATTCCAATAGGTGCTGTTTAAATAATCGAGTACCCGCTCAAGTATATAATCAAACAAAATGATAGCTATGATGATATAAAAAATGGTTTGTCCCATGTATAAATATATTTGAAGGGTGCAAATTTATGAATTTCATAATAAGTTGTATGATACCTGAAATACTTGGGAATAACATTTTTTAATTAATTCTAAAAGAGGGAACGCTGATTACGCAGATTTAGCAGATTTCCGCTGATAGATAAAGGTATTAATCTGTGAGGATCCTAAAAATCAGCGCCATCAGCGTTCTATTAGGATTTTATTGAAAATTTTGTCTTGCCCTGGATTCTTTAAAGGAATATGAGATAATTACAATCTGTTTTATCAATCAGTAAATTAATACCTTTGTTCCTAAAATAAGTGGATATGATAAAATCAATGACGGGTTTTGGTAAAGCCGAATGCGAGTGTCAAAACCGGAAAATAGTAATTGAAATTAAATCTTTAAACAGCAAACAACTCGATATCAATGCACGTATCCCCAATGGGTATCGTGAAAAAGAGGTTGAGATCAGGAATTTGATTTCCAGTAAGCTTAAAAGGGGTAAGGTGGATTTCCAGCTTTCTATTGACAATACAGGAGATGTATCAAATTTTTCTATCAATAAAGATCTTGCCAGGAAATATTACAGGGAGCTAAAAGAATTATCGGGAGATTTTGAAGAGAAAGATTTTTCGGATTACCTGACAGTAGTAATGCGGTTACCGGATGTGTTGGTTCCTGAAAAAGACGAGATCGGTGAGCAGGAATGGGAATTATTACTTGAGAGCATAGAAAACGCAATTGATAAGGTTGATGAATTCAGGATTGAGGAGGGCAAATCGTTGGAGGAAGATGTGAAATACAGGAATGAAAATATATTAAACCTACTTTTGGAAATTGATCCTTATGAAAAAGAAAGAATAAAAAACCTGCAGCAAAAAATCAAAAAGGATCTTTACGAAATAGCCAATAAGGAAGATATCGATAAAAACCGCTTTGAACAGGAACTGGTTTATTACCAGGATAAACTGGATATTACTGAAGAGAAGGTCAGGCTAAAAAAGCATTGTGAATATTTTGTGGAAACATTAAACGAGAAAGGATCGCAGGGGAAAAAGCTGATCTTTATTTCCCAGGAAATGGGCAGAGAAATAAATACGCTTGGTTCGAAAGCATCGGAAGCCAATATTCAGAAGATTGTGGTGCAAATGAAAGATGAACTGGAAAAGATCAAAGAGCAGTTGTTTAATATCCTGTAGGTGAAGTGTTCGTTTTTTCTTATTTTGTAATAAATAAGTTAAGTATGTCAGGAATAACCGAAAGAATAACAATAAATCCGGAAGTCTGCAACGGAAAACCAACGATAAGAGGAATGCGGATTACTGTTAAGACGATCATGGAATATATTGCAGCCGGCGAAAGTTTTGAAAATATATTGCAGGCATATCCTGTTTTAACAAAGGAGGATATAAAAGCAGCAGTTGAGTTTACCACCCTGCTACTCGACAAAACTAATTCTGCAAGAGTAGAACCAGTCTGATGTATATGCAGTCACAAAAGAATCTTGAACTTTTGTTTTAGTTATTATTGAAGATCAAGTTATGAGTGAAAAAGGTAAATTAATTATTTTTTCCGCTCCTTCTGGAGCCGGTAAAACAACTATTGTGCAACATCTTCTTAAATCCATCCCTGATCTTGAATTCTCTATTTCTGCGGCCAGCAGAAAAATCAGGCCGAATGAGGTAGATGGAAAAGATTATTATTTTATCCCTGTTGATGAATTCAAGGTAAAAATTGAGAATAATGAATTTCTGGAGTGGGAGGAAGTGTATAAAGACCACTATTATGGAACTTTAAAATCGGAGGTTGAAAGGATTTGGGCAAAGGGAAAACATGTCATTTTTGATGTGGATGTGGTAGGAGGATTGAATATTAAAAAGTTTTATAGAAATAAGGCTTTAGCTGTATTTGTAATGCCACCTACAGTTGGGCATTTGGAACAAAGGCTCCGTGACAGGTCGACAGAGAATGAAAAAGATCTGACAAAAAGGATTGAAAAAGCGGAACATGAGCTACCCTTTGCTGAAAAATTTGATAAAATAATTGTTAATGATCATTTACAAACTGCTTTAAAAGAAGCCAGGGAAATGGTTTATGATTTCTTAAGTTAGTTTTTGATAATATGAATGAAATTCCAAAAAAATCGCGGGCTGTAATTCTATCGGACTATAACAGGAACCTGATCAGGGCAATCATCGGAATGATAGTGGGTGAAAGAGATATTCCTGCTTTGAAAAAGGATGAAGTTTTGATAAAAATGGAGGCTGCTCCGTGTAATCCATCCGATATTGCT
Source organism: Bacteroidales bacterium (assembly GCA_030596605.1). Classification (GTDB taxonomy): domain Bacteria; phylum Bacteroidota; class Bacteroidia; order Bacteroidales; family JAADJA01; genus JAADJA01. Next base: position 19,559 of record JAUVJI010000014.1, read on the forward strand.
TTTATAAGAGGCGGTTATAATATAAAGAAAAGTGTGCCGGCTGTCCCGGGTTTTGAAGGAGCAGGCGTGGTGGTAGATGCAGGCAGTAATGCCAAATACTTAATTGGTAAAAGGATTAGTAGTTTCATTCAGGAGGATAAAGACGGAACATGGGCCAATTATTTTATCGCCAATAAAAAAGACTGTATTGTTCTCAAGGATGAATTAAATTTTGAACAGGGGGCCTGTTTATCAATTAATCCATTCACCGCTTATGGTTTGGTTGAATTGGCTGAAGAAAAAAATTGCACGGCAATTGTTCAAAATGCTTCAGGAGGTCAGGTGGCGGAGTTTGTTCGTGTTTTGGCAGGTCTTAAGGAAATAGAGGTTGTTGATATTGTCAGAAAGGAGGAGCAAATAGAATGGCTCAAACAAAAGGGCGCTAAAAATGTGCTTGATTCAACGGACGAGAATTTCAAACAAAAACTGAAATCTTTGGCCAATGATCTCAAGGTCGGGATCGCTTTTGACGCAGTTGGTGGAGATATGACTGGAATCCTGCTGAATGCTTTGCCTGTAAAATCAGAAGTTGTGCTTTATGGTGGATTGGCAGGAGTATCTGTCCAGGAACTAAATCCATTTAATATAATTTTCCAGGGTAAAAAACTCAGTGGTTTTAATCTTACTGAATGGATTGAAAATAAGGGCAAAGAAGAATTTGAAAAGATCAATCATGAAATCCAGGATTTGATCATTGAAGGGAAAGTGAAAACAGAGATCCAGGCAATATTTAAACTGGATGATGTGGTTGAAGGAGTGAGAACATATATTAAGTCTATGTCTGGGGGTAAAGTTTTGTTCACAGCTTAGTTCAAAGTTTATAAAATCGAAATCAATATCATATCAGTTTTACTTATTTGTTTCTTAGTAAATGATCAGTTTTTTCTGTGATACAGAGTTTCTATCCCTTATGATCAAAATGTAGGTTCCCGAAGGTAAATGTCTCAGGTCATATTTCAATTCAATATATGAATTAGCATCACTAATCTGCTCCCTGAAAACGACCTGCCCTGTAACATCAATAATCGATACATCAATATCAAGATGATTTAGTTCCCTTATGGAAAGCGTAAAAAGACCATTTGAAGGATTAGGGTAGATGTTGATATTCTGATCAGCAAGTTTGTTATCCTCTACACCAAAAAGATCAAGATCAATAAAACTCAGTGAATGACCGCCCCAGTTACAAACAACAAGATGATTGTCATGTCCGACACACATCCCGAACGGCCGGTTATTATCATTTGATATTTCATATTTCCAGCTATTTATAAGATTGGATTTGTACACCGGCTCATTTCCCCAGACTCCATCGAGAGTGCCCCAGCTTGAAATATAAAAATGACCATCAGGATGCATGATGACACCCTCAAGGTAGCCATTGGCATAAAAAACAGTTGTAATGTCACCACCTTCCGGGCTAATGGATTTTAGATAGGAAACACTAGATTGACTATGGGTAAAGATTACCCTGTCATTTATATTATCATAACAAACACCGAATGGTTTTAAAATTTGAGTTACCAGGTCGGTAAGTTCCTGCGATGCTATATTAAATTTGTGAACAATTCCGTTCGAACCACCGCTACGAGTATTACCAATATACAAATTGCCATTATTGTCGGTATCTATCAGGTCGAGGTAAGTGTTACCGGTCGAAACCTCAAAATTCAATACTTGATTTCCTGAATTCAGGTCAATTCCCTTAATGTAAGATGGCAATTGATCAGATCCCCAGATGCTGAGATTATTAGTAAAATACAAAACATTATCCACCAGGCACAAACCGCCGGGATAATTCAAACCATCAACATACTTTTCTATAACATCCCCATCAAGGTTTAGTTTCAAAATATATCCTGCACTAGTATCAGCCCAGTTCGTTACATAGTAATGTTCGGCTTCTTCGTGGAATACAATATCAACCGGGTAACTAAGGGTGTCCTGTGCTAGTGAATATAATGGGAAAATTAGAATGAGTACAATGTATTTAATAAGTTTCATAATGTTTTTTTTGCAAAGTTATAATTATCTACTTGCAATATTTATTTAAAATCACTTCCGCTTGTTTTGATCCGAGTTCTGTGGCTCGCTGCCAATCTTTGCAGGCTGCTTCAGATTGATTGAGGTAGTAGTTAGCATTGCCGCGGTTATAAATGGCATCGGCATATTCAGGTTCCAGTTCAATGGCTTTGGTAAAATCTTCAAGGGCGCCTTCAAAATCCTGCATGCTGCCTTTAATAATTCCACGATTATTATATGCCATAGTGTATGAAGGATTTAATTTTATCGCTTCGTTAAAATCAACCAATGCTCCCTGGTAGTCCCTGCCTAAGTCCCTTATGTTTCCCCTGAAAAAATAACCGATAGACACATCCACATCAGAGCGGTCTTTCTCAATTACATCCGTAATCATGGTAACAGCATTTTTCCATACGCTATTTCGTTGGTATGCTGAAGTTGAAAGAAAAATAAACCAGGCTATAAAAACAATTACAACCGGAGTTTTATAATTCCTGAGTAGTTTATGTTGCCCATCCATAACCCTGATGTAGAATTGCCCGAGAATGAAGAATATCCCCAAATAGGGGAGATAAGTATAACGGTCGGCAAGCATCAACATCCGCGACCAAAGCAAAGGCAAAACAACTGAGATGGTTATTAAAAAGAACAGCATACCGAAATAAACATCCTTTTTTAATTTCCCTGATTTAATAATATTGAATACCAGAAAAGCAAATAAAACAACACCAAAATAATATTGCCATGGAAGCAAACCGCCTTCTTTAACAGGGTAAGCATATACTGCCGACAAGTTAACCGGAGTAAATAATTTTACTATGTAAAATACGATGGAATAAATGAACAATACAAGCCGGTCGATAATAGTATAGTCTACATTTAAATTTTTTATATGTCCGTATTCTGAGGCAGCATTGATGGAGATGTATCCGAAGATAATAGAAATGATAAAAAAGGGTATTTTTTCAAAAATTGCTTTCCTGTCGAATTTTCTTTTATATAAATAGTCGAACAATATCAATACCACCGGTAAGGTAACTGCCATCGATTTTGAAAAACATGAAAGGACAAAAAATGCCAGTGAGATAAAGATGTTTACAAGTGTTTTGTTCTCGAGGTATTTCAAATAAAAAATGAGTGATGCAAGGTAAAATACCGAATACAATCCATTGCTACGGGTTGCGATCCATGAAACCGCTTCAACATGCATGGGGTGAATGGCAAACAGTAGGGTGACGATGATGGAAACCTCAATACGTTTTGAAATTTTTGAAAACAAAAGAAACACCAAAGCAATATTGATAAGATGAAGTAATAAATTGGTGGTATGATAGGGGACGGGATTGGTTTGTGATAAGGTGGAATTGATGGATAAACTTAGTACTGCCAGGGGCTGATACATCCCTAAATAATAGGTTGAAAAGAACTCCCTGAAATTGAAATTCCGGATGTCTTCGTTGGTTATATATTCACCATCATCCCAGCCATATAGAATTTCGCTGTTGATGGAGTTGGAGAATATAATTATGGTAAACAGCAATATGACTGTTAAACTGATAAGTCCGGCTTTTTTATTATTGTTATTAATATTTCCAGGGGTTGAGGACATATAATTTTACCATTAATCAAACAGGCCAAAATTAAGGAATTTGCTTTTTATCAACCTGTAGAGTAAAGAAAGTTGTGAATAAATGTTATTTTTCGTTTTTAAATCCTAATTTTACATCTCAAAAATTTATACTATGAAAACCATATTCTCTATCATTACCATCGCTTTCTTTTGTATTACTGTCTTATCCTTTTCTTTACAAGGCCAAACTGATATCCGGAAGAAAAGAACCTCAACAAAAGCTACCCTTACTAAAGTTCATAACAGTAAGATTGATTCCGGCAGGAAAGCTTTTTTGTCAGATAAATTTAATTCCAGTGCAACAGAGAGTGTTATCTTAGATGATATCGACACCTTGAATTATCCATTAGAAGGAACCTATGCTTTGTACATTTCTAATGATGATGGTTATGTTTGTGGAAACAATACGTTTGGTGATCTGGCAAAAGCCAACTATTTTGAAATAGATCAGGAATGTCAATTGACAGGGATCCTCTTGGATTTTGCACATGCAACAGGAGGAAATGCAGATGTAGAAATTGCAGTATGGGATAAAACCGGAACAGGCATTGCTCCGGGAGCAATTATTGGGACTTCTGTCGTTTCTTTAAATACCATCATCAATGATGTCGCTAACCAGCAAATGACTTTTGTTGAATTCGATACTCCTGTATTAATAACAGAGTCATTCTTTGCCGGGGTCATTCTGCCAACCGTAACAGGTGATACGGTAGCTCTGTGGTCAAATACAGATGGTGATACAAATCCTGGTATCGCCTGGGAACAGTGGAGTGATAACCAGTGGTATCCAATGAGCAGTATGAGTACATGGGGGTTGAATCTTTCTCAGGCTATATTTCCTATTGTAAATTATGGCGACCTGCCACTTATGGCAGATTTTTCAGCAAGCAGTACAGCAATCCAGGTTGGTCAATCTGTTAGCTTTACGGACGAGTCGACCGGAAACCCAACTACCTGGGAATGGACTTTTGAAGGAGGAATTCCGGCAACCTCAAATGAACAAAATCCGGTTGTGACTTACAATGAACTTGGGTCTTACGATGTTACCCTGACAGCAGGAAATGATACAGCAACAGATACAAAAACAAAACCTGGCTTTATAACTGTTGGCAGTGTGATTGAAACTGATACATTGAATTTTCCTCTACCGGGAACATATGCAGTTTATATTACAGATCAGAATGGATTTGTAACCGGTAACAACGAATATGGTGATCAGGCAAAAGCTAATTTTTATTCTTATAGCCAGAATTCGTTCATAACAGGCGTTTTAATAGAATTTGCTTACGCAACAGGAGGTAACCCTAACATAGAGGTAGCTGTTTGGGATAATGCCGGTTCAAACGGATCGCCCGGTTCTAAGATAGGAAATAACACGGTTCCTCTTAATACAATTAAAAGTCATATTACCAATGAACAGATGACCTATGTTGCTTTTAATCCGCCAATCAATATCAATGCTTCATTTTATGCCGGATTTATGCTTCCAACTACAACCGGCGACACATTGGCGGTTTGGTCAAATATGGATATGGAAACCAATCCCGGGATAGCCTGGGAACTCTGGGATGATAATAATTGGTATGCATTTAACAGCGAGGATTCATGGGGTTTGAATATTGCCATGGCTATCTTCCCGATTGTGCAAAGTTCATTGGCAGTTGATGAAAATACCGATACCGATTTGTTTGAAATTTATCCTAATCCTTCAGATGGGATTTATTATTTGTCAACCAAAGAAAATCTCAGGAACACTGCAATTATTGAAGTGTTTAATTCAACCGGTGTTTTGGTTAGGCGATCAGCTTTTGATCCAAATCAAACAAATATATTAGACCTAAGTTGTCATCCTTCTGGTTTATATTTTGTGAGGGTATCTGAGGGTGGGAGCATTTATAGTCGCAAGATCATCAAAGAGTAATTAATAAGGAGAGATCAGATATTTACAATCATCCTCCGGTTATCAGGTGGATTACAGCAACATTGTCACCATCTTTAATTTCTGCATTTTCACGGCCTTCCTTTTTAACCAATTGTCCGTTTACTTTAGTGACAAGTAACCTAAAGGTAAAATTCTTCTTGTCGATCAACTCCTGCAAGGTCAATGATTCATATTCAAATATTTCTTCCCGGTTATTTAGTGTGATCTTCATTTTCTATTGATGATTTTTAAGTAAAATATCCAGAGCAATATTGGCTTGCATATGTGCAACAATGCCAACCCTGGGCGCAAGTGGTGGCAGTTCTTCGGCAATCTCCGACTTTTCATCACCGCAAATATAAAGATTACCTATTTGCCGTGTTTTTATGGAATTGTTATCGCCCCAACCGGCCATTCCTGAACCTACAACCAGAGGAATGTCTGGCATTTCGCTTTGGACTGTTTCAATGATCATTTGTTTCTCTTCAGCCAGATCAAATGCTTCAACAATCACATCACATTTTTTAAAGATTACGGGTATGTTCCTGGGATTTAATTTCGAATCATGGGGTTCCACTTTTACATAAGGATTGATGAAAAGGATATTATCCTGTATGGCAAACACTTTTTTTTGTCCTGTCTGCTCATAAAAGTAATATTGCCTGTTCAGGTTTTTTCGCATTACCTTATCAAAGTCTGCAATAATAATTTTACCAATACCTACCCTTGCCAAAGCAACAGCGCAATTGGAGCCCAGCCCTCCGGCGCCGGCAATGCCTACTGTTTTTTTCTTTAGGATTTTTCGAATTTCCGGGAATGTCATATCCTTAAAAAGTAAGTTAATAACGGCTACTGAATTAAAACATTTTCAAAGATACAAATAAATATATATTTAAATATAAACTTTTCGCGCAAATGGTAAAAAAGCCCGGGTTCCATGATTTTCTGAAATCACTTGCAATATTCTTTTATCATGAAGATTAAATTCAATACCGAAAACTTTTGTAATGTTGTTGTATTTGAACATATCCTCATTAAGAATTGATGATGGGCCTAAAAGAAATACATTACTATTGTCAGGAAACAAATCTATTATTTCCGAAAAAGTTTTGTTGAAAATACTTGTTGAGGTTAATATGATACAATCAGCGTTTTTTAATTCTTCATCACGATCCTTTATCGGATTTACATTTTCATCTTCTTCGTACAAATCAAAAACTTTAATACTCATTTTGGCCTGCTGAAACTTTTTTACCAATGGCCTGAAGTATCCCACCATTACTATATTATTAAAGACCTTGAAATCAATCAGATCGAAGATATCTTTCTGATCAGTATAAAAATTTTCATAATTCACTATGGCATTCAGATAGGCTGTATAAAAAATCCTATGGTCAACTCTGGTTAGATCAGGGATGATGAATTTATCAAAATCAATATTGATTACATTCTTTAGCATCGCACAAACACCAATTTGACCATTGTTCAGCATAACTCCGAGATACTTTGATCCGATGGCTATTGATTTAATTTGAGATTTATCAAATCCATAGATTGAATAAAAATGTGCAAGTGGTTCCTTCATATGAAATTTTTAAGTGCCAAAAATTATTTTTTCAACTTCAAGTACTCAAAACTTAAGTGCACTCTAAGTACTTCTTTGTTAATATATATTTAAAACGGTTCTAAATTTCATGCGAAAATAGTGAATGAATTTTTACCGATGAATAGGAACATGTTATATTTAAAGTGTTTGCAATTTAACCTGTTATTAATCAATCGTTATGCACAATCATGCATAATGAAATTTTCATTTAAATCAATTGGTAATTGTGGTTTTAAATTTACTTTTGTGATGAATTATTTTGGAAACGAAATGATAAATTATAGTTCAAAATATTCATGGTTTATTTCACGCAAAGGCCGCAAAGATAAAATGTGCCAAGATCGCAAAGTATTTCTATGCGTGCTCTGCGATCTCCTTAGCGAGCTTTGCGAGAACAACTTTTTGGAAATTTATTGATTTAAATATTTACTTATAAATAAAAAACTATTCCTATGGCTGATGTAATGAAAATGAAACAAGCCCACAAAAAATTAAAAGAGTGGAGTTACACCTGGAAAGCCCTTGAAAAGGGTTATACAGATAAAACACTTTATATTAACCTGAGCGAAAATGAGATCAGGGAAAAAAGTGTTCCACCCGAAATGAAGGAAAAATTCATCGGTGGAAAAGGATACGGACTACGGTATTTGTGGGATGCTACAAAGCCTGATACAAAATGGGACGACCCTGAAAACGAGATCAATATATTTTCGGGCCCGATAGCTGGTATTACACAATATTCCGGTACTGGGAAATCACTTTGTGTTTCAATTTCACCTCAAACAGATATTCCAATAGATAGTAACGTAGGTGGCCATTTTGGCCCTTTCGTAAAATTTGCCGGATTTGATGGAATTGAAATTCAGGGAAAAGCAAAAAATGATAATACAGTTATTTTTATTGACGGTGTAAATCATAAGGTTGAAATATTTGAAGCTCCCGAAGAACCATTAGACAGCCACCTTCTGGCTGATGTTTTTCATGAAATGTATGCTGATGATGAAAAAGACAGGAAAAATATTTCTGTAGTCTCGACGGGCGCTGCAGCTGAAAATTCATTTATTGGTATGTTGAATTTTAGCTTTTTTGATCCAAAACGTAAAATGGTAAGACTAAAACAAGCCGGACGGGGAGGAATAGGAACTGTGTTCAGAAATAAAAATATAAAAGCTCTAATAGTTAAAATACCCGGAGTTAAAGGTAATCTGAATAATGTGGTTGATTTGGCTCCCATAATGGAAAGAGGAAAGCGGTTCAATCGTGAGATGAGAGAACTTGACGATTCTCAGGCAGAGATGAGGACTAAAGGTACAGCCCACATCACTAATATTATGAATGATTATGATTTGTTACCTGTAAATAACTTTAAACTCGGTAGCCATCCTGATGCGTATAAAATCCATTCTGATATTTATAAAGAAAAGTATTTTACTCAGGGAGTACCAGATGGTTGTTGGATAGGTTGTAATATGTCGTGTGCAAAAGGTGTGGATAATTATCTGATTAGAAGCGGTCCTTATGCCGGAGAAAAAGTTCTGGTGGAAGGCCCCGAATATGAAACTACATCCTCTCTCGGTTCTATCATGGGTATTTTTAATCCTGATTTTACAATTGAATCAAACTTTTATTGCGATACTTATGGTATTTGCACTATTTCGTGGGGAACCATTATGGGTTTCCTGATGGAATGTTTTGAAGCAGGAATACTGAATGAGGAAAGAACAGGTGGATTACAACTTAATTTTGGCAATGCAGATGCCGCTATGGAATTACTTCATTTATTGGCAAAAGGTGAAGGTTTTGGTAAAATTGCCGGAATGGGTGTTCGTAAACTTAAGCAATATTTTGAAGAAAAAGGATGGGGCGATGCTCAATTCATGCAGGATATCGGAATGGAAAACAAAGGGCTTGAGTATTCTCAGTATGTTTCCAAGGAATCATTAGCCCAGCAGGGTGGATATGCTATGACCAACAAAGGCCCCCAGCATGATGAGGCCTGGCTGATCTTTATGGATATGGTAAATAATCAAATCCCTACCTTCGAAGATAAAGCCGAAGCATTGCATTATTTCCCTATGTTCAGGACATGGTTTGGATTGCAGGGATTGTGTAAACTTCCCTGGAACGATGTGGAACCGGAAAATAATGGTGAAATGGATGAACCTGCTAAAGTACCGGAACATGTAGATAATTATGTTGTTATCTATAAAGCTGTTACAGGTAAAGATTTTGACAAATATGAAATGATTAGGCAATCGGAAAGGGTTTATAACTTCCAGCGTATTTTCAATATTAGAAGGGGATACGGTTTAAGAAAGCACGATGCTCAACCATTCCGTGCTGCAGGTCCTGTTACAATTGAGGAATATGAATCAAGAGCCGACAGGTACGACAAACAAATGAAAGAAATTATTGGTGTTAGCCCCGAAGGCAAAACGACTGAAGAAAAACTTGCCATTACCCGCGAGTACCGTGAAGACCAATATGAAAAGCTTCTTGATGCGGTTTATTTCAGAAGAGGCTGGACAAATGGAGGTGTTCCGAAAGTTTCACACTTGAAAGATTTGGGAATGGACTTGCCGGAGTTGGTTGAGATTGTGGAGCCTTTGCAAGGGGAATGATGGTTAATGGGGAATTGGAAAAAAGGTTAAAGGTTAATAGGTAAAGGGTTAAAAGTTATTAGTTAAAAGGATTCCTGATGAAAGTTGGGAATCCTTTTTTTGTTTGCAAAATATTTAATATATTTGGAAAATTAACACAATAAACTTACGGTTATGAAAGCCCATATGAATTTATTATTACTATCATTTGTTATCATTGTTGTTTCATCTCAATTATTTTCTCAAAATCCTGAATGGGTTCAATATACAAACGGAAGCTATGTGTTGAGCCACTTTCATGATGGGGATGTTATTTGGATAGGCACCAGGGTAGGATTGACCAAATATAATATTTCCACAGGTGAAAGAATTAGTTTTAATACCGCTAATTCAGACCTGATAGGAAATAAAATTAATCATATCGCTGTTGACCCGGAGGGTGTTTTCTGGCTTAGTACAAATTATGGCCTTGTCCGTTTTGATGAGGAGAACTGGGAAGTATATACAATGGAAAATTCACCTTTGCCATCTAATATGGTCAATCATATTACCTTCGATCAGGATGGTATTATGTGGATAAGTACAGGATCTGTATATGAATCAGAATTTGGGGGTGCGGTTAAATTTGATGGTACCAATTGGATCATTTTTAATTCAAGTAACTCCGGATTGCTTCACAATACTGTACAAGAAATTTTAATTGATCAGGAAAATATTAAGTACATGGCAACTCGAAATGGTTTGGCTGTTTTTGATGATATTAACTGGACTGTTTATACAACTGAGAATTCAGGGATAGTTTATAATAGTGTACTTTGTCTTGAATTTGAAAATGATTTGTTGTGGATAGGTACGCATGGCGGTTTAAGTAGTTTTGACGGTATTACCTGGGAATCATTTACACCTGAAAACTCAGGATTATCAAACCCTATTGTATATGATATAAGAATTGATAACAATGGAATAAAATGGATTGGGGGTTATGGCTTATTTCGATTTGATGGTGTGGACAACTGGGAACACTTCTATACAATTTCTCCTACCTCTTATTTAAGTTGGTGTAATTTTTTATTCATTGATGAAAATGATTTGTTATGGATAGGAGGAAACCGGGGGTTTTTTTCTTATGATGAAACCAACTGGACAATCCATGATATCACTTTAACCGGTTTACCAAGTGAAAGTGTGTATGATATTGCACTGGACAAAAACTGGGGCACATGGAATGGAAACTGGCAAGGCCTGACCTACACCAATGGTACTGATTGGGTAACTTATGATAATTCTAACTCTCCCCTGCCTGAAGTAGTTAATTCAAATGTAAGGGTGGATAATAATGGAACGGTATGGTGCACTTCGGGAGGCACGAACCTGGTTAAGTTCGACGGTAATAACTGGACTATTTATAATCATGAAAACTCTCCAATTCCTGAAGGTTCAATCTATGACGTTGAAATATCATCGGAAGGGGTGTTATGGATGATAGTAAATGATGGCTGGGACAATGGTGGATTGATCAAATTTGATGGCAACGAATGGACCATATATGACCCATCAAATTCCGGGTTAACATCATTAGGGATATCAGACCTGGCTTTGGAAGATGATGGTACACTTTGGTGTTGTTTCAGGAATGATATTTATGCCGGGGTTATTTCTTTTGATGGAACGGAATGGACGGTATATACTACCAATAAATCAGGCTTGCCTACAAATGAGATCAATTGTTGCGGGATTGATCAAAATGGTATAAAGTGGTTTGGCTCTGATGACCATGGCCTGATCCGGTTTGATGATGAAGAATGGATAGTGTATGATACTTCAAATTGTGATATTCCTTTCAATCAAATATATTCAATTGCAACTGAACAGAATGGTACAGTCTGGATTGGAAATTATTCTAAGTATGGCATTGGTAAGTTTGATGGGGTAAGCTGGACTTATTTTCACCAGTTTAATTCAGGTTTAACCGGATCAGGAAATAGAGAAATAGTTATCGATGATAATAATACTAAATGGATTTGTAGTGTTGGTATTTGTGCCTACAATGAAAACGGAGTTCCTGTTTCTGTTAATGAACCAACAATAAAACCTGCCACCGTTAACATTGAATTATCAAACCGGCCTAATCCGTTTGTATCTTCTACAGAAATTTCAATTACCATAACAGAATCAGAAAATCTAACCCTTCAAATTTTTGATGTCACCGGAAAACTGGTTTCGACTATGTATAATAATGAAATAGATCCCGGAACCTATACTTTTCGTTGGAATGGAACAGATAAAAATTATAATCAGGCTGGAAGTGGAATTTATTTGTTATCGGCTAAAACCGGTAATTCCTATATCCTCAAAAAAATGATATTATTAAGGGAATAATGTTCCCTGCCCGACCGGTTTTGGTCTTCCAGCGCGACCATGTATGAGAGCATGACTTGGATCAACTTATTATTGTATTTTTGACGAACAACTTTCTTAGTATGAAAATTTCTTATTTTTTATTTGGTATAATATTTTTTTTTGGTTTCGAATCTTTCGGCCAAACAAACAGTAATTCGCTTTATCATAGTAGCATTGGACTAATTTCAAAAAAAGATTCTCTCAGATTTTCGCAGATTCCCCAATTGAAATTACCAGAAGCGTATAAAAATAAATCCCTGCCAGCTGTTCTTGATAATTCTGACTTAATATATTTCAGGCCTTTATTTGAGCAGGTACAGGCCGAATGCGGACAGGCAAGCGGAATTGGAATGAACTTCACTTATGAAATTGATTTTTTAAGAAATTTACCTGCCAATGTTGAGGAAAACCAATATCCAACACATTATTGCTGGAATTTTGAACATGGAGGAAATGGCTGGTACGGTGTAAACTACTTCCATAGTTTTGAAATATTAAAGATGAATGGTACTCCCAATGTACTTGATTATGGAGGTATGTCGGCAGGCGGGCATGAAAGATGGTTGTCAGGTTACCAGGAGTATTATAATGGAATGTTTAATAGAATTAATGAATATTATGCAATTAAAGTGGGAACTCCGGATGGCTTGTTAACTTTAAAACATTGGTTGAATGATCATCTCGACGGTTCGGAACATGGTGGAGTGGCCAGTATTTATTCTGATAGCGGATGGGATACACATTTAATACCGGAGGGTACTCCTGAAGAAGGTAAACATGTGATTATTGAATGGGGTTCGATTGTTGGCCATGCACTCACAATATGCGGTTATAATGATTCAATCAGGTACGATTATAACGGTGATGGGATTTATACCAATGATGTTGATATTAATGAGGATGAAATAATAGATCTGAAGGACTGGGAGATAGGGGCTTTGAAATACGCAAATAATTTTTGGGTTGGGACTTGTTATGCTGATAGTGGATTTTGCTATGTGATGTATAAAACCCTTGCTGATGAATTTGGTGTTGGTGGACTGTGGAACAATGAAGTTCATGTTGTTAAGCCTAAAGATGAATATTGTCCATTGCTTACTGCAAGAGCTGTTATTAAGCATGATTCCAGAAATAAGGTTAAAGTTTTGGTTGGCATTTCCAGTGATACCAATGATATTGAACCTTATAGTGTTTTGGATTTCCCGATTTTTGACTTTCAGGGAGGGAATCAGTATATGCAGGGTGGAGATTCGATTGAAGAAAATAAAACCATTGAGATTGGATGGGATATAACTTCATTGTTAAACGAAATTAATTCCGGGCAATTTGCCAAAGCTTTTTTGCAACTCATTGAAGAAGATCCTGATAATATAGGGACAGGTGAGATAGTTCATTTTTCAATCGTAGATTATACAAATGGGATTAACGAAATTTATTGCAATAGCTCCAATGTCCCGATTATTGAAAACAGCACAACCACATTGTCTTTAACACATCTTTTCAATTTTTATAACATCAATATTGAAACAGAAGAATTACCTTCCGCTACTTTGTATCAGCCTTTTGAAAAGCAGCTGATTGCGTCAGGAGGCAATGCCCCATATAGCTGGAGTTTGATAATGAATTACTCCGAAAGTAATTATAGTGATGATTTTATTGAATTCGATAATGAGGTATTGATACCCAATGACCCGCAAGACGGTTTTGCTTCAAAACCATTGGATTTTAGTTTCCCAATTTACGGACAGGACTATAATGAAGTTTTTATTTCCACTGACGGATTCATATTTTTTGACCGGAACCTGTATCCCTGGCCCTATCTCCACGATGAACTGGTGTATTTAAAGAACTTGAAACTAATTGCCCCTTTTTTGTGTGAGGACCTTGAGATCAGCAGCAATGATGAAAATGGAATGTGGTACATGGGTGATGAAAATTCAGCTTCTTTCAGATGGAAAGCTTCTTTTACCGGACAATCTGCTGAAGATTATGAAGTAAATGTTGCTGTTCGTCTTTTCCCTTCCGGTGAAATTGAATTAATTTACGGAGATAATACCTTACCTGTAAATCAAAAATGGATTTCCGGATTATCAAATGGAGATTTAAATAATTATCAATTATCATCTGTTTCAGACCAGCAAAATCCCCAGGATAATTATGTCGTTAAATTTATGCCTCCTCAATTTGTTCATGAAATTGAAATAACTGATGACGGGGTATTGCAAGGTATTCCGCAAAAAGTGTATGAGCCGGGTGAAATAGCTGTCAGGGTTTTTGATAACAATAATATGTCTGCCGTAAAAACCTTTGAATTTAACACTAATGGTGTTTTAATGGAATATACCATAGATGCAGAAGGTGATCAAATCATTGAAGCCTCGGAGACTGTAAAATTAAGTTTCACAGTTCAGAATACGGATAGTCAGGTTTTAAATGATGTGTCTTTTAAACTCTCTGCTTCCGATCCTTATATCAGTATAACAGATAGTATTGAATACATCGGGGTACTAACTCCGGGGGAAACAATAGTGTTAACAGATATTTTTGAATTTGATGTTGCCGGTAACATACCGGATAACTATCCTATTCAATTGGTTGCCGGCATTATTGCAACAGAGGGAAGTTGGGATCGAAATTTTGCCCCTATCGGCTATTCAGCAGTTGTGAAGGTAGATGATCATTATATTTCTGATGGAGATAATTGCAGTCTTATATCTAACGAAACAGCAGATTTAATACTGGGGCTGAAAAATGTTGGAATGGCTAAAGCAAATGATATTGAGGTTGAAATAGAAACCAATGATCCTTACATAATTATTAATAGTAACAGTGCAAACCTAACTGTTCTGCCCGTTGATTCTATTTGGCCGGTATCATTTAATATCAGTGCAGTTGAATCAGTGCCTTTTGAATATGTTTCAGATATGAACTATAACATTACAATCGGTAATGGTTTTCCGGTTTCAGGAATTATACCGGTAAAAGTAAATTTTAATGCTGAAGATTTTGAATCAAATGGCACCGACTTATTTCCCTGGATTAATGCCGCTACAAATGCATGGTATATAGATGATGTAACTGTTCATGGCGGCAGCTATAGTTTAAGGTCGGCCAATATTGAAAGTAATCAGTCAAGCACAATTTTTATCATTCTGGAAGTTCTGGAAGACGGTGAAATCTGTTTTTATAAAAAGGTTTCCTGCGAAGATTCAGAATTTGATGATGCTGATCATCTTGAATTTCTTATTAATACTAACGAAGTAGCGCGATGGGACGGGCAAATTGACTGGTCGCATGAATGTTTTGATGTTGAGGAAGGTGTTAATATGTTTAAGTGGACTTACAAGAAGAACCAGAATGTAAATTCTTATTCTGATTGTGTTTGGCTCGATAATATTGTTTTTCCATCCCTCGGTGACACCATTAGTCTTGGGTTTGAGAATATAACTTATGAAAAGAATGAATTATTATCGGTGTATCCAAATCCATTTAACGATAAAGCAATCATTAATTTTACTGTTAAAGAATCCGGAAACTTTCTACTGGATATTTATAATACTAATGGTATAAAAGTTAAAACCCTGTTATCTGATAAGTATTTAAGTCAGGGAGCGTATTCATATGACTGGAATGGTGATAACGATGCCGGCGTAAGTATACCTGATGGTGTATATTACTGTGTTTTACAAACAGACGAATTTCTTATAACAAGGAAACTGATAATGCTGAAACGATAAATTCCTTTTCGGCAGGGGTTTCCAACTTTCCAAAGCTTAGAAATCCCGAGCTGTCGAAAACTGAAGAAATTATACGAAAATCTATTAACAAAATTAGTAACTTTGGAAATTGCCGGTTTGGTTTTAATACTAAGTAAATAGTAGAAAATGAAAGCTATCATTCTTACACCTGAAAATGAAAAAGATTTTGAATTTCTCAAAGAATTGCTTGGGAAACTAGGATATGAACCACATATCCTGTATGAAGAAGAAAAGGAGGATATGGCATTCTTAAAGGCCATGGTGAAAGAGAAAAAGGGGGATTATGTTGCAGAGGATGAAATAATGAAAGCGCTTGGGAAAAAATGAAAGTCCTATATGAAAAGTCTTTCCTCCGTGATTTAAAAAAGGTGAATGATCGAAACACCCTTGATAAAATCTACAACATAGTTGAAAACATCAAATCCTCCGATACAATCCAAAAATTACCCAATATAAAAAAGTTAAAAGGACATCCTTTTGCTTTCCGTATCAGAATAGGTGATTACCGCCTTGGTTTCTTTTATGAAAATGAAAATGTAATATTTGTCCGGTTTTTAAACAGAAAAGAAATTTACTCTAAGTTTCCATAAACATTACTATTGTTCCTTGTCACTTTTGGTGTCCACACACCTACAGCCTCTAATGTTAACAATTTGTCCAATTATGGTGGTATTGTCACTTTATATATTTAACAAAGAAAGCGGACCTGTAATCTTTTAAAATCTATTACCTTAAAAATTAGTCTGGCAAGGATTTCAATTGATGACAAGCCCGCTTTGAGTAAGCGGATTAATACCGATTACTATTAATTCATTTTTTTCATTGTCATATACCACGAAACCTGGTAAAGGTCCGGATCACTCTGGTTGGCCACCATTGAACTTCCTTCATCTCCCGATTTTACATAGGGGATTATTACATCAC
The DNA here is from genome assembly GCA_030596605.1 of Bacteroidales bacterium. Lineage (GTDB taxonomy): Bacteria > Bacteroidota > Bacteroidia > Bacteroidales > JAADJA01 > JAADJA01. The sequence goes on from JAUVJI010000014.1 coordinate 36,459, forward strand.
CACCCGGCTGCCAGTTGGCAGGAGTATAAACCGTACTGCTTTTGGTGGTCTGCAATGCAATCACCATCCGCTTTATTTCATCTATGTTTCTACCTACTTCCATGGGGCTAAATGAAATAGCCCTGATCTTATTATCAGGATCGATGATAAATACCCCCCTGACATATTCGGTTGTGTTGTTGGAAGGATGTATCATACCATATTTTTCTGCAATATTTACACCTCTATCATCAACAAGAGGGTATTTGATGGTAACCGGTTCCCTTGAATTGTAAGAAAGCGTTTCCATCGACTTCTTCCAGTTCTTATGACTTTCAAGATCATCTGTTGACACAATAGTAAGCTTTACACCCAGTTCGTCAAATTCACTCTGCATGTAAGCTATCTCTAATAATTCGGAAGTACAAACAGGGGTAAAATCCATAGGGTGACCGAAAAGGATTTTCCAGTTTTTACCATAATCGTCCGGAAAATTAATTGTTCCGTTTGTAGATTCAGCCGTAAAGGCCGGAGCATCATCCCCGATCAAAGGGATACGAGTTTCGTTTTCCTCCTGCGCGAACATAATCGTTGCAGTTAGCAGGAGGCTAAGCATAAAAAAAGTTTTCTTTTTCATTTTTATTTTGTTTTAATTATTAATAATTCTATCACTACTTAAACATTATTTTCATGCTATTGTTGGATCTCCCTTTGTTATTTAATTGTTAAATAAATAACATCCCATGAGCAAGGGTTTCCAACCTTTCAAAGGTTGACTACCCTTGTGACAAAACCCTTTGGGTCACACTGAGCCTGTCTTCCATAGGAATGCCTTTGGCAGAAGTGTGTGCGTTGACAATTTAAAAAATGAAAACTAATTGTTTACAGCTAATTATTTTACTTTTGCAGTTAACACATTCCAATTATGAGCTTAATCCAACAAGGTATAGAAAAAGGGCTGATTTTTATTAGCGAGGATGAAAAACAAATCACTTATGTTCATCAAAAGAAGAAAAGAAATTATACGACTCCCGAGGAGAAAGTTCAGGCCGAAACTTTCCTAAAACTGATTTTGGTTTATGGTTATCCGGTTGAACGAATTGAACAATATGTTACTGTTACAATGGGCGCTTCAACCAAGGAGGCAGATATTATTGTTTACAATGACGATGCTTTAAGTGAACCACATATTATAGCTGAGTGCAAAAAACAAGATGTTTCGGAGCTTGAATTTGAACAAGCCATCGAACAGGGATTTGCTTACTGCTTTGCCACGGCCAAAACCATCAAGTACCTTTGGGTTACATCAGGAATTAAGGATAGATACTTTGAAGTTGATAAAGAAAGGAAGATAAAAAAGGATGCACCCGACATCCCTCGATATGGTGTCAAAAAACTGGCCAAATACAAATATGTAAAAGGAGGCTTTGACTATTCAACTACAGAGGAAAGGGAACCTGGTTATGGTGAACAAAAATATTTTGAACTCGAAAAAGTAAGCGAAGAAGAATTGACCCGCAGGTTCAAACAAGCACACCAGGCTTTATGGGCCGGAGGTGAGTTAAATCCTTCCGAAGCTTTCGACGAATTAGATAAACTTATTTTCTGTAAAATTTGGGACGAAAAATATGCCATCAATAAAACCAAAGGACAGTTTGAGCCACGGCCGGATGGAGAACCTTATTTGTTCCAGATATTCAGCGAGGCTACAGAAGAAAAAACCACCAATGAACTTTATAGACGTATTAAAAGTATTTACGCCGTTGGCCAGAAAAAAGACCCCGAAGTATTTAAGGATAATATCCGCTTAAGTGCAACTAAGGTTAAAACTGTTGTTGGATATCTTGAAGGGATAAACTTAAACGAAACCGACCTGGATAGTAAAGGAAGGGCATTTGAAGCTTTTATGGGAGCTTACTTTAGAGGCGATTTCGGGCAGTTTTTTACACCCCGGCCTATTGTTAAATTTATAGTTGAGGTTTTACCAATTGATAATAATTCCAGGGTATTGGATACATCTTGTGGTAGCGGGGGATTTTTATTGTATGCTTTAGACAAGGTAAGGGCTAAAGCTGATAAGTTTTGGAAAGATTATAAAACCAATCCAAAACATTATCTTGAACATTATAATTACTGGCATCCTTTTGCAGAGAATAATTTGTTTGGTATCGAGATCAACGAGCAAATTGCACGTACAGCTAAAATGAACATGATCATTCACGACGACGGCCATACAAATGTAATTTCAATGGATGGTTTACTCCTGGCTGATGAAATTCAAAAGAAAAGCGGCAACAAAGAGTTCAAATACAACAGCTTCGATTTTATCATTACCAATCCGCCTTTTGGAAGCAGTATAAAACAAACCGAAAGGGCTTATCTGCACCAATACAACCTGGGAAATAAGGATGTAAGCTGGCTCGACACCAAAAACACCGGAGTTAAAGGCAGGGCAAACCAAAGCACTGAAGTGCTGTTTATTGAACAATGCCGTAACTTCCTGAAACCCGGCGGTTACCTCGCCATTGTTATTCCTGACGGTGTACTTACAAACAGCAGCATGCAATATGTACGCGACAGCATTGAAGAATGGTACCGGATAGTTGCTGTGGTTTCCATGCCTCAAACAGCTTTTGCCCATACCGGTGCAGGTGTAAAAAGTTCAGTATTGTTCCTGCGCAAATGGAGTGAAGAAAAAACCGATAAATACCAAAATCTAAAAAAAGGTTTACAGGAAGAAATTAAAACAGAAAACGATTACCTGAAAATTGTTGAAACGCTTGAAAAAGAGAAAAAACAAATCCTAAAGGAACATGCCGGATTTAAAAACCTGACAGGTGAAACAGAAAGTAAGGCCATCGAAAAAACAGATGACTTTAAAGAGTGGAAGAATGAGGTTTCAATCCTGTATTCCCAAAAATTAAACGACCTAAAGGAAAACTTGACAGATCAGTACATAAGCCAAAAACAAAAGCGCATAGATGATTACCAGATATTTATGGCTATAGCTGAGGATATCGGTTATGATGCTACAAATAAAGCTACAGGTAATAATGAACTGCAAGTTATTGGAAAAGAATTGACTCGTTTTATTAACCAAATTGAAAAAGTTGAAAGAATATGAATATGAGTCAATTTGAAATTAAAAAAGATTTAAATCCAAATAAAGTATTTATTCTGAATCAATCTGAAATTGAGAGAAGGTTTGATCCTTTATATTATATTCCTGAAATTTCAAACCTTGAAAAAGAAGTAAAAAAACATGATACCCAACCGCTAAGAGAGTACATTGATAGAATATCAAGTGGAGCAACTCCAAATACTTCGGAACCTGAAAAATATTACTCAAATAAGAGCAATGGTATTCCATTTTTACGAGTTCAAAATCTTTCACCAACAGGTGTTTTAGATTATGATGATTGTAAATACATTAATTATAGCACTCATAGAAAGATGCTCAAGAGAAGCCAGGTAAAAGGGGGTGATCTGTTAATTAAGATTACAGGAGTTGGCAGGATGGCTGTTGCATCTGTTGCCCCCGAAGAATTTGAAGGGAATACCAACCAACATATGGTAGTTGTTAAGACTGGGAGTATTAAAAAAAGCAAAATACTTGCTGCCTATTTAAATTCAGATATAGGAGAACGACTTGCAAGTAGAAGGGCAACTGGAGGTACCAGGCCTGCACTTGATTACCCTGCTCTACTTTCCATACCCATTATTTATAGTGAGAAAATTGAAAAAATATTTCGTAATGCAATCCAAATAAAACAAAATAAAGAACAACAAGCCAAAGAGTTATTGGCCGGTATTGATGATTATTTACTTGGTGAGTTGGGGATTACTTTACCTGAGAATAATGATACGCTGGAGAGCAGGATGTTCACTACTTCGTTGAGTGAGGTTAGTGAAAGAAGACATGATTGTGATTATTATTTTGGATACTATTCAGATTTAGAAACAAGTATTCTACAATCCAAATATCTAATACAGAGTTTAGCTTCTGTGGTTACTAATATAGCTGGTGGTAAAACTCCAGCTTCAAATGATTATAGCGATGAAACTTCGAATTATCCAATAATAAAAGCAGGTAGTTATTCTGATGATTATATAAATCTAAACAAACAAGGATATACATATATCGAGAATAAATTAGAAGCACATAGAGGTGATATATTTATTTTGTCGGCAGCTCATCAAGCAGAATATGTTGGCAGACAAATTAAATATTTAAATATTGAGCCTAAATTACCTACTTCGTATGTTGGAGAACTTATTTGTGTTCGCGCAGACAAAGCAAAATGCAATTCAATGTTTCTGTTTAGTTTGCTAAATACTGAAATATTTAAAACTTTGATAAATCGCGAAAAAACAGGACAGACATCTCATATATATGGTAAGGATATTAAGAAAATAGAAATTCCTATACCGCCTTTGACTATTCAAAATCAGATTGCCGACAATATAAATAATATAAGACAACAAGCCAAACAACTGCAGTCAGAAGCCACCATAGTACTGGAGCAAGCGAAACAGGAAGTGGAATTAATGATATTGGGGGAGTGAGAATAAATTAAAAATTAATTAATATAAACATGAAATCATATTACTGTTTATATCCTGAAGATTTTTCCGAAGCTACAATTTACTGGACAAAACCAATTTTATATGATAGCTTCTTTAATAAAAGTTATGAAGAACAAAGTAAAAGTTACTTCTATAAAATGGTGGTTAAATACAAGACTGGTGATTTTAAATTGGTATATATAGGCAAGGCCTTTAAACAATATGCATCCGATAGGCTGCTGAATCCTGATCATTTTTATAGAATTGAAAAAATTAAAGAACAATATCCTAAGCATAGAATTTATGTAAGTTTGGGTAATCTTGAAACCAATAAGAGGAAAAATGCTGGATTAATTGATTCAATTGAAAGTTTATTAATCTATGCCCATGCAAATGATGATTTCAAGTTAATAAATTCAAAAAGTACATTTCATCACTACTTGTCATATGGGTTTAATATCTTAAACAAAGGACATAAAACAGGCATGTATAATGAGGTCTCCTTTGGGGTACATTATAAATAAGGAAAATTGAAATAATTTTAGGTATCGCAATTTGCGATACCAATTGTGGAAAAAACGGGAAAAGCTAAGACTTTATCTTAAGTCTAATTGACCTTAATTAAAAATAAATTTGAGTTATAATGACTAAACGTTCAATAAAAATAGCAATCGCTTATGATTTTGATGGTACGCTTGCACCTGGAAATATGCAGGAACATTCTTTTATTCCCAAACTGGGTATCGATAAATCAGCATTTTGGGAAGAGGCAAACAAATTGGCAAGAGATAATGATGCAGATGAGATACTGACCTATATGCAATTGATGCTTAAGAAGGCAGGAGAAAAGAATATCTCGGTCACACACAAAGCCTTTATGGACCATGGAAAGGAAATACAATTTTTTAAGGGTGTGGATACTTTTTTCAACAGGATCAATGCATTTGCCAATTCAATAGGTATAGTTGTGGATCATCACATTATTTCGTCCGGGGTAAGGGATATTATAAAGGGTACTACAATTGCCAAATATTTTAAAAATGTATTTGCTTCCGGTTATATTTTTGATGTTAACGGAGTGGCTGTTTGGCCGGCGCTTGCCATAAACTACACCACAAAAACTCAATATCTGTTCAGGATCAATAAAGGAATTAATAACTCTTACGACAATACAGCAATCAATAAGTTTGTGGAATATGAAAAACGGCCCGTGCCCTTTTCCAATATGATTTATATCGGGGATGGTGAAACTGATGTGCCGGCTATGAAAATGATAAAATATCAGGGTGGAACTGCGATAGCTGTTTATAACTCTTCCAAAAGAAAAAAGAAAGATAAGCCATCCCCAAAGCAAATTTGTGAAAAGCTAATTGAGGATAATAGAGCTGATTTTATTGCCCCGGCTGACTATACATCTGGCTCCAAACTGGACGCTCTTTTAAAAAACCTTATGAGAAAAATTGTTGAGGAAGAAAATCTTAAATTGTTTATGTAGAAGTATTTGCAAAGCATAATAACTCAGCCACTTTTTGGCGTCCTCACCAAAAGATTCAAAAACTATACACCCTACTTATGATATTCAGCCAATGCGTTTATAGGCGAGCGTAAAACCTTATCAATCTTCACTTCAAACTCGATTCCAATTTGTCTTAACATCTGTTCAAAATAATAGGCCACCGAACCCACAAAACTAATGGGAAGTTCTTTGTGTTTTGTGTATTGCTCAATCTGGTTGATAAAAAACTCACGGAATGAGTTGGTCACCAGTTCAAAAACATATTTATTGGAAAGATGGTCGGAATAAAACTCACAGAAGGATGCCAGGTATCGGTTGGGGAAAGGCAGGTTATAAATGGCATCGAGGATATTATCGCGGGTGTAATTAAATTCCTTTTTAAAAGCGCTGTTTACGTCTTTGGGAAGATTGCCCAGCATGTAATCTTTAAGGAATAATTTTCCCATGTGTGCGCCACTGCCTTCATCACCAAAAAAATAACCAAGCGACAATACATTCTCCTCAACCTTTTTCCCATCATAGTAACATGAATTGGAACCTGTCCCCAGGATACAGGCAATTCCTTCCTCTTCTCCGAACAAAGCGCGGGCTGCACCCAAAAGATCGGATTCAATAACTACCTCAGCATTCCTGAAAATTTTGAACAAAGCGTCTTCAACCGTCATGCTTTTAAAAACAGATGAACATCCGGCGCCATAAAAATATATTTTTTCCACCTTTTTGCTTTCAATAAAGGGGGTAAGTTCCTTACTCAGGATCGTCTCAATTTTTTTCGTATCCACATAAAACGGATTTAAACCCACCAATTGAAAACTCATTTGTTCCCCTGCATTGTCAATGAGCACCCAATCCGATTTGGAAGCGCCGCTGTCAGCAACTAATATCATCTGCTATTTTTTTTGAATCAAAAAATAAAAAGTGATTTATATATTGGTAGCGCAAATTACTCAAAAAACAATTATGAATCATAATTATTCTTTCTGACTG
>JAUVJI010000092.1 GCA_030596605.1 Bacteroidales bacterium
AAATTTGACAAACAACATCAAAGTCAGTGGTAATATCATTACTTCCGTAATTTTGAATTGTTCCGGAAGGGTAAATTTCAGCGTTTACTAAGTGGTAATTTACAGGAATGTCAATAGAAACCATACCGGCATCAGCAGCAAGTGCCTGCCCTACTTTTACATCATCAACAACCATCCCATAAGTATCCTCTATCCATTCAATTGCAAGGTAAATACTCTGACCTGCATAAGCGCTTAAATCGTAAGAATACTCAATATAATCAGTTCCCATGCCTGTAACATTTTCCAGGGTTACATCGAAATCACCAATGGCATTACCTGTTGTGGAAAGTTTAACATTCATATCCTCAGTACCATACCAGGCTCTGGCATAAAAAATGAATGCATCACCCGATTGAATTGTTACTTGAGGGGTTATCAGCCAATCATGTCCGTTACCACTATAACACTCCACTGCAGCCATCCAATCTCCGGTATGTGCATGAGAAGGATATTCAAGAGCAAACCACTGGTCTCCGTCTCCGTTAACATCATAAATTGTCCAGTCAGCAGGTATTATCCCACCTTCAAATCCTTCATCAATGCTCCATTGAGCATATGATAATGTTGCTGAGAACATAATTATCATTATAATGATAATCGTTCTTCGATTTAGTTGGGTTTTTGATTTTTGATTTTTCATTACTATCTTTACTTTGTTATGATTTTTTTTCTATGATTATAATTAACACAGATCTTAGAAATTTTCCAGTCTATTCTGAAACGCATCCACACGGAATTGCTTCGCATCGGAAACTTTGCACTTTTCAAACGATTTAACTAAATGGTTTTAAATGAGATAAAGAATATTATGAAATTATGGCATTATGGCATTAACAACAATGTCCGAAATTGCGGGACAATATCAGGAACAGAAGTATCCTTGTAATTTTCAACGTTTTAATCAATCTCATCAGGGGGCTGATTAATTTTGCATTCAACAAAAATAATAAAATTAGATATATATGTTAAAAAAATTAATGTAAATAATAAATATTTACTACAAAACAAATTGATTAGATATTTATTTTTGTAAAAAATCTTGTTTATGGACTTAAATAAATTGCGAAACTACTTTTTCTTAATTCCCTTAACATTTCTTTGTTTTCACATCACTGCCCAGGAAAATATCTCCGGTTCCTTTTATAAACATTTCACTGGAAATTTAGACACAACAATGAAAATTACCATGGACCTGTTTTCACAAAATGGTAAAGTTTCGGGCTTTTATTACTATTATTTCCCTGAACCGGATAATGAAACCTTTTATCATTATGGTAAGACGATTCCGATCCAAGGAAATATTTATGATAATTATATCGTCCTGAATGAATTTTCAAACCTGGAATCAAGTTTTAAGGGAACTTTTAACGCAGACATTGGGATCACCGGTGTGTGGGAAAAAGAAAGAAAGGAAGAAGCTATCCCTTTTAACATTTCTGAAAATTATGAAAATGGCAGCCTTTCCTTCACTTGCTATACCAAATTTGATCAAAGAGTTTTATCAGTTGAAGGTAGCAACGAAAATGAATCTCCAAAAGCTAAGATCAATCTTTACCTCCTTCATCCTGACCTTATAAAAGGAAATCCTCTAAAAGACACCCTTGATCGGATCATTACTCAATTTCTCATTAATAAATCGGAATTGATAAAATCTCCTGAGTTACTTCTTGAAAATATCACTTTTGACTTTTTCGATTCATATTTTAAGGCGACTGAGGGAATTGAGGATTTATCATCTACCGCTTCCTTCAATTGGGAAAAAAATATCACGATGGATATCTGTCACAATGAGAATAATATTGTTTCTATTAAAGTTAAAAAATATGCATTCACAGGTGGCGCTCATGGCATCTCAATGACTGAATATGTAGTATGTGATTTAAATCAATTGAAACGCCTGGAGTTAAATGATATTTTCAAAGAAGGTACTAAGGAGCAATTGGATGCTCTTCTTGACAAAAAACTTCGCAGGTTAAATGGCATTACTCCGAAAGAGAAATTGAATGAAGCCGGATTTTTTGTAGACAAAATGGAAGCCACTGAAAACTTTTACATCAATAAAGATGGATTTGGTTTTTTTTATAACATCTACCAAATAGCTCCATATTCTTCTGGTACTACAGAACTTTTTATAAAATTCAGGGAAGTTTCGGAACTACTTAAACCAGATCATCCTATTTCCTGGATAAAGAAATAGTTCATATCTTTTTTCATACTGCATCAGACTTATCTCCAATTTCTGCACCTATTTCTTTCAAATTAAAATACTTCCTGAATCGCCATACAATAAGCAATGTAAAAATACTTGCAAACAATCCAGCCATAACATCCCTGTTTGCTTTCTTTTTACCATAAAGTTCTGAAATTATATCTGTCACCAAAAAAGTAACTGGATACGGTATTATCCCAACCGAAATCTCAAATACATAAATCCCAAATGCATCCCATTGGAAAAACTTCTGAAAAATAAGATTGCTGGTAACCAAGGAGGCAATAAAAAGAGCACAAGAATTAAATAAAAATTGTTGGCTTGCATTTTTTTCTTTTCATCCACCTGACAAAAATATAAAATGATTTATACTGTTAAGTATGTTGAAACAAATCTCCATAATAAAGGTTTAATTGTAATCGGCAATTACCGATGAATTAATAAACTTGAAACAACAATGATCAAGCATCAATAAGCAAATAAATTCCAAAATTTTAAGTCCCAAATTTCAAAACCAATTCAAAATTTTGAATATTGTGATTTAGGATTTATTTGTAATTTGCTGTTTGTTATTTAGTAATTTATTCTTTTATGGCAAAAAAGAAACCGATAATAGTAACAGGAGCACACAGATCAGGCACTACGTGGGTAGGACAAATGATTGCTTTAGACAAAAATGTCAGGTACATTCATGAGCCATTCAATATTGATGAACCCCGTAAACATCCGTTAAAATACTGGTTCGAATATGTAAGTGAGGATGATCCGGCAGACCGTCAGAAAGAGATTTACAACTTTATCAATGAGATACTTGATTTTAACCTCAAAGGTGTATCTAAAGATTTTTCAATGATCAGGGGACCCAGGGATATTCAAAGATTTCTTAAAGATTCATTTGAAAGGACTCATAAAAGGCCTTTAATAAAAGATCCTATTGCTATCATGTCAACAGACTGGTTAGCAACAAAATTTAATGCAGATGTGGTTGTATTGATTCGGCATCCGGCAGCTTTTGTTGCCAGCCTGAAAGTAAAAAAATGGGCACATGAATTTAAGCACTATACCCAACAGGAGAAATTGATGGAGATTCTTGCTCCATATGCTGATCAGATAAAGTTGTTCGAAAAATCAGAACAGGATATTATTGACCAGGGAATCCTGTTATGGAACATTGCCTATTACAGGATTCATCAATATAAAAAAGCCTTTCCTGATTGGATTTATGTACGTCATGAGGATCTGTCTATGGATCCAGTGAATGAATACAAAAAAATCTACGAACAAATAGGTTTGAATTTCACCCAGAAAGTTGAAAAGAAAATAGTCGAATCTTCCACAGCAAAAAAAGCCGGACATTTAACAAGAGATTCCAAAGAAAACGTTCTAACTTGGAAGAAAAGATTAACAGATAATGAAATAGAGAGAATTAAAAAAGAAACCAAAGAAATCTCTGATATTTTCTACTCCGAGGAATATTGGTAATTAGCAAAACTTCGAACTTCAAACATCGAACTTCGAACTTAATATTGTCTTGTTATTTTACTAACAATATTTCACAAATCCTTTTTTTTCCAGCTAAGATTTATAATTTTGCCCGATTCTTTGCTAATAGCTAGTGAATCTTTATGTCTTAGTGCCTTGGTGGCTAATATCAGACACGAAGTCACGAAGCATCACTAAAAAAGTAATAAGTTAAATACTACAATTAATTGAAATAAAAGATGATCACCAATAATTTTATAAGCCGACATTATGGCCCTCGTCCATTAGAGCAAAAGGAAATGCTCAAAAAAACCGAAGTTTCTTCAATGGATGAATTGATTGAACAAACTGTACCTGCCGCCATTCGACTTAAACGCGATTTGAACCTACAAGATGGAATAAATGAATATGAGTACTTGGATCATCTTAAACAATTAGCTTCAAAAAATAAGATTTTCAAATCCTACATTGGCTTAGGATATTACAATACAATCACTCCCGGTGTTATTCAGCGTAATGTTCTTGAAAATCCCGGATGGTATACATCCTATACCCCCTACCAGGCAGAAATATCACAAGGCAGGCTGGAAGCATTACTCAACTTTCAAACCATGGTATCTGACATGACCGGGCTCCCAATTGCTAATTCATCCTTATTAGACGAAGGCACAGCTACCGCCGAAGCCATGATCATGCTTTTTAATGCAAGGCCCAGAAGTCTGGTAAAAAGAGAAGCAAATGAGTTTTTTGTTTCGGAAGAATTATTCCCACAAACCATCGAAGTATTAAAAAACAGATGTAAACCTCTTGGGATTAAGTTGGTTTTTGGAAATCACAATAATTTTGAATTTAATGATAAAATTTTTGGAGCAATCGTTCAATATCCAAACCAGGCGGGTGAAATATATGACTATCGAAATTTCGTTGAACAAGCTCATGAAAATGAGGCTTCAGTTGTAGTTGCTGCTGACATTTTAAGTCTGGCTTTATTGACTCCTCCAGGAGAATGGGGCGCTGATGTGGTTGTCGGATCAACCCAAAGATTTGGGATTCCTATGGGATTTGGTGGCCCGCACGCCGGTTATTTCGCTACAATAGAAAAGTATAAGAGAAACATACCGGGAAGAATAATCGGTATTTCAGTTGATGCACAAGGAAACCGTGCCTTGCGCATGGCATTGCAAACGAGAGAGCAACACATAAAAAGGGAACGTGCAACATCCAATATTTGTACAGCACAAGCCTTGCTGGCATCTATGGCTGGATTTTATGCAACTTATCATGGCCCGGAAGGAATAAAGGCAATAGCAAAAGAGATTAATGATCTAACCAAATTATTAGCCGGCGAGCTGCCAAAATATGGTTATAAAATCGTGAACCGGTATTATTTTGATACTCTGACAATTTCGTTGCCTGAAAATTTACATTTAAATAAACTGAAAGAAATCACCGAAGACAATGAAATTAACCTTCGATATATTGATGAATCAACGGTTGGGATTTCCTTAGATGAAACAACATCAGTTAAAGATGTCAAGTCGCTACTGAATATTTTTGCTTCGGCAAATGATAAACAATTTGAAGATTTTACTCAAGTAAAAAATACTTCAAGCTCCATTCCAGAAAATTTACAACGTAAATCTGGTTTTCTGACCCATCCTATTTTTAATTCTTACTTTTCAGAAACAGAGATGATGCGGTATTTGAAACAGCTTGAAAACAAAGATTTAGCTTTAAACCGTTCCATGATCCCTTTAGGTTCATGTACGATGAAACTGAATGCAGCCGCTGAAATGTTCTCTCTAAGCTGGCCTGAGTTTGGATCCATCCATCCTTTTGTACCAAAAGAACAGGCAGCAGGATATTTGGAATTAATTACTAACCTTGAAAAGGACTTGTGCGAGATCACCGGTTTTGACGCCATTTCATTTCAGCCTAATTCGGGAGCTTCGGGTGAGTATACGGGATTAATGGTGATCAGGGAATACCAAAAAAGCAAAGGTGAAGGGCATAGGAATATTTGCCTGATACCAGCTTCTGCCCATGGAACCAATCCTGCCAGTTCAGTTATGGCCGGGATGAAAGTGGTTGTGGTAAAATGTGATGAGCAGGGAAATATTGACTTAGCAGACCTGAAAGTAAAAACCGCGGAGCATAAAGACAATCTTGCGGCCATCATGGTCACCTATCCTTCAACGCATGGTGTGTATGAAGAAGATATTCTGAAAGTAATTGACATCATTCATAAATATGGTGGACAGGTTTATATGGATGGTGCCAATATGAATGCGCAGGTGGGTCTTACCAATCCCGGTATAATTGGTGCTGATGTTTGCCATTTAAATCTGCATAAAACTTTTGCCATTCCTCATGGTGGTGGTGGGCCTGGAGTTGGTCCCATCGGCGTGGCCAAACACCTCTCCCCTTTCTTACCGAAGCATCCTTTTTTTGAAACCGGTGGAGAAAACGGAATTTATCCAATCGCTTCTGCTCCCTTTGGAAGCGCTATGATCCTGCCGATCTCTTACGGATACATAAAACTGTTAGGTAAAGATGGATTAACGGAAGCCACCAAAGTTGCTATTTTAAATGCCAATTATTTAAAGTCACAATTAGAAGGCCATTATAAAATTCTTTATACCGGTAAAAATAACAGGGTGGCCCATGAAATGATCCTCGATTGTAACCAGTTTCATAAAACAGCTGACGTAACCGTTGCTGATATTGCAAAGCGATTGATGGATTACGGATTTCATGCCCCCACAGTGGCTTTCCCGGTGCATGGTACTTTGATGGTTGAACCTACCGAAAGCGAGCCTTTGGATGAATTAGACAGGTTTATTGAAGCGATGATTTCCATCAGGAAAGAGATACAGGAAATTGAGGAAGGCAAAGTTGACAAAGGAAACAACCTGATAAAAAATTCTCCCCATACGGTAAAAATGGTTACCGGAAACGAATGGGATTATCCTTATACCCGTGAACAAGCTGGATGGCCTGTAATGTTTGAAATTATTGATAAATACTGGCCACCGGTTACCCGCATTGATGATGCTTTTGGAGACAGGAATTTAATGTGCACCTGTGCACCTGTTGAGGATTATTAGAATCTTTATTTCGTTTTTTATACAGATCTTTCGGATTTAAGGGATGATAAGAGGATAGGATAATCCGAAAGCATATAGTTTAGGATTTTATATCTGTGAATCTGCGGCATTTCATTTTACAAATTTGTGGTAAAATCAAATAAAAAACTCTTTGAAAACTTGTTTTAGAGTTTGCGTATAACTAAATTTGCATTTTAATCGTTATATAATTGTAAGACATTAAATGAGTGATGCAGGAAAATTATTAGACGGCATTTATACCAAGGCCGAAAAAATGATAAACCGGCAAAACTCACTAATAGAACAAAATACACAACTTAAAAAAAAACAAGAAGAATTAAATAACACTATTGAAAATCACAATAAATTAATTGAACAACTAAAAGATAAGAACAGGAATTTAAAATTTGCGAATTCAATTAAACAATCAGAAGGGAACATTGATGTAAAAAATAAGATTGACGAACTCGTGCGGGAAATTGATAAATGCATCGGACTTTTGAACAAATAGATTATTCTGACTTTTGACAACTTTTAATGGACGAATTAACAATATCAGTTACAATTGCCGACAGGCCTTACAGATTAACGATAAAACGGAATGAGGAGGAGACGATCAGAAAAGCAGCAAATGAGATCAATAATAACTTAAAGAACTATTCTGATACCTTTGCATATAACGATAAACAAGACCTCATGGCAATGGTGGCATTGGAAAAAACGACAAATGCACTGATGAATAAAAACGAATTAAAAGATATCGATAATAATATTACAATTAAACTATCGGAAATCGATAAATTGCTATCAGATAATCTAATAAAGGATTAAAAGTCTGCGTTCTTTGAAAATATTTGAGTATGTCTAATACTTTGTGAAACTTAGTGTATCCTTTGTGAACCTTTGTGGTAAAGATTTAAAAGCTATTTCACAGAGTGCCACAGAGTTGTCACAGAGAATCACAAAGATTTAAGGCATAACACTCATCAAGAATACCCGCATTAATTCAATACTAATGTTTATAAACTCAACATTAATCTATTAAGGGAAAGTTCATGGGTTTCTAGAACAGGCCTCAACTTGCTTCGGCAGGACTCCTGTTAGGTCAGGGGCAGTGGACGTTCGAAATTCCCAGACAACCCTAAACGTGTATAGCTGGGGTTTATCAAACTCCTTGAATGATGCGGGTTTCTTTTTTATATCAATCTCCCTCCATAAATCATATAAAAATGGATATACTAATATTTGTAATTGTAGGAATGGCAGGACTTATTCTGGGCTTTATAGTAACAAGCACCTTACTCAGAAAAAGTGTTGAGAAAAAAAGTGAAAAAATATTAAAAGAAGCGCAAGAAAAGGGAGAAGTAATTAAAAAGGAGAAAATACTGCAGGCCAAAGAAAAATTTTTACAACTTAAATCGGAGCATGAAAAGATCATCCATGAAAAAAATGCCACAATACAAAAAGATGAAAACAGGCTTAAGCAAAAGGAAGCAAATTTCTCTCAAAGAATGGAGGAATTTCAGCGAAAGCAAAATGAATTTGACACCATCAGGCAAAACCTCAATGCTCAACTCGACCTGGTAAGCAAAAAACAAGCAGAGCTTGAAAAATCTCATAAACGACAAGTAGAAGCCCTTGAAACAATTTCTACCCTTTCAGCTGCAGAGGCAAAAGCGGAACTGATTGAGACCTTAAAAGATGAGGCCAAATCGGATGCAATGTCACATATTACTGAAATTGTAGATGAAGCCAAGCTTACTGCAAACAGGGAAGCCAAAAAGGTTGTCATCGAAACTATCCAGAGAACAGCAACAGAGCACGCCATAGAAAACTCCGTTTCAGTTTTTAATATTGAAAACGATGAAATCAAAGGACGCATCATTGGCCGGGAAGGACGGAACATTAGAACCATGGAAGCCATTACCGGAGTAGAAATTATCATTGATGATTCTCCTGATGCCATCATCCTTTCTTCATTCGATCCTGTCCGCAGGGAAATAGCCAAACAATCACTGCACAAGCTGGTTACTGACGGACGTATACATCCGGCCCGGATAGAAGAGATTGTTTCAAAAACAAAAAAACAAATCGAGCAGGATATTATTGAGACAGGAAAACGGGCAACCATTGATTTAGGTATCCACGGCATGCACCACGAACTGATCAGGATGGTGGGTAAAATGAAATACCGTTCGTCCTATGGCCAGAACCTGTTGCAGCACTCAAAGGAGGTAGCCAACTTATGTGCAACCATGGCTTCTGAATTAGGATTAAATCCAAAACTTGCCAAACGAGCAGGATTGCTACATGATATTGGAAAAGTTCCTGACAGTGAGCCCGAATTGCCACACGCATTGCATGGTATGAAACTGGCCGAAAAGTTCAAGGAAAAACCTGAAGTTTGTAATGCCATTGGTTCACACCATGATGAAGTTGAACAGAATACTTTAATTTCACCCGTTGTTCAGGTTTGTGACGCCATTTCAGGAGCTCGACCGGGAGCTCGAAGGGAAGTCGTAGCAGCTTATATCCAGCGTTTAAACAAATTGGAAGAGCTGGCACTGGCCTATCCCGGCGTTGTAAAAACATATGCCATCCAGGCTGGACGTGAGCTTAGGGTAATAGTGGGTGCGGAGAAAGTAACTGATGCAGATTCAGCGAAGATTTCATATGATCTTTCTAAAAAGATCCAGGATGAAATGACCTATCCGGGACAGATTAAGATTACCGTTATCAGGGAAACCAGAGCAATTAATTACGCGAAGTAAGGGGTGATTTTCAATTCAGAAGACAAAATTTGAATTATTTCTTTTAATGCTTAAATGAAATTTTCTAAAGTTTCATTTGACATGTATTCCACAAATTCTTCTGTCATTTTCTTGGTAACATTATTAAAAATACATTTATCG
This sequence comes from Bacteroidales bacterium, assembly GCA_030596605.1. GTDB lineage: Bacteria > Bacteroidota > Bacteroidia > Bacteroidales > JAADJA01 > JAADJA01. The sequence goes on from JAUVJI010000092.1 coordinate 9,753, forward strand.
AATGGACAAACCGGAGTATCAAGCGGGCAATCTCCGATTTCTATTTTACCCTCAATGGATTCATAAAGATCAAGCAATGTAATTTCTTTGGGAGAAACTTTCAGGGAAAAACCACCTGAAGGGCCGCGATGTGAATACAGAAATCCATCTTTTACGAGACGCTGCATCACTTTTGCAACGTGATGTTTAGAGCTATTAAGTCTATCTGCAATTTGTATTACATTTACCAGCTCATCCTTTTTAGATTGAGCTACAATCACCATTCCATGCAGTGCAATAAAAGCTGCTTCAGAAAACTGAATTACATGAGCCATCGTTTATTGAATTTATTTTGGTTTATCCACCTCCTTTTTATCCAAACCCGACATTTCTGCAATTTCACCAGGACGGAGCGGTTTCCCTGCTTTCGATAATGTCTCAATAACTTTATCTTTCATCACTAATAAGTATTAAATTACTGTTATGCAAAAATATATAAATTCCAACAGAACTCAATTCATTTAATTTCTGCTAAACAATATAGGATTAATAACTCAACTCCTATTTTATTGGTTTCCTGCTATTTAATGGTTATAATTAATTCTTATATAAAATGATTCCAAATATCGAGAACCCATTCCTGCATTCTCGTCTTCAAATATCAATTTTAATAGTAATTTTGGTAGCGATTTTATAAAACACCAGATTGAGTAGTATGAAGCTTTCCATTATTATTGTAAATTACAATGTAAAATATTTCCTTGAGCAGTCTCTTCATTCTGTGAGGAAGGCGATTAAGGGTCTGGATGTGGAGGTTTTTGTTGTTGATAATAATTCAGTTGATGGATCGATTGAAATGCTGCTTAATAAATTCCATGAGGTTCAAACGATTGCCAACAAGAACAATGTTGGCTTTTCAAAAGCCAACAACCAGGGGATTAAACTAGCCAAAGGTAAATATGTATTGTTGCTTAATCCTGATACAATTGTTGAAGAAGATACATTCAGCAAGATTGTCCAATTTATGGATGAGCATCAAGATGCCGGAGGCCTGGGTGTGAAAATGGTTGATGGCAAAGGGAATTTTTTACCCGAATCAAAACGTGGACTGCCCACACCTTCCGTTGCGTTTTATAAGATATTCGGATTATCCAGGTTATTTCCAAAATCAAGGATTTTCGGAAAGTATCATTTAGGATTTTTGAATAGAGAAGAAATTCATGAAGTTGATATTTTATCCGGTGCATTCATGTTGCTCAGAAAAAGTGTGCTTGATAAAATTGGTTTACTGGATGAAACATTTTTTATGTATGGCGAAGATATTGATCTTTCGTATCGTATAATTAAGGCAGGATATAAAAACTACTACTTCCCAAAAACCAGAATAATTCATTACAAGGGTGAAAGCACAAAAAAAAGCAGTGTTAATTATGTGATTGTTTTTTATCGGGCGATGGCCATATTTGCAAAGAAACATTTTTCAGCAAAAAATGCCCGGCTCTTTTCGCTATTAATAAACCTAGCCGTTTATTTCAGGGCTTTTCTTGCAATTATTAACCGTTTTTTTAACCGGATTGCATTACCGCTCACCGATGCTATTTTGCTCTTTGGTGGTATCATCAGCATTAAAAATTATTGGGAGCATAATGTTATCTTTCCATACGGAGGTGAATACCCGATAGAAATTGTTTCTGTTGCGATTCCGCTATATATCATTATTTGGCTGTTTAGTGTTTTTTGAGTGGTGGCTATGACCGTCCTATCAGGTTACCTAAAATTTTTCAGGGTTTGTTTATCGGGACAGTGGTGATTTTAACCATATACGCTCTTCTACCTGAAGACTACCGCTTCTCAAGGGCATTGATCGTATTTGGTGCACTTTGGGGATTTATTTCCATGATCGGCTTTAGGTTTTTTCTGCATTTGCTCAATTTCAGGAATTTCAGGTTAGGAATAAAATTGAACAAACGATTTATAATTGTGGGCCATAAGGAAGAAGCTGAAAGGGTAGCTGACCTGCTCAGAAAAGCTGATATGAATCCTGGATTTATCGGACTTGTAAGTATTTCGGAGGACAATAAAAGCAAAGAAGGATTTATTGGCTACCTGGCTCAAATAAAAGACATCATTAACATCTACAGGATAGATGAAGTAATTTTTTGTGCCAAAGATTTACCGGCTCAAATTATTATTGATAAGATGTCGGATTTAAATGTTTCGCAGATTGAATTTAAAATTGCACCTCCTGAAAGTCTTTCCATCATTGGCAGTAAATCAATCAATACTTCCGGAGATTTATATATCATCGATCTTGATTCAATAACGAAATCGAACAACAAAAGAAGCAAAAGATTTCTGGATATTATTGTGAGTCTTCTTCTTATTTTAATATTTCCCATAGGGATGATCATTACAAGAAAACCTGGTTGTTATATCAGAAATATATTTTCAGTATTGTTTGGTAAGAAGTCCTGGGTAGGATATCGTTTAACAGAGAACTCCTCGGATCATAAACTCCCTGAGATTAGAAAGGGTATTTTAAACCCGACGGATATTTTGAAACATCAGGAAATTTCCAGTGAGACCATTGATCGCCTTAATTTATTATATGCCCGCGATTACAAAGTCATCAATGACATAAACATTATTTTCAAAGGATTTCCGAATCTTGGAAGATAATCCACTTACTTCAATAAGCAACGATCCCAATAAATTTATTCGTAATTTTGTAAAACTTTTAGAACGATAATTTGTTAACAAATTTACATCTAACAGATTAGATAATAACAAACAATTATAATGGCCGTATTTGAAGTTGTCATGCCCAAACTGGGGGAAAGTATCATAGAAGCCACTATTACAAAGTGGTTAAAACAAGAGGGGGACCAGATTGAAGAGGATGACGCCATCGTGGAAATTGCCACCGACAAAGTGGATTCGGAAATACCCTCACCTGTAGAAGGCAAACTTACCAAGCTTCATTTTTCAGAGGGAGATGTAGTTCCTGTTGGAGCAATTATTGCAATTATTGATCTGGATGGCGAAGGTGGAAGTGATGAGGCTGTGCCGGTAAAAGAAGATAAATTCAAAAAAGAAACAAAACCTGAAACTAAAGTTGAACAAGAAATACTCTCAGAACCCAAAGATAAAAAGATTGATTTCCCCGCATCCGACAGATTCTACTCGCCACTCGTAAAAAGTATTGCCAAAAAGGAAAATATTTCGATTGACGAACTGAATACAATACAAGGAAGCGGTAAGGATGAAAGGGTAACTAAAAAAGACATTTTACAATTTGTTGATGATAAAAAAGCAGGTAAAGTTTCTCCGGCTATTTTCGCATCCACACCTCAAGCTCCTTCGGGGAAAGTAATTGAAAAACCAACCGTAACTGCAGGAGTTGGTGATGAGATATTTGAAATGGACCGAATGAGAAAGCTCATTGCCGATCATATGGTCATGTCAAAACATACTTCTCCTCATGTTACCATGTTTCACGATGTGGATATGACCAGGATTGTTAACTGGCGTAACAAGGTTAAAGATCAATTCTTGCAAAAAGAAGGGGAGAAAATTACTTTCACCCCGATTTTTGTGGAAGCAACTACCCGTGCCTTACGCGATTTTCCTCTGGTCAATGCATCCGTAGATGGATATAATGTTATCAAAAGAAAAAATGTGAATATCGGTATGGCAACAGCTTTACCTAATGGTAACCTGATTGTTCCGGTAATTAAAAATGCTGATCAGAAGAACCTGGTAGGTCTTGCAAAAACAGTAAACGATCTTGCCAACCGTGCAAGAAATAACAAGCTCGATCCTGATGAAATTCAGGGAGGAACATTCACAATTACAAATTTCGGACAATTTGGAAACTCAACCGGAGCGCCTATCATTAACCAGCCCCAGGTTGCGATTTTAGGAATAGGTACAATAAAGAAAAAGCCTATGGTTCTCGAATCTCCAGATGGAGATCTAATTGCCATCAGGCATATGATGATATTATCCCTGGCATTTGACCATCGGATCGTTGATGGATCGTTAGGTGGAATGTTTTTACAGAGAGTTGCTAAATATCTAGAAGAATTTGACACCGAAAGAAATATTTAATATTGAAAAGAACTAAAATAAACCAAATGGAACTTAATTTAACACGCCCGATTGCTTTTCTTGACCTTGAAACAACAGGTATTAATGTAGCTTCTGACAGAATCGTTGAGATTTGTATCATCAAAGTTGCAATGGATGGAAGCACCGAAACAAAAACGGAAAGGGTCAATCCCACCATTCCAATCCCGGCGCAGTCAACAGCTATTCATGGAATCACAGACGAAGATGTAAAGGATAAACCAACATTTTCAGAATTGGCTGCTTCATTGGCTAAATTCATAGGTAACTCTGACCTTTCGGGATATAATGCGATTAAATTTGACATACCTTTACTGGTTGAAGAATTTCTACGGACTGAAGTGGATTTTGATATCAAAAACAGTAGGATCGTTGATGTCCAGAATATCTTTCATAAGATGGAACCCCGAACTTTATCAGCAGCTTATAAATTTTATTGCAATAAGGAATTAACAAATGCACATAGTGCAGAGGCTGATACTCTTGCTACTTTCGAGATTCTGAAAGCTCAGCTTGATAAATATAAAGAAGTTGCTTTTAAAGATAAAGATGGAAATATTTCCTATCCTGTAAAAAATGATATGCAGCAGTTGTCCGAATTTTCGTACCACAATAAAAATGCAGACCTGGCAGGGCATTTAATCTTTAATGACAAAGGAGAAGAGGTATTTAATTTCGGGAAATATAAGGGAAAAACAGTCAGTCAGGTTTTTTCAAAAGAGCCTCAGTATTACGATTGGATGATGAAAAGCCAGTTTCCATTATCAACCAAAAACGTCATCACAGCTATCTATCTCCGGGGATTTAATAAATCTTCTGTGAACATAAAATAAAAAAGCCCTCCGGCAATTACAGGAAGGCTATCTATTTCTCAGTTTTATTTCAATTATTGTTTCAATACTTTTTCTGAAATAACGCTTTCGTTGGTATAAACTTTTAACAGGTAATATCCCGCTGAAAGTTTTTCAATGTTGTTTAGTGTTATCAGTTGTTTTATTTGATCAATTCTTTGCTTAATAATTACTTTACCTGTAACATCCACCAACTCAACCCTATTTACAAACACTTCTTCATCATTGAATTTAATATTGATTTCATTTGTAAAGGGATTGGGAAAAGCTGCAAAATCAGCAACAGGATTGGATTGATTTTCAATAACAGTTAAAATACTATTGGCCAAGGCATAATCAGGAATACCATATCCCAACTGGTCATTTGGATTATTAGCCAGAGATGCACTGGATTCAATTGCCTGCATTATTTCAGTATTGCGTTTATAAGGATTTGCCTGCCACAAACAAGCAACCATTCCAGCTGTGATTGGAGAAGAGAAAGATGTACCATTTCCACTTGATACAGATCCTCCCCAGGGTTCTACAATTGTGGATCCCTGACCTTGTGCGACTACATTTGGTTTAACCCTGCCATCGTAAGTCGGGCCGGTAGAACTGAAGGAAGCATAATTCCCATTACCATCAACGGCCCCAATTGAAAATACACTGTCACCATCAGCCGGCGCTCCAATATACTGCCATGAAGATCCACCAGCATTTCCGGCGCTGTTTACTACAACCAGCCCTTTGCTTGCCGCAATATCAGCACCAATTGTTATAGGGGTTGTATTCCCGTCCATGTCTTCATATGTGTGGTTTTGAGAAGGATCATCAAATGTAGTGTATCCCAATGACGAGTTTATTACATCCGCACCGGTACTATCTGCAAATTCAGCAGCAGATACCCAATTCAGCTCTTCAATTAAAGTTTCAGTTTCACCATCTTCTGACCGTATAAGCCAGTAATCAGCTTTTGGCGCTGTACCGACAATTTGACCCGGCCAGTTGGCGCCCATCGTTGACAATACCATTGATCCATGATAATGTGATCCAAAAATATTGGGATTCTGCGGGTTTACAAAATCCTTATATCCTAAAATCTGACCATTGTTCCATAAGCTGTCAAAGGCTATTAAATTATCTGCATTCAGAAAACCGGCATCCAATACAGCAATTGTCATACCTGCTCCATCATATCCTAAATCATGTAAGGCAATCCCGTTTAACATATCAATTTGGTTGTAAGCCAGTCCATAGTTATAACTTTTTCCTGAGTTGCCCGATTTCAAAAGCTCCGCCTCCGGGATGCTTGTAAAAGATTCATTATCAAAGAATGGTTTTTCTGATGTACTATTTTCATCTGAGCTACCTTTTTCAACGGACTGTACAAATGAGAATGAATTAATGGTATTCAATGCGTTTTGATCGGTAGTAAAAATTGTTACCGAATTAAACCATTTTGAAGCATTTAACATGGTTACCCCGGTTCCGGCAACAGCATCAAGATATTGCGGATTTACCGGTAAATCATTCGTCTCAATGCTTATTCCCTGTATGCTCCTCCTGTCTAATGCTTTTTGCGATAAATATTCTCCAGGATTTTCTATTGAATAGGGCGAGTTATCCTTATCAGTAAATTTCACCCAATATTTGTCAGGCGACACTTGAGCCAGAGCTGCTGATGTTAATAACAGCGAAATTGTAATCAGATATAAAATTTTCATAATATATAGTTTTATAAGAATGTGCAAATCTAACGAATAACTTGTCATTTTGTTTAATTACCTTATTTCCGCAAACATTTTTTTATCCACAAATTCCACGAATTGGATGAAGTTTCTTATCAGAAACTTAGGAAAAATTACATTTTCAATCCAAGAGGACACAAACACCCTTACCCACTTTCA
>JAUVJI010000030.1 GCA_030596605.1 Bacteroidales bacterium
ATATATATATGACAGATACTTAGGTATATACGGATTGTTGAAGGGCTATTAAACTTAGTTCGATTTACTTAAAAAATCGGATACACAAATTCACGTTTTAAAAATTGATTTTTAGAGGTTACCTTATATAGTATTCAAAAGTTTCAAGTTCTTTTTTATTTCAAATTTATTTCAACTAGGGAACATTCAATCGCCTTATAGGTTTTATAGCAAGTTAAATCAATTGTTCCCAAGCCTTTAGTTTTTTATAATTATGCATTATCTATATCCTAATATTTTTATCTAAATACTAACTACTAAAATCTAATTACTTTAAAGTTGGTACTTAGATATTGTGCCACAGGCCTGCCCGAATACAGTCAGGCGGGCATCCCTATGGGAGGCTTTATTTTTTTTCTTTTAGGCTTTTTATCATCCGCTGAATTTCATCAATTCGAATCTCAAAGAACTCAAGTTCATCTTCAGTAATGTACCCAACCATTTTTGATATGATCATTTGAGTGTTTAATTCTGCAGATGATCCATCTGAAATTTCCAGAAAACGATTAAAGTCTTTTTTCGAACTTTTTCTAGAACCTTCGGCAATATTATTAGCAATAGAACATGCACTTTTTCGAGCCTGAATCGTCATTCCAAATTTCTCATCTTCAGGAAAACCCTTTGTTCGATTATAAATGTCAACTGCCAACGATACTGCTTTTTGCCATACAATCAATTTTTTATAGTTATGCATTTTATTTTTTTTGTCTAAATACTAATGTCTAAATACTATATTTTTCTTCAATCATCCTCTTGCCAACTTCAAAAACACGTCATCCATATTTTTTGCATCATATGTCTTTTTCAAAACCGAAGGTGTATCTAAAGCATCAATGCGTCCATCAACCATAATCGAAACCCGGTCACAATACTCTGCTTCGTCCATATAGTGTGTGGTCACGAATACAGTAATACCACTTCTGGCGGTTTCATAAATCATGTCCCAAAACTGACGCCGGGTAATGGGATCCACACCTCCCGTTGGCTCATCCAGAAATACGATTTTTGGTTTGTGAAAAATTGCAATTGAAAACGCCAGTTTTTGTTTCCAACCCAATGGCAATGAAGAAATTAGAGTGTCTTTCAAATGTGTGATTTGCAGACTTTCCAGTAATTCATTCATTCGGTCTTTAATTACCTTGCCCGACAAACCATAAATACCTGCAAAAAATCGGATATTCTCCTTAATGGTCAGGTTTTCATAAAGAGAAAACTTCTGACTCATATAACCAATGTTCTGTTTAACCTTATCGGTTTGTTTATAAACATTGTATCCCGCCACTTCCACATCTCCTGAAGTGGGAGCTGATAGTCCGCAAAGGATCCTTATAGCCGTTGTTTTTCCTGCCCCATTGGCGCCTAAAAACCCGAATATTTCACCTTCATATACATCGAATGTAAGGTGATCATTGGCCACAAAATCACCAAACTTTTTTACCAGGTTTTCAACCTTTATTATGATATTTTCAGAATTAGTTTTCATTCTTCATTAAAGCCATAAAACAGTCTTCAATATCCGGAGTGATCTTTTTAAATTCAATATGTTGATGCCCTTTATCAGCTAAAAATCCGTGTATATCCTCGTGTTTAATTTCCTGTCTCGTAGCAAAATGGATGACATCACCAAACCGGTGTGCTGATATCGATCCGGGAAAATTATTCAGAATGCCGGGTAATTCATACATATTATCACTTGTAACCTGATATAGAGGATATTCATATTGCTGAACAATTTTTTCGGGTTCATCGATGCTTAAAATTTTACCTCTTTGCATCAATGCTACTTTATCACATAAGGCCGCTTCATCCATGTAAGGTGTTGAGACGATAATGGTGATTCCCCTTTGCTGTAATTTTTTAAGCATTTCCCAGAATTCCTTCCTGGAAACAGCATCTACACCTGTAGTTGGTTCATCCAAAAAAAGCACTTTCGGTTTATGAATCAATGCACAGGATAATGCAAGTTTTTGTTTCATTCCACCTGATAATTTTCCGGCTTTACGATTTTTAAATGGCTCAATCTGGACATAAATGTCTTTTATTAAATCATAGTTTTCCTGGATAGTAGTGCCGAAGATCGTTGCATAAAATTGAAGGTTCTCTTCTACAGAAAGATCATGATACAATGAAAACCTTCCAGGCATATAACCTAAGATTTTCCTGATTGCTTTAAAATCTTTGACTACATCAAATCCTTCAACAGTGGCTTGACCTGTGCTAGGTAACAAAAGGGTGGTAAGTATCCGGAATATTGTTGTTTTCCCCGATCCATCAGGCCCGATTAAACCATAAAGCTCATTTTTCTTTACAGAAAAAGAAATGTTTTCTATGGCTTTTATATCTCCATAATTTTTTGAAACCTGGTCTGCTATAATCGAGAAAACTTCCATGTTTTAAAGCGTGGTTCGGGTCCAGTAAGTTGTACGGCCAAGGAGTGAAATTCCAATAAATCCGCGCACCTTAAGTTGATCCATACTTTTTAGTTTCAAGTAACAAGAATAGGTCTTTCCATTTTTCGGATCATAGATATCACCATCCTCCCAAAGACCCTCTCCTTCATAATTAAATTCTTTAACCAGCAGTAAACCCATGACAGGCCGTTTTTGCAGCTCTTCATCTGAGTTTTCATCGTCCAGTTTTGGCTCTCCGGTATCAGGTTCATTGGGCTCATCAAGCCACACTACTTTACCGTAAACCATGTCATTTTCTTTGTAAATTTCAACTTTGGCGTCTTTTTCTTCGTTGAACCAAATGCCCAGGATATCACCTTCTTTAAAATCTTGTCCTACAAGACTTCCTGTGATAAATACTATAGCACAGGCTAACATTAACTTAATTTTCATTTTTTTCATCAATTTTCATTTTAGTTATTAAATAAAATTTCGTTTTTCGTAAATCGTCCCGATAGCTATCGGGATCGTACATCGTCAATCGTAAATCAGAAATTCACCTCTCCCGGCATCCCAATTTTTAAGCTTCCATCATTCTGCACCTTTACTTTAACAGCATAAACCATATTTATTCGCTCCTCTTTAGTCTGAATAATTTTGGGTGTAAACTCTGCACTCTCCGATATCCAGCTTACTATTCCAGGAAGTTTTTTGTTTGATTTAGCATCTTCATCAATCAATACTTCCACTTCCTGCCCGATTTTAATATGAGGCAATTGACTTCCACTCACATAAATCCTTAAGATCATTTCCCGCATATCAGCGATTTTATATAAAGGTTTTCCAAATGCTGTAATCTCATTCTCTTCTGCATATTTTTCTAAAACAATCCCGTCAATCGGATTTTTAATGTTGCATTTATTTATGGATTCTTCAACCTGTGAAATTTGGGTGCCAATCACCTCCAATTCTGTAACCACAGCAACAGTTTGTGTTTTAATGGATTCAATCTGGCTGTTTACTAGGTCTATTTTCCCATTGATATCATCCAACTGCTTTTTAGTAGCGGCACCATCTTTTAGCAGGTTTTCAACTCGTGTTTTATCTATGAGTAAATTTTTCTTTTGTTGTTCCTGAACTTCAATTTGTGATTGAATATTCTCAATGCGTGAAGAAATAGCCAGTTTTTGAGCTGTTAATTGTTTACGTTTCAATACATAATCAATGGTATCGATTACAGCGACAAGAACATTTTTATTTACTGTTTTTCCTTCTTCCACATTCAATAACAAAAGCTTACCATTCGCTTCAGCAGAAACAATGATATCATCAACTTCAAAGTTTCCGTATGCATCTGACAGATCCTTTTTTCCGGTGCAAGATGCAAAAACTATTACTATAATTGGAATTAAATATTTTGTTTTCATATTGATGAATTTGTTATTTTGTAACTAATCAGTGTTTAAATATTGTAATAGAATTTAATCTTTCTCTGTGAAACTCAGTGTCTTCTTTGTGAATCTTTGTGATATAGCTATTACACAAAGTTGCTCAAAGAAGCTCAAAGTGCCACAAAGTATAAAAATAGATTTTCTATAATCCTTATCATTACCGAGTTTCATTACACTGATTAGTTACGTTATTTTTAATCAATTACAAATTTCCCAATGTTGCTTTGTAATCTAATTTAGCCTTGATCAGTTGGATTTTATGTGTTTGTAAATCAAGCTTTGATTTGGATTCCGCATTTAATTCGGTCAGATACTCTGTTGAGGTTATCACACCATTATCCAGCTGTGAAGAAGATGATTTCGTAATTTTTTCCCTTAATTCAATAATTTGATTATCGCGACTTATCATTTCCTCAACTTTCCTGATTTCAGCAATTTTATTTTGCAGCTCAATGCGAATGTTTTTGTCGTATGTTTCTTTTTGTGTATCTATAATTTTACTTTGCAGGTCGAGGATGTCCTTTTCTTTTCCACTGCGGTTCCAATCCCATATTTTCCAGTTTAATCGTGCCCCGATCATATAAAAGTCATCAAATTCATTTTTTAGCATATCATATCCTGGTCTTCCATAACCTGCCTGACCAAAAGCATATAAGCGTGGTAAGAGCTTAGATCCAAGTACTTTTTTAGAGGCCTCCAGTTTATTTTGATGCAATGTAAACAGATAAAATTCAGGGCGATTGTTTAAATAGTTATTTAGATCAATAGAAACATCAGGTGTTTTGAATTCAGTATTTGTATTTAATTCAAGTGCTGTAAGTTCATTTAAAATATTGATAGAAGCTTGAATCCCTATATTTAATTCCACCAGACTTTGCTCTAGTTGAATTATTTCAGCTTTAATAATATCTGCATTGGAAGCCAAAATATTCCCGTTTTTAATACCACTCTCAACATCCTTTAGTTTTGCAGTTAATATCTTTTCGTGAAGTTCAATCGTCTGAATACTTTCGCGCAGTAGTAAAACATTAAAGTAAATCTGATTTATTTTTTCTTTTACTTTATAAAGCTCTATGTCCACATTTTGCTGATCGATCTGGAGGTTGATCTCTTCCAGATCTTTTTGGCGATTGGTAATGCTGCCATCATAAATTACCTGGTTTACATCCAGGGATATTTTATACCAGTCTTTTGAAACTGTTGGCATTGATGGCATCCCTGGTATACTTACATCCTGAAATGGTGTTTTGGTTACATCCGACTGGTAATGGACTTGTCCGTTTACCATCATGTCCGGTAAGTAATTTTTATTAAGATTTTTAATTATCAGGTCATTTGAAGCAGTTAGTAACTCTTTTTGTTTTGTTAAAGGGTAATTTTCAATTGCTTTAAGGTAACAAAAGTCCAGTGTTACACTTTCCTGAGCTTTCAATCCAAAGAAGATAGCTATTGCGAATAATGTAAAAAATAATTTTTTCATTTCTTCCTGATTGAGTTAATAATAAATTCAGAAACCTCCTTTTTTCGTTCCTGTATGAACTTTTCATATTGTTGTCTGTTTTCATTGAATATTACTCCCTGTAATATTGGTCTTGCCACAAAGGGAAAGATACACATTGCCAGCATGTTAACAATTAAATGCACCGGATTGACAGGCTCAATAATACCCTCTTTAATTTCCTTATCTACCTGATTTATAAAGAATATTGGATTGATACCTGAACTTTTTATGAGTTCCACCACACGATCAGGATTACGGTTCAGTTCATGAATTATAAAAGCAGGAATTAATGGATTTTCATTAATGATATCAATATAATTACTTACAAATATTCTGATTTTATCAAACAATGAAATATCAGTCTTCACTATCTCAATCAAGTTGGGAACCAGCTTTAAAAAAGTCTCTTTGAATACAGCTTCGAATAACTTATCCTTGCTTCGGTAATAATAATGCAGCATTGCTTTATTGATACCGGCTTCGTCCGCAATTTCCTGCATTCGTGCACCTTCCATTCCTTTTTTAACAAATACAATTTTTGCTGCCTCAAGAATTGATTGCTCAGTATTTGTATCCTTGTTCGTAGTCATTCTTTCATTCAGAAATTAAACAAATGGTTTAATTATTTAGTTTAACTAAATGGTTAAACCGAATGGACAAAAGTATAACATGAAATTGTATTTGTCAAGTTTTAAGGAAAAATTTTTAGAAATAATGATGTAATATCCTAATCATCAAGCTTTAAAGATTGGATAAGCGCTTCGGTTTGAATCAGCAGGTCACGTTTTGGTTTATTGGGGGCATAAGCGTATCCATCAATGGTGATCACTTTATTTCTTTTTTCATCCACAAATGTATAGTTCACAAAAGGGCCGCCCATAAAGTCACCTTCCAGTCTCCATAATCCTTTTGACCTCACTGCAAACATTCCCTTAAAATCAATTCGTTCGGAAATAACAGGTGAATATTCTTCGGCTACCACCATATAGGATCCTTCCGATGGACCGGGAACATATTCTTCTGTTAACGCATTTCTAAAAGAAATTATTCGTGACTGATCAAAAGCCAGCGTATCAACAAAATCATATGTATAAATCAATAAAGCCTGACTATTGTGCTTTGTTTCTTTTCGTATCCAGGCAAAATCGGCAAATTGCTTTGCTATATAAAAACCACCGGGTATTTCCATTGATAATTTAAAACTTTTCTTCAATGAATTAATGATATCCCGATCTCTAAATTCTTTGTATGTTCCGATTAACCGGGCATATTCAGAGTCCATCAATGTTCCGAGCACTACTTCTTTCTTTTCTTCAAAAAAAGCAATAAAATCTTCCTCTGAAGGGGAAATAATATTTATCACATATTGAGGACTTGCCCAGACATCTTTACGGGCTTGAATAGTAGATTCTTTAGCTGTTGGATTGATGTCAACAATGAAAATATTATGGTGCGCCTGAAACATCTTGGTATTATTAAATTGTGCAATTGAGATGTGTGCCATTTCAAAGAGAGGTTCCGGTTGTGGCAATACTTCATAATCCTGGTTAAAAAAGGATCTCACCGTTTCTCCAACCTGTCCTTCCCATTTTGTTTCATTATTCGTAACAACAATCATTTCAGCTGTTTTGCCCGATGACTTGGGAGCAGTTGTTTTATTGTTTCCACAAGAAATTAATAGAAAAGAAAAAAACAGGATGGTGGTTAATTTTATAAATTGTTTCATTTGAGAAGAAAATTTAACTTTAATGTAAAGCCTAAAGAATTCATAGTTAGTTAAAAATTTTCTCTGCGAAACTTAGTGTCTTCTTTGTGGTTCTCTGTGATATAGCCCTTGCTCGTCCGGTCAGGCAGGTATTACACAAAGTTGCTCAAAGAAGTACAAAGTGACACAAAGAATAAAAATGTTTTCCATAACACTGATTAGTTATGAAAATTTTAGCTTTTCGGCGCTACTTTGAGCTTCTGTCCCGGCTTGAGTCGTTTTGAATTCTTAATATCATTTAGCTTTTTAATTTGATCAATGGATACGCCTTCATATAGTTTGGCGATATCCCACAAGGTGTCGCCTTTACGGACAGTATGGTAAACGTAATCACCGCTTGTCTTATTATTCTGAGTTTTTGAAGCCTGTGGATTATTTGCCTTTGGTTCATATACTACGAGCTTCTGATTTGGCTTTATGGTATTGCTTTTCAGGTTATTCCATTTTTTGAGATCACCAACTGAGCATTTGTACTTTTGAGCAATCAAACCCAGGTTTTCCCCACTTCGTACAACATGATGATTCTTATCGCGCTTACTGATATCTGTGGGTGTTGAATCAACCGTTGATTTCTTTGGAGTAGATTTTTTACCAGCATAACCGGGTGCATAAACAACCAGTTTTTGCCCCGGATAGATAGTATTGCCCCTGAGGTTGTTCCAGCTCTTTAAACTCCTGACGGAGCAACGGTATTTTTTGGCAATCAATCCCAGGTTTTCACCTGACCTGACATAGTGTATATTCCGTTCTTTTGCTTTTTTGATCTGTGCCAGTAATTTATCCTTTTCTATCCCTTTCTTCGTTTTATATGCATACAATGAATCTTCATAATCGATGAAGTCAGCTATATATTTATGATTCAAACGTAAAATATATTTTTTGTCGGCAGTAGTAGGAATTATTCCCATTTTATAAGCCGGATTCAAAAACTTCAATTCATCAATCGGTACATTCAGCATTTCTGAGATCTGATCAAAAGAAAGCACATCATTCACAACAACCGTATCAATTTCCTCAAAGAAAATAGCTGGAGCTGTTGGATATATATTGTGTTCAGCCGGATGGTTCATCAAGTATATAACTGCAATAAAAGCCGGGACATAACCCCGTGTTTCTCTTGGGAGAAATGGCCATACAGCCCAGTAGTTTTTTACCCCACCGGCACGCCGGATTGCTTTATTTACATTTCCCGGACCTGAATTATAAGCGGCCAAAGCCAATGACCAGTCACCGTAAATATCAAATAGATCTTTCAAATGCCTGCATGCAGCATCGGTGGCTTTGTAAGGATCGAAGCGGTCATCAACAAGCGAGTTTACTTTTAATCCGTAAATTTTGCCTGTACTGTACATAAACTGCCACAGCCCTTTGGCTCCTGCCCTTGAATTGGCTGTTGGGTTTAAAGCCGATTCCACCACTGCGAGGTACTTCAACTCCAAAGGCATATTGTATTTGTCGAGATGTTCTTCAAACAATGGGAAATATACCTCAGAAAGACCCAGGACCTTTGATGAAAGTTCCCTGCGTTTTAATGCATAAACATTGATATAGTTTTTTACATGCTTGTTGAAAGTAAGCTCCATAACCGATTCCCTGTTTAAATCTTCAATACGCGCATGGAGAACAGAGTCAGGATAAACCGGAACTTCATCAGCTGAGAATTTATAAATATTTAATTCAGAAGTATCGGCAGTAAATGTTGTATTCGAAAAATAATTTAAAGCCACAAGGCTGTCTAACATATCCAGAATATATGAGTCCGCATAATCTGCAGGATTGATCTCTTCATCAACATTGGTGTTTATTTCATTGATTTTTGCACTGAGAGAATCAGGTTGAGAAAAAGTATTTGAAGCGAATGATGATAAAACCCCGAATAAAAGAAATAGCGTAGTGAATAGTCTAATTTTCATAATCTCTGTAAATGTGAAATGTTTATGCTAAAATTAATTTTACGAGATTAGCATAAAATCGTTGCAAAAGTATGAATATATATGCTTGATTAGAAAACGGGAAATTAAAGATTTATTATCAGGGGAATGTTAAAAATAATATCTGGTATGAATTTTTATAGAATCTCTCGCGGAGGCGCCAAGTCGCAAAGAAAACGTCAAATAAATTTCAAAAGGATATTATTTTGCAATGATTCAAAACTTTGCGTCTTACGCGTCTTTGCGTGACAAATAAATTAGGAGGGTCTTTAGTTTAGAAATTTCCTCTGCATAAAGACAGAAATCTTGGTTCTTTAATTCACCAATTAAAAAAGATCAATCTTTCTTCTCAGCCGTCTCCTCGTCTTTCTTTTTCTGCTCGTCCGGATTAATTCCATCTTTAAATTCCCGCACACCTTTACCAAGCCCGCGCATTAATTCAGGAATTTTTTTGCCTCCAAAAAGTATAAGAACTGCAACTACAATCAATATCCACTCATAGCCTCCCATAAAACCGGCTAATTGAATTTGTTCTGAAATATTAGATATATGTGACATAATTATTATTTTCTATTATTCTAATGTTATTGACTTTACAAAGTTAAAAATGTTCATAAACTGGCATAAGTAATACAATAATATTTTACATTACAGATTATTCATGATATAATTTTAAAATACAAAAGTACAAATTATTTAACGAATTCAATTGTTAAATAATGCCCTGTTTAACATAAACAAATATATTTTCATGCAACCTTTAAAACACACGAAAAGTCTATTATCAAACTTAGTAAACATTTAACTATGAGAATATTTTTATACTGTTTGTCTTTAAGTATCATGCTTGTTCTGTTTCCTGCTTTAAAAATCATTTCCCAGGATAAACCACAAAAAGAGGTTTATAAACTAACCCATCACATGTCGCCTGAAGAAAAAGCGCTTTTCCATCTCGTGGGCAAAGATTACATCCCAACTGACCCTCCTCCCGGCCCGGTTCGCAACATCGCCGAGTTTGAAAAAATGGAAGGTGTGCTGGTGGGATATCCAGGCAGCTTTGGTATTTCGTATGGCCTGATTGCAGCAATGTCGGAAGAAACAGTTGTAACAACAGTAGTAGAAAACAATAATCAACTGAATTATGTAACCAATCAATATGAGTCGCATGGTGTGAATATGGATAATGCCGTTTTTATTGTTACTGCCCTTGATTCATACTGGACCAGGGATTACGGCCCGTGGTACATCCGTTATGGTGATGATCACATAGGCATCGTAGATTTTATATATAATCGTCCCAACAGGCCGAATGACAATGCCATCCCGCCTCAAATGGCTGACTTTTTGGGGATCGAGTGGTATGGAATGGAATTGATCACAGCCGGTGGAAATTACATGACAGATGGTTATGGCGTATCTTCATCTTCTGAATTGATTTGGGAAGAGAACCCAACCTTAACTTCCGGAGATATTGATCAGCTGGTTTTGGACTATTGTGGTATTGATACTTATCATGTTATCCCCGATCCTAACAATACTTACATTGATCACATAGATTGCTGGGGAAAATTTTTAGATGTTGATAAGGTGTTGATCCGTGAAGTTCCGGAATCGCACCCGCAATATGATGAAATTGAAGCAACCGCCGCTTATTATGCCGGACATAACTGTGGATGGGGAACCCCATTTCTGGTTTATCGGGTTTGGACACCGAATAATGAACCGTACACCAATTCCTTGATATTAAACAACAGGGTGTTTGTCCCGATAGTAGGAGGCAACTGGGATGATGAAGCGCTGGCCGCTTATGAGGAAGCAATGCCCGGTTATGAAATCCTGGGGTTCACTGGTTCATGGGAATCAACGGATGCATTACATTGCCGAACAAAAGGCATAGCCGACAGAAATACACTTTATATCGAACATTATCCCTTGCTTGGAGATCAACCCATCCAAACGGAATATGAAATCGAAGCCATCATTACAGCTTATAGCGGAGAGCCGCTTAGTAATGATGATGTCAAAGTTATTTATGAGATAAATGGTGGTGGACTTGAAGAAATAGTCATGACCCATATCGGTGATAAAATTTATACAGCAACACTGGCAGGCGCCCCGGAAGGTTCTGAAATTGCTTATTACATTATAGCAGCTGATGAAGATGGAAACACAGCTAATCATCCATTCATAGGTGAGCCTGATCCCCATATTTTTTATGTGGGAGAGCAATTCTTCCCGGCCATTGCACTTGATGTTTCAGAAATTAATGCCTGGGTAAACCAGGGAGATACCGATATTGAAGAATTTGTGATCTCAAACACCGGACAAATTGATCTTAATTATAACCTGGAGTGGTCTTCTGCTATCCTTGAAGATTATGATTACAGTGTTGATGATAGTCCTTCTCAAAGTTCATGGAATTCCAATACCTATACTGAACTTGGCTGGACTGAATTTGAAATAGATGATGTGGTTGGGGAAATTGCCAACTGGAAAATAGATTTTCAGTGGCAAACCGATAACTGGCCTGAAGAGGGAACCTTCAGGATTGAGTCTCCTGATGGCACAGAAGCAATAATTGCTGCCGGGATGGGAACCGGTAGTTACTCCATTAGCCTTGATATATTCAATGGAGAACAAATGCAGGGAACATGGAAATTGTGGATTACCGATTCGTATGGCGATGGCGGACATCAGGCATCCAATATCGAAGTAACCGTTACGAAGACCTATGAGATTTATCCATGGTTAGATGTAACACCGGTTTCTGGTTCAATAGCGCCAAGTGGTTCAAATACAATAACTGTTACATGTGATGGTTCAGTATTACCTTTAGGGGATTATGAAGGCACAATTTGGGTAAATTCCAATGATCCTGATTTTACTGCTATCGAAATTCCGGTTTATTTCCATGTTGATTTTGCCTCCGGAGAAGATCTGATTTCAAAAGAGGAAATTCAGATTTCGAATTATCCCAATCCTTTTGAAGGGCAAACCAATTTTGATATTAATATTTCTGAACCAACCTTTGTAAACCTTGACATTTATAATTACAGCGGACAAAAAATTCATTCATTGGTTAACAGAGATTTGAATTCCGGACAATATACTTTCACATGGAATGGAGATGGTTTCAGTGGAGCAAAAGTTAAAAGTGGTATTTACTTTTATCGAATTAAAGCTAATCAATTAGAAAAAATTGGCAAGCTTATATTTTTGGATTAAAAATTTAAACTGGTAATAATAATAGTTTGGTGTTTTTCACGCAAAGTGCGCAAAGCTGCATAACGCAGGAAAAAGCGCAAAGCTCGCGAAGGAAATTGTTTTTAATTTCAGAACTCCTGACCTGATAATTAGAAATCAGATAATTATAAAAACTGTATCGCAAATTGTAATGTCGCAAAACTTAAACCCGTCTATACTGAAAGGTTTCAACGGGTTTAACAATATCATAATCGTTTACGTCCTTAATCAATTTACAAAGTATAATGAAGGGCGTGAACGCCCTAAGGTTTGGATTCGGTATATTACCCAGACGTTCACGTCTGGGTAATGAACTGCAAATGCGACAAAAAATTTACGTTGGGTCAGGAGTTCTGAAATTAAAAACAGAAGGTATTCTAAACTTTAGGCACTTCTCTTAGTAATCTTTTTACTACCTTAGCCCGACACTAATTATTAAATTCGGTTTGGTATGAAAAGGATAATTTTAAGCGCTTTGGCTATCCTCAGTTTTTTCTTTATTTATGCTCAGGACAAATCTTTTGATACAGATGTACTGTCTAATCCGCAGCCTGCAAAAATTATAGTTGAAAAAGGCCAGACTTTGCTGGACTTTATGGATCCATCTTATTTTTCTGATGAGCAAACCGACATCAATCCCGGAATTGATCCGGAGGGTGATTTTATGTTGCGATCTGGCTTCACTAAAGACGGATCAAAGATTTTAGTTTGTAATGGTGGTACTGATAATGTAACCGTATTTGACTGGGAAACCATGCAGCCGGAGGCAATTATTACAGTTGGAAATTATCCAAGCGATGTTGCTGTAACGGATGAATATGCCATTGTTCCGTGCATTTTTGGTGATGAAATCTATGTGATTGATCTCAATGACTATAGTATAGCGGGAACATTCGCAACTCCTTCTGGAGCGCAACCCTGTGTTGTTGAAGTTAGTACTGATGAGAATTATGCTTATGTTGCATGTGATATAAATGATCAATGCGAAGTGATCGATCTGGAAAATCTTGTACAGTTAAATCCAATTACTGACTTCCCAATTTATTTGATTTCTTTTTCATGGATTTCAACCGGTGGAAGAAATAGTTTTAAGTTTTCCCGTTTTAAAGTTTCCCCTGATGAAAATCATATTATTGTCGGGAATTCTGATAACGACGTTTTATACATTAATGCATCAACGGGAAATGTAGACTATAGTGTTCCTGACATACCCAATTGTAAAGTGGTTGGCTTATCCGGAGATGGAAGTAAGACAATTGCTTTGAGTGATTTCAATAATTTGTTTAATGCTTATCAAATTGATAATGCAACTCAAACCATTACTGGAACAGTCGAAATTACCGGAAACTACCTGGCTACTTTTGACGTGAGTGTGAATATGGATGGTAGCAAGGCTTTTATCGGGATCGGGAATAATTCCAGCGCCATCATACGATTTGAGACTTCTGATTTTGTTGTTTTTACACAAACCTATACCCCTTTTTGGATCGGCACATCTTATGACCATCAATATGCTATTAATGGACAATACAGGTTTTCGATCATGGACTTTGCAAGCGAAGCAATGTTGGATCAACTCCAGGGTTATTCTCAGGATTTCGGTTGCGTTTCACCTGTTGGGAACATTGCTGTCGGTTATGATCCGTTAAGATATGAAGGTGTCTACTTCTTTGATTTTACTGATCCTTCCGATATTCAATTTAATGGGAAAGAATTAACTGGCTGGCCTCCTGAAGGTGATACACCTTACCGGATTGCCATTTCACTAGATGGAACTAAAGCTGTTACCTCCAATTCACTGTCTGAAAATATGTCCATCATTGATCTAACAAACTACTCAGTTGATACGGTTATATTTCTTGGTGAGAAGAGCGATGCCATAGGTATAACTCATGATTCGCAATGGGCCATAATGGGTGGATACGATTTGAATACCATCAAGCTAATTAACCTGACGACCAATGAATTTGTAACATCTGTTTTAACAGGTCAAAGGCCACTGATGGTAGGTGTTAGCCCGGACGATGCTTATGCTTATATCGGGAATTTGAAAGGAAATTCCGTTTCTTTTGTAGAATTGAATGGTGCAGCAAGTTCTGAAATCGTGGAGATAAATACCGGCATAATTGGATTATCATGGGCCGCATTTGGGGTGAGAAGCAGCGTGGAAGTTGACCCAACCGGACAGTATATTTTGATTGCTGTAAGTTTTGAGGATAAAGTTCAGGTTATAGATATTGAACAGCAACAAATTGTGGCAAATTTGGCTGTTGGTAGTTTTCCTTTAAAAATAGCCTTTAATGAAACAGGAGACTATGCGGCTGTAACCAACTATAGCAGTGACAGCTATTCCATAATAAATGTTGATGGGGCAAACTCATCAGTGGTTGGAACTTTTCCCTGTAACGGAGATGGCCCATTAAGGCTGGCTTACAATGCTGTGGAGGATGAGTTTGGGATTATTAATTACAGCACCAAAACCATTTTCAATATTGACCCTGAAACCGGCACAATCAATAGTACCGACTCTTATACACAATATGGTAATCCCGTTCAGGTATATTATGATGATGAAGGAAATCCTATAGTTTTGACTCTTTCCATAGATGATGATCCCGGCCACCTGATCCGAAAAGAAGAGGCCATTGTTCTTCCGGCTACTCCAACATATTTCGACTATTGTGTTGCTACAAACACAGCAGTTGTTTGTATGCCTGGTCCGGATTATGTCACAGTAGTTGAATTCGATCAATCAACTGATCCGCCTATTGCAGATTTTGAAACCAATGTCACAACCATATATGTTGGACAAAGTTTGGATTTTATAGATTTATCGCTCAACAATCCAACAAGTTGGGATTGGATGTTTGAGGGAGGTTATCCAGCAACATCCACTGATCAGAACCCAACAATTCTCTATGAAACCCAGGGAACTTTTGATGTTTCTTTAACAGCAACCAACCAATATGGCTCAGATACAAAAACAGAACAGGATTACATCAATGTTTTACCATTGACGCTGGTTGATGAATTTGGAGTGGAGAATAAATTTCATTTTCAACCAAATCCGGTAAAGGATATTTTAACAGTAATCGGAGATGGAAATTTACAGGGAGATTTTATAGCTTCCATTTTTAATTCACAAGGAAGATTTCTCATCAGTAAAAAATTATGTGGGAAAGAAACAACCATTAATTTAAATGGATTTGAAAGTGGAATGTACTTTTTAAGGATAGGAAATACGCTTAATGAAAAATCATATAAATTTTTGAAAGAATAATGAAAGTCAACGGAAAACATTACCGGACTGTGTGGATGGAGGGTTCATCCGTTTATTTGATTGACCAGACATTACTACCTTACGAGTTTCAAATATTTGAAGCTACAAATTATATGGAATGTTGTTTTGCCATAAAAAACATGGTCACCCGTGGGGCAGGTGCAATCGGAGCAACTGCAGGTTTTGCTATGGTTCAGGCATTTATGGAAGCAGAACAGGAAAATAATGGCGATCTTGTATTAAGGGCAAAAGAGGAAATTGAATCTACCCGGCCAACTGCCCAAAATCTTTTTTATGCAGTTAACAGGGTTTTCAAAGCTGGGAAAATTTCAATAGAAAAAGCCATCAATGAAGCACAAAAACTCGCTGATGAAAATGTGGAAGCAGCCAGGAAAATTGGGGAATACGGTAGTGAATTGATCAAGGATGGATATCGTGTCCAAACACACTGCAATGCAGGATGGCTTGGCTTTGTGGATTATGGAAGTGCTTTGTCACCCGTTTATATTGCAAAAGAATCTGGGAAAAAAGTATTCGTTTATGTGGATGAAACACGGCCCCGAAACCAGGGGGCAAAGCTAACCGCCTGGGAATTGAAAAATGAGGGTGTTCCGCATGTGATCATTCCTGATAATGCCGGCGCTCATTATATGTCGAAGGGGCAAATCGATATGATGATCGTTGGGGCTGACAGGGTGGCCGCCAATGGTGATGTTGCCAATAAAATCGGCACTTTGGAAAAAGCAGTTGTAGCAGCAAAATATAATATTCCTTTTTATGTGGCCGCTCCCTTATCAACTTTTGATATGGCTTGTAAAAGAGGTGAAGATATTATTATAGAGCAAAGGGATGAAAAGGAAGTCCTTTTCCAGGAAGGTCCGGATATTTCCGGAAAGATAACCCGTGTGTGGGTTTGTAATCCAGGATCAGATACATTAAATCCGGCATTTGATGTTACACCAGCTGATTTGATTACAGGAATTATTACCGAAAAAGGGATTATAAAGCCGAGTATCAGAAATATTAAACTTTTATTTACATAAAATGGACTTTTTAAAAGAACGGGAAAGTGTCGCTTATTTCATGCGGAGATTGTATGAGCAAAAACTCACCACAACATCAGGGGGAAATGTAAGTTTGAGGGTTGGTGAAAAGGTTCTTATTACACCATCCCAAACTGATAAGGCTCAAATGACTCTTGACCAGATTGGTGATATTTCTTTGGATGGAAAGATCCTTTCTGTTGGGTTTAAATCGAGTATGGAAAGTAAAATGCACCTGGCGATTTATAACAAACGTCCCGATGTAAAGGCCATTGTTCATGCCCATCCTGTTTTTGCCACCAGTTTTGTGGTAGCAGGAAAGGATATTAAGACCAACCTGGCAGGAGAAGCAAGGGCCGTTTTGAGAGAGCCGGTAAAGGCCAGATATGCTTTGATGGGAACCCAGGAACTGGCCGATGTAGTTGCAGAAGCAAGTATGAGAGGAAATGTAATTTTGATGGAAAATCATGGTGTGATCACCGTTGGCAATAACCTCCTTGAAGCCTATGACCGGATGGAAGTGTTAGAGGCTTCTGCTAAAATGACCCTGTTAACCGGTTTGCTGGGTGGAGGAAAAGAGTTATCAAAAGATGAACTGAAAAGCATTGATAATCTATTTGAATGAAAATATTGAATTATAGAATAGCTTTAATTATACTTTCTTTTTTATTGTTCAACTCAGTCTTTTCACAAAAGAGAAATTATTTTAATGTTGATCTGGGATTATCGCAGACCTATAAAGGATTTTTCTATTTATTTGATGGTGTTGTTGATATTGGGGCCGGTTATAATCGTCATCTCATAGATCATTTTTATGGTGGCTTTTCTTTTCATATGGATTATCTTTCCCGGTCAGGTTCATCGGCCAGAACAATCGTTTACAAACCGAAGGTTAATTTGGGTTATGATATAAATGTCAGTTCGAGGTTTAGTATAAATCCGATGGTATTTGCGGGTTATTCATTTTTGAACCTGTCAAACAAAGAGTTTAATTATACCGAAAACCAGAACGGAATCAATTGTGGCGGTGAACTCAGATTAGTGTGGAATACGGAAAAAAGACTGGATTATTTTATTTTCGGAAGATATGATTATATTTACCTGACTGAAGATAAAAACTTCACTCACCTGGATTATTACAGGAGGGTGCATTTGTCGAGTTTTGGAATAGGGGTCAAGATAAAGTCAAAGCAAGAACAAAGATTTGAGATCAAAGATTTAAGAGATTAGTTACTTTAAAGATGGTCAATAGTAGCAATAAAAATTGTGTGAATAGTTTATTAGGTGGATCTTGCCACCAAGGCACAAGGACACAAACCTGCCTGCCGGACAGGCAGGGCTTCACTAAGAATTTCTTTGTGTTACCTCGTGCCTTAGAGCCTTTGTGGCATTTACATTCCAAATATTTTTGCTATAAACTTTTAGTATTGTTTCTGATTGTTTTTTCAAGCTCCTGCAACAAAGAAGAACAGACCCTGGTGCTGAACGAAGATTTCCTGACCGTTGCTGACCTTTTACAATACTGTCAGGGTTCATGTGATGAAACATTGGATTGGGAAGGGAACCCGGCATGGGTAAAGGGATATATTTTAAATTTTAACAATGACTCTATCAGGAATAAGTATTACAACGATAGTTCTTTTCTGCTACAAGATATCCGTAATGGGATGATAATGGAGATTAGGGTGGAAGAGAACAAATATCCGGTCTTTGAAAAAATATGGCCTGCCGATCATAAAAACTTGTTTTTTATAAAAGGAACGGCAAAATCGATCATTGCTTCAGATAACGGTGAATGTACCAAAGGAGTCATACTGTCATTAATTCATCCGGATGATATAAACTTTGAATAATATGACAGAAAAAAAAACATGCTCATGGCCGAATAACAATCCTTTAATGATCGAATACCATGATAAAGAATGGGGGGTGCCAGTTCATGATGACCAAAAACATTTTGAATTTATGGTATTGGATGCTTTTCAGGCAGGATTGAGTTGGGCTATTGTACTTAAAAAAAGAGAAGGTTTCTGTAATGCTTTTGACAATTTCGATGTAAAGAAAATAGCTAAATACAGTGAAGCTAAAATCCAGACACTTTTAGCTGATGCTAGTATTATTCGCAACCAACAAAAAGTTAGGACCACCGTTCATAATGCACAATTTTTCCTGGAGATACAAAAAGAATTTGGCAGCTTCGACAAATATATCTGGCAATTTACCGATTTTAAAACCAAACTCAATAAATGGACATCACTTGATCAGTTACCGGCCACCAGCCCAGAGTCGGATGCCATAAGTGCTGATCTGAAAAAAAGAGGATTTAAATTTGTTGGTTCAACCATATGCTATGCTTATATGCAGGCTGCGGGTATGGTGAATGATCATTTGGTGGAGTGTTTTCGGTATGAGGAGGTATTGAAATAATCTAAGACGAATCTGTCGTACGACAAATTTATCTTACGATATATTCCCCCAAAAAGATCAATCTACAAAAACAACTTTTTCAAAATACTTTGAGTTTTCAGTCTCAATAATTAAATAATAAAGGCCACCGGGTAAATCGCTATGGTCTATTGGTATTATCTCTTTATTATCAAACAATTCTATCTTGTTAAGCAATTTACCATAGTTATTCAGGATTGAAATTTTAACAATTCTCTTTGCTTCATTAAATGTAACAAAGAACTGATCTTTACTTGGATTTGGAAAAATATTAATATCATGATTTTCCAAAGCACTTTTAATTTCGGTAGTCCAATTTATATAGATAGTAAGTGGTTCTGAAAACTCACTCTCCCCGCAAACATTCTCAGCTTTTACGCTCAATTGTACACTATAACTGTTTGACTGGCTCCAATAGACTTTAACCTTTGTGATGGTATCACCCGCTACAATAACTCCCATGTCATCAGGAACCAGTTGCCAGATATAATTATCAGCATTGGTGGAGGTTGTTTCATAAATGGTATAAGTGTTTTGTGAGGTGAAAACGTCTGTTGGTCCCACCGGTTGATCGGGGATAACCGGATCAGTTGCAACTTTGATATAGTCAGTTTTTGATATAGAGTGTGTATTGGAACCATCGGAAACTGTTAATGAAACATCATATTCTCCTGTGCTTACGTAAAAAACCGAAGGATTTTGTTCAGTGGAAGATGTTGGGTTGCCCCCTTCAAAAGTCCATTCCCAGGAAATAACATCTCCGGTTGACTGATCGGTAAACTGAACCTCGCCCCCTTCACAAAGTTCTATAGGACTGGCAATAAAATTTGCATTCAAAACTGCTGCATCCACATAAACCCCGTCATGGCGAACATTGTATTGAAGTACCGGCAAAATCGCAAGCTCTTCGTTAACAGCTTCATTTGTATTCCAGAGGTAGAAATATGCCTGGCTGCCTCCAATATCAGCGCTGGCACCTGACAAATCCAAAATACCATCGTTGTTTACATCCGCAACAAAAGGATTCATAAAAAAAGATGAACCGGTTACGGTAAGTGGCCAACCTGACATGGGTGTTCCGTCATGATTATAGCCGAGGTAAATACCGGAATTGGTGTTATCATCCCACATTAATTCCACCATGTTATCTCCATCCAGATCGGCAATAATGATTTGATTATTAATGGACCAAATATTTGAAACCGGCCATCCGGGAAGGTAAGTCCCATCTTTATCCCATACAAATACTTTTGAAAGAGGAGAGCCACTGAGTACCTGGTCGCCGATGGCAACATCCAGACTATTGTCACCATCAATGTCTCCTACTGCCGGAGGACCATAAATCCAATATCCGGTGTATTTGGGCCATCCGGGGAAAACAGAACCATCATATTTTAAAACGTGCACAGCGCCATTTCCGGCTGAAAGTGAATGATCGCCAGCCAAAATTTCCCGCTTGCCATCTCCATCCAGGTCTGCCAAAACAGGAGATGAATAGGAAAATACCCTGTCATTCCCTGGAGTGAAAGGAAATCCTTCCAAAACATTTCCATTTACATCAAAAGCATAAATGCTGTAATAGGATTCTGCAACAATTTCAGGAATATTGTCACCTGTTATATCTCCCACGGCAACTGTAGAGCCCGGAATGTAATCGAGCATCACCGGAAATCCGGGATATGATGAACCGTCACCTTTATATACTCCAACGTATCCATCAGGATAAGACCGTTCTTCCACAATAATTTCTAAAATATCATCTCCATCCAAATCGGCAAGTACAGGGGTTTTAGTAGCGCCACCTCCCAGAATAACCGGAAATCCGGATACAGTTGTACCATCTTTTTCAAATGCAAATATCCTTCCTTGTGCTCCTGTGCCGGGTGTAGCAGTTGAAACCACAATCTCACCTTCACTGTCACCGTCAATATCTCCAAATGCAGGAGCGCCATTAGGATAGAGTTGCACCTGTACCGGCCATCCATCAACCTCTGTTCCATCTATATTCCATGCATAAACTTTTTGCCCAATATTGTAAACAATCTCAAGGTCATCATCTTCATCCATATTACAATAAATTCCCCCACGTTGTGAACTGCCGATTAGCTCGATTGGCCAGTTGGGATAAAGCTCTATAGGATCAGGATCCGTATTTGGATTTAATATATTCGGATGATCTTCTTTAATAAGAACTTTTCCATTTACATCAGGCATTACATGCAGTTTGTCGGTATTTTTTATTTGTGAAATATCTACAACTTTTACCTGGCAAAAAACATTAAAAATTCCGAAGCAGATGAAAAGCAGGATGAGTGTTAATTTGTTCATGATATGGAAGATTTTAATTCTGCCTTAAAATTAACAAAAAAAGCCTCACCAAAAAGGCAAGGCTCTGTATTAGTTTATTTCGAATATGTATTATTTCGGAACCTGGCTTGAATATCCTCCATCGGATGAATATTCAATTACCTTCGAACCTTTGCCGGCATTGGGCTCCCAGAACATGGTTTTATCTTCATCATAAACACTATTGTTCATATTGAAGTCCCCATTATAATAACCGCTGTTACCCCTTTCAAGTTCGTAAACATCAGCTTTGTCCTGGTTTTGAACTTCACCGTTGGCATCGCCATCACCGCTGATCATACCCCAAATGCCCGGATCAAGTTCCTTATGGCCTAATCTGCCACCATAAACTTTTGATTCATTATCACTGAAATCATAATCGTATTCACCTCCGGTAGGTGTTAGCGCATTCGCCGACATGATTCCCAGGTGGTTCCTGTGCCAGATTACGCCATACAGGTTTCCGGTAACTGTAATATTAAAATTCATGGAAGCAGACCCTGAAGTGTTAACAACGGTTCCATCTCTTAAAACAAAACCTGCCTGACCGGCAATAATCGTTTCCGTTGTAGCAGTGGATGCATCCCCGGTTGTTTCCCTGAGTTCAACCAATATCCAGTCTATGATATCAGTGTTTGGTATACTGCCTACACTTTCAGTACCATTATAATTCCATGGAGAAACGTTATAGGGTTGTGATAGCGGAAGACTGCCATTTACATTTAACCATGGAGCCATCTCTCCACTTGAGAAAGGTCCTTCAAGATATGCTGTAAGATTTACATTAACACCGCTTGCTACCTCCAGTGTACATGGTACCATAATCAAAGGATCGTAAGGATCATTGCTGGAAACTTCTACATTTCCTGTATATATTCCGTAACTTAATCCAGTAGCATCAAAATGTACAGTAACATTTACACTGCCTCCACCCGGAATCGACCCTGAGCCGTTATTGGTAACTGACAACCATGAAAAAGTTACAAGGTCTCCAAGTTCCATAGCAAAGAACATATCATTTGGTGTTCCCTGCACAACACCGCCAAGTACAATTTTGCCTGATACAAGATCCGTTGCAAAGAAAGCCCCTCCATTCATTTGGTCTGTCAGCCCTGTCAGCATTGGAACCTGTAATGAAACACCTGTTAATGCCTGTGTTGATAAATTATATTCATAGAAAGTAGTCGCCGGGCTGCCTGTTCTGTCAAATATCCAGAGATGTCCTGTAAATTCATCATATGCAAGGCCATACATGCCTGTTAAACCGGGAGCTGCATAAGTTGCATACTGAGTCCCACTGGCGTCAAATTCGATAATAGATGTACTCCAGTTGGCTGCATAAAAATGGCCATTGTTTGGATTGAATGCCAATGCTCTGATGGCACCTAAACCAAGGTTTCCAGCAAACAATGTTGTTACAGTACCGGTAGTAGGATTAATTTGATAAAATCCGTTTTCATCCCCACCAAATAGGTTTGTACCATTAAAGGTCATATCCCTTATTCCCCAATCTGAAGTTGTTCCTTGAGTATAAGTGGCGATCAGATTTCCGCTAACATCCAATTTATATAGTTGATTTCCGTAAAGCCCGGAAGTCCCGCCTCCACCTGAAAACCAAAGATAGGTTCCGTCAAATTCACAACCCAATAATTGATCATCATCCGTGGAGGATTGGATATCAAGCTCCATTAAAATATCACCCACAGCATCCGGAACACTATTTCCTACTTGTTTGTATGGTGATAGTTCTTCTTTACTGCTTGTTTTTAGATTTTTAGTTGCATATCCTGTTTTCAATGATGGATTATACCAATTGGATTTACTATCATAACTGACAGCAGTATTGTATGTAAGCATCGCATCTCCGATATTCGAGATTTGAAGTATTTCATCCATCATATTGTCTGGAGGAAGTACTACGTAAAAATCTGCTGGATTCAGAGAAATGTCAGGTTCAGGCCCTGGAAGGCCGTTTCCTGATACAGCAATAAGTTCTGGTCCGCCACCTGCATTATGATCAATTACAATATTACCGCTATAGGGTTGTGCTGCAGTAGGTGCAAAAGTTACATCATAATATTCGGTTATTCCTTCATTAACAGCAAAGCTCAATACATTGTCTCCATTATCTTTGGAATTACTTACGCTAAACCCGGTTGGTGTTGTTATGGTTCCCGCCAGAACACCTGTTCCTGTATTTTCAATAGAAAATTGTAAGGTATTGCTTGATCCGACCTGTACATCTCCAAAATTGAGTGAAGAAGGAGATACTACAATCTGGGGATTACCTATTGAAACATTCAATGTTGCTGGAACAATTACTGAAGGCTGGCCAGGATCGTTGCTGTTCACAATAATATCTGCCGTATATATACCCACTGTTAAATCGGTGGCATCAAATGTAACATCTAATTGCTGGGAATACCCTGGAGCTACAGTTCCTCCGGTTGGATTTACCAATAACCATCCAACAATATTGATAGAGTAATCTTCTACTTCACCATAAGTTGTAGTTCCGCAGGGACTTCCACAGTCAGAACCTGACCATTTCATGCGGATTCGCATTGTAGTTGTACCTGCTGTGGCATTGCTCGGAATTGTAATTGAGAAAGTTCCCTGTCCGCTATTATCAATATCACAAACCACATTTTCACCCGCATCATCAAAATCATCATCCTGGTTCCAGTCAATCCATACACCGAGGTCATCAGCTGTATAAACATTCCCATTTTGGATGGTTAGGCTATGAGTATCTCCTGCATTAACGGTAGTTGAAATACCTGTGTAATCTCCATAATTACTACATCCTGAAGTGTTATCAATTGTATTGAATATAACACGGCTGATATATTCATCGCAACCTCCACTTGCAGTACAATAAGCCTTGCTTCCTTTTGTATTAATTATTGTAGAAACATTATATACCAAATCCAGTTCTCCGATATTTGAAACAGTCAATGGTTCTGTTGTTTGAGCATTGGGAGGAAGGGTTACATAAAATGAGGTCGGATCCACATCAATTCCCGCATCACCCCACTGAACACTTACTGCATCAGGAATCGACTCACCGGCGCTATGCTGTGCTGAAACTTCATATTCATACAATCCATAATCAGGGAGATTATCAGGATAGGTTGTGGATGTCGTTGTACCAAGTAATATGCCATCCCGATAAACATTAAAATATAAAAATCCGGCTACCGTATTAAAATTCCAGCTCAGGCCTACCTGACCGGTAACATCATTCAGCACAGCCGCAAGGTCGGTTGGTCTTTCAAGGTTATTCGTTTCATAAGGTGAAACATAAGTCATGAACAATCCACCTCTGGTATCTGTCCAGCAAGGATATACTTTTCCGCCTTTTGCAGTAATGCCAAGGTAGTCACCCATGTAGCTGCTTGCCAGTCCAGGAATAGGTGAAGGAGTAAAAGAGACATCACTAACTACAAAATCTTCCCATGTAACACCTCCATCGAATGAATTGGCAGCAAAAACCTCGCAGGAAGTACTGCTTGTATTTCTGTCATCATAGAAAACCACACTTAAAGTTCCTGTTTCAGCATCGCAGGTTATCCATGGGAAATAAGCTTCTTTCCCAGCAGTGAAAGGATTTTGGTTTACACGAACCGGTGTTGACCAGCTTGTTCCACCATTCGTTGAGCGGCTTATATACACACTTATATTAGTTCCTGTATTTGTTCCCGGAACACCAACGTTCGCCCATACTATATAGATATTTCCATTATTAGGTCCGCCACTGAGATCAACTGTCATGGATGGAAAAGAGTTCACCCTGTGGTTTTTGGATGTCTCAGTAGTTCTGATTCCTCTTATGTTGTTGATGATCCTAGTTGCCGTAGAATAGTTTATTCCACCATCAGTTGATTTAGCAAAACCCATTGCAGTTTCATCTGTTGGCCAGCCATCATAAATGGACCAGACTACGTAAACCTCACCGTTCGGCCCTGTTTGAATATTAACACCCTGGTTGTGGCTTCCTGCATTTACTGCCGAACTGATATTTAACGGAGAAGACCAGCCAAGCCCATCATTTTCTGATCTTGAAATAACAATCTCTGCATCCGCAGAACCTCCAAAAGGCGTCCAGGCTACATATAAATTTCCTTCATACGAACTCGATGGACTATTATCGATCCACATATGATTTTTATCTGCTAATTGACCTGGATTGGGAGCAACGGTAGCTGTATTCCAGGTTGTGCCATTATCAGAATAAGCTATTCCCTGTCCGCTCGAACTACTAATAAAATTCACATATTGACGGCCACTCAAACTAATTGCCGTAGTTGGGTCGCCACTGTTGCTTCCTCCGGCTCCCTGATAGCTTCCTCCCCAGGTTGTTCCACCATTGGCTGATTGAAAGTAATTAGCCCCATACAATGTACCCACTGAACTCCCAGTCCAAGAGGTGGAGTTGTTTGAGTTCAATATGTAATCAGCATTATTCGGATCAACAAACACCGAGTTTTCACTTTCCGTAACATTGGTTAGATTTGTTACGGGTACGTCAGTAGAGTTTTCAGTTAATACGCTTTTTGCATTGATTTTGGATGTTTTGTATTCTGCGGGTTTAACCGGAATTGAAGGAGCAATGGGAACAATCCCTTTTTCTGCCATTTTTTTCCAATAACCCATGTTATCGATACGTGTGTCAATTGTTTCCTGACTTTTTTGTGCCATAGAAAAATTAAAAATCAAAAATGCTGACACAATCAATAGTGTGATGTTTTTCATTGTACTTGAATTTATATGATTATTTGAAATTTAACCTGATCATTTTTTTTGAAGGAACAGCAAATTTAAGCAATTTGATGAATCTTCCAAATTTTTTTGAATTTCTCATTAACAAAAAACCCCACAACTTCAGGTTATGGGGTTTAATTATTTGATGGAAATATTAATCCTGGATAACGATCTTTTTAATAAGATTGATCTCTGAATTAGAAATTCTAAGAAAATATATTCCACTTGAAACCTTGTCCAATTGAATATCCAGAAGTTCTTTTTGACCGGTTTTTACATCTGATCTTTCGTAAACTATACCACTTAAGGAATTATAGATAGATACATCAACCGGATTTTGAACAGTAAGATCAAAACTGACCTTAAAGCTTCCGTTATTGGGATTGGGAATGATTTGTACATATCTGCTATTATTATTTTCAGATGTTCCGGAACATTCCTCAAATGATACTGTGATCTCATCGGAATCCAAACATCCAAAAGTATTGGTAACATCTACCCAATAAGTAATGATTTCTATTGCTCCACCCGATGAAGCTTCAATGGTTTGTGTGGTTTCATCAGTTGACCATACGTAGTTGGACCCGGGATTTCCTGCATCCAAAATGATACTTTGATCAAAACATATAGCAGTATCACTACCCAGCTCAACCACCGGCAATGGATGAATTGTCAATATAAAATCATCAGCTATATCATCACATCCCTCTAAAGCGCTTGCTGTAAGCGATAAAGTAGCCATTCCGTTTTCAATATCATTTGTGCCGGGTGTATAGGTTGTTTCTAAAATCGTATTATCACTAAATACACCGTCTCCTGAAGTGTTCCATGTTACATTATTGAAATTCTGTGCTGAAACATTGCTTGTAACAAATTCATCATTTGTGCAGATTTCGGCATATCCGGTAATGCTTATTTCGGGGGATAAACTGATATCAAGTTGCATGTCATCTGTTATGGTTTCGCCAGGGCCATAAACCGTTAAAGTTAGAACTACACTTCCAATATTTATATCATCGATACTTGGTGTATATTCCGGATTTAAAACAGATGTATTACTGAAACTACCGGTACCGGATGTAGACCATTCAACGCTGTTGTAGTTTGTAGCAGAACCTGAGCATAAATAGGTGTTTCCTTCACAAATAGCATCATCCATCCCAGCGCTCGCAGTTGTTACCAAAGGTGTAGGTAATTCAACAAAATCTATCCAGACACAATCTGCACCAGTACTTACATAGGTATCTTTATCATAAAACCACTTCAAATTATGATCACCGGCGCTAATTGGAAAACTAACGCGTTGCCATGGAACATTTCCTGCCCACTGGCCTACAACATCACTGTCGATATAGAATTTTAAGTAATCATAGTTTGCCTCTGAAGAAACCTTCACATAAAATGAAATACTGTCATTAAACATGGCTTCGTAAGATAACATCAAAATAGAAAATTGATTGTCATCAATCTCTCCGGATTTTGCACAATATGTTCCTTCGTATGGATTGGATGTGGTGATCTCCCAATCTGCATGTCCACCGCTTTGCCACTCATACTGGCCAAATCCACCGGTTTCCCAATCTTCTACTATTATACCAATTTTAGCGAAATAATCTGATTGTGCACTATAATATCCAGATGATAATTCCATTGAAAGTTGTGCAATAACTCCGACAGGAGCAGCAGGATCAACTGTTAAATTAAATATGGCCTCATCAGATTCTCCAGCTTGTAAAACTTCAAGATCAGCAGTAGCACTATTAAATGTGATATAACCGGAAGATGTAGCAATTTCTGCCATCGTACCAGGAGCATCGCTCTGACCAATATTTTCAACGTTAAAAATAATATTCACAGTTTCACCGGGATCCAATCGTCCATTATTATTCCCATCAGGATCAGAAATTGTATAATCCCCAAGGACCAACTCAGGAGCACAAGCCATGGTTGAAAAATTGCTGTTCCAAGTGCTGTCACCGGCTGCCTCCACATTAAATTGAATGTTATAATTATCGGGAATATTTTCTGCTACAGTAAAGGCAAAAGCATCATCAATAAAAATGGTTTGCCCGGGAGTAAAATTACCGTAAGTTTCAGTGTTGTCGGTTATTGATACGTATTCACAATCTGAAGATAAGGTAACAACTACATTACTGGCCGGCTGGTCACCAACATTCTTTACACCAAGTCCAAGATCAATTTGTTCCCCAAAGTCAATCAATCCATTTCCATTTCCTGAAGGATCGTTTACTTCATAAGAATCAAATAATACAAAAGGTTGATTGGAAACTACAACAAGTGATCCTGTATGCCTGTTTTTATTGTGGGCGATGATTGATATTTCTATTGGATCAGGATTGACAACCGGATTAATAAACTCAACAGTTGCATCTCCACTGGCATTGGCAACAGCACGACCGATAAGCTCATCATTTTGCAAAATACCAATCCTGGCAAAAGGCGCATCTGTTTGAACGGCCATTTCAAATGACCCGATGGGTAAGCTGGGAGGATAAGAAGCAATTAAATCAACGGGGGCCTCTGTCCAGATATCCATGGAAGGATCTCCAAAAAGATTTAATTCATAAACAGTCCATCGCATGTAACTACTGGATGAAAAATTCGAAGCCAGGTCTTCTTTTGAATCGCTGTTGGTAAATCCTATAATTGTAATATCTTCACCAAAAATGGCATCGTAAAACTGCCTGTCGCAATATTGTGATGTACTATTGGTCGCACCCGGAGAATACCATCCGTACCTTGAGTTGGCCACAGCGGCTACTTCAGCGGTAGCAATGGTAGTAATTTTTTCTGCAAAACAATCTTCACCATAATAATGGTTCCAATCCCGGTTATCCATAGCCCCGTTATAACACCCTTGTGAATAACCGATAACATATCCACGCGTAACGCCATCATTTTGAAAATTATTGGTAGTAATATCTGAATTATTCATTTTCATATTGTAGGTAGGCGAGGAGTGCCCAAGGTGATTTAATAAATTTACACCTTCATTGTTGGACATGTCGAACACATCATATTTGTTCCAACTCATATCCCTGTCGTACAAATTTGAAATAGTGAAGTTGTCGGTAATTCCTGCAGTATAAAAACCATAGTTGGATGTACCCTCGGCAATTTCATCCTTATAATCACCTCCAAATGTCCATGGATTATTATTCAATTCTTCTCCAATCATCAGCGCTTTTTCCAAGTCTTGAATCACCGGATCATTTTGATACATCTTGAGCTTATGTGTGAAATTTTGGATCTCTGTGCTGTTATCTACGCAAATCCTTCCTATGCCAACTTCGGCATACAGGTCATATTCACCTGGCTCGCCCCACTTATTATCACCATCATCATTCCAGTTGCCATCAAGACAGCAATAATACATGTCGGATGGAATATCATTATCATCAACGGCAAAAAATCCGCGGTGAGGAATAATATTTTGAGAGGCGTTTGTAGGATCGGAATCACCTCCTAAAATAACATATTCAAGGTTGTAACTATCATAATAACCAATGATGCAATTCCTGATTTTATCCTGGTCGTCCTGTCCTGAATATTGGGAATAGATTTCTTCAGTGGTAACTACTGATACAATAAAACCGGTTGATTCCTTAAATGAAACATAGTCATCAAATGCTGAAACCAAAGAGTTCCTGGTAATAAGTAATATGTCAGATTCGTCATCTTTGGTGGAGGGATAAACATACTTTTCAAGCATTTCCTTGTTTTCAACTATTTTGTTGATCCTTTCGGTTGTGATAAAAGATTGCTTCAAAAATGATGTTGCATTTGTTGCTTTTGCAGTTTCCTGAGTAGTAATCAGAATTGTTATTTCTTCCAGAAATTTCACTTTATTATCTGCTGGAAAATAAATCACAGGACAAACAGAAAAGGAGCCGATAGAATGACCGGCAAGAAATCCAGTGTTCATATTTTCAATAACCTCAGATGGATAAGGATCATTCGAGGAATAAATATTTTGATTTGGAACTACCTTGTATTCCCCGTCAGGACCTTTGGAAATCGGGAATTGTTTACTTGCAGGTTTGATTTTAATATTGAATATATCTTTTGAATAAGTTGTAGAGAGTATTTCGATATTAGTTATTTCATTTCCCTGTTGCAAAAGAAGATCTGCACCGTAATAGGGGAGTAAAGGATTTCCTTCCTCTCCATAATTATAGCAATCTTTAAATAGTAATTCTGAATAGCCTTCATCATTAGTAATAATTTCAGGCTGGTCAAAATGATAGGTAATTGTCATTTCCTGGGAAAACGACAGGTTTGCAAATAAGAATGAAAAAACTACGGTTAAAAATGTAAAGTTTCTCATGATCAATGTTTTTATATTTTTAGGAATTGTTCTTTAGACAGAATAACATAAACATTTGTTGCATTTTTTATATAGAATACTTCTATTTAGAATCTTTATAATTAAGATGATACAAAAAATCCCGCAAGGTGACTTGCGGGACTATTGAATGTTTTATAATTTGTTATTGAACCAATAGCTTACTTACCTTGCTTGTTTCACCTCCATCGATATGTAAATAATATATTCCTTTAGCTAATCCGGTTAAGTTAATTTCCCTTGAATATGTTTGATCAACCATAACACTGTTTTCATAAAAAATCACTTCATTCATTGCATTATAGATCTTTATATTCACAACATCAGTTATCTCTGTATTAAATTTAAGGGTGAAATTACCTGTGTTGGGATTGGGATAGATATGAATCCCGTTTTTATCGAACTGATCTGAGATTCCTGTATACTCAGTAACTGTTATAGAATCAATTGCAGAGTTGGTACATAAATTAAGATCGGTGTATGTATAAGTAATCAGATGAGTACCCAATCCGGCAGCTGCAGGATCGAACATACCATTGCTCACTCCTGTTCCTGTATACTCGCCACCTGTTGGAGAACCACCTGTCAATTCAAATGGAGCAGTTGAAATTGAAACAAATGATGGGACAATCAGAGTTACTTCAGGTAAATACCGGGTTATTGTTAAAGGATTTGAATATACACCGATTCCACAATAATTTATACCGGCAACCTGTAAAGTAGCCTCACCTAAAAATCCTTCATCCCAAAGAATAGTTACATTTGTCCCTCCGCCAGAAACAGTTCCTGCTTCTACAGGATCAAGTATCCAATCATAGGATGTTACCCCACTCATACCGGTTGTGTTGTAAGTTGTATTTCCCCAGCTTGCACATAAAAATGTTATACCTGTTGGTGTAGGTGCAATACCGGGAACACTACCAACAGTAATGTAATTGTCATAGAACAATTGTGAAGTCTCAACACCATCGGTAACTTCCAGTAATACATCCCAGTTTCCTTCGTTAGGATAAGCTACTACCGGGTTTTGATCAGTTGAAGTTGATGGTACTCCCCCTTCAAATGTCCAACTCCATTCCGTGATAGGGCCTATGGACAGGTCTGTAAAAAAGACAACATCATTTTCACAAATGATGGTTGTATCAGCAATAAATAAGGCTTCTATCTCCGCTGGAGGGAACGTTATAAAATCAATCCAACAAGCATCTGCACCAGTGGAAACACTGTAATCTTTATCATATTCCCATTTAAATGTATGAAACCCGGCGTTAACAGAATAAGTAACCTGTTGCCAGGAAACTTCACCTGCCCATGATCCCATCTCTGTATTGTCAATATAAAACCTTAAATAATCGTAATTACCTTCTGACGAAACCCTTAGCCAAAATGAAATATCTTCAGGGCTATATACTTCATAACTTACATAAAGTGATGATGTTTGATTGTCGCCAATATCTCCTGATTGAGCAGAATAAACACCTTCATAAGGATTCTGATCTGAAATTAACCAATCCGCGTTACCACCAAATTCCCATTCGAATTGTGAAAAATCTCCGGTTTCAAAGTCTTCTATTTCCTGAGAAATTATATTCAGTGTAAAAGCACTCAGAAATAATAAAAGGGCTAAACTTTTTAAATGTATTGAATTTCTCATTTTATTACGATTTAATAATTATTAAGTTCTTGTATTAAAGAAAATTGCGTAACATTATCAAAGCGACAAAATTACGCAATTTCCAATCAAATTCCTATAAAGGAGTTTGTTTTATTGCTGAATTATAATCTTATTAACAAGGTTGGTTTCTTCACCGGTTACACGCAGGTAATAAATACCTCTTGCATAATTATTCAAGCTGATTTCTTTAGAATAATCCTTACTGGTTGAGATATTGTTCTCTTCATAGACAATTTCATTTAATGCATTATAAATTGTCAAATCAACCAATTCATTGATTTCAAGATTCAGCTGAATAGTGAAATTGCCATTATTCGGATTCGGGAAGATCATTATAGCCTGATCACCTGTATTTTCAATGATTCCTGTACAAGGATCAACATAGATGGTTTCTTCAGCATAATTTGAACATCCGTTTCCATCTTCGTAGGTATAGGTAATTGTATGCGTTCCTAATCCGGCAACTCCCGGGTCGAACATACCATTACTTACACCAGGACCAGAGTATTCTCCACCATCAGGCATTCCGCCAGTCAGGGCAAATTCAGGCCAATCAACACATACATCGTCGAATGCTTCAAGTGAAACATCTGGTAAATACACAGTAATTTCCAATGGATCGGAATAAGTTCCTGTTCCGCAAAGATTTTCACCGGCAACCTTCAAAGTAACATCTCCGAGGAAACTATCTTCCCAGATTATGGTAATATTGTCTCCATTTCCTGAAATAGTTCCGGCTGAAGCAGGTTCAAGTACCCAATCGTAGGTTGTAATTCCAGGTAATCCGGTAGTCGAATAGGAGGTATTTCCACCACTTGCACAAACTTCTGTTACTCCTGTAGGAGTTGGTAATGTTCCTGGAACACTGGAAACAGTGATGTAGTCTTCAAGCAATAAAGTGCTATATTCAACTCCATCATAAACTGTAAGTGTTACATCATATAAACCCTCATTGTAGTACATGACTGTAGGATTCTGGAATGTAGATGAGGCAGGAGTTCCTCCTTCAAAGATCCATTCCCATGAGATAACATTACCGGAAGACTGGTCAAAGAAATCTACAGTTTCCTGTTCACAGATTTCAGTAGCACTTGAAATGAATGCTGCTTGCATTGATGTTGTTATTCCAAGGAAATTAAGGTATTGATTCATCAATTCCTCTTTGGTAGATGGGAATGTTGCATCATCCAAACCACCAAATTCATGGGAAGTTCCAATTGTTTTATAGCTACCTTCATCATAGGCAACACCTGTTCCATAATTGGGTGATTGATTTTCCAGTATATCAAATGCGGGCGAAATGGCAGCGATGTGATCCATCCAGCTGTTGTCGCCTGAATAGTTAAATGTCATGCCTTCTGTAAATGTACCTGACTGACCCAATACAGTTCCCATGTCACTCGAACCGTCGCTGGTAGCGTTAATATTGAACATTGAATGGACTGATGTTTGATTGTCGTAATACCAGGTATCTCCACCTTCCATATAAAGGTTACCACCGTTGTTCAGGTAATCCGCCAGAACTTGCCCTTCTGAGGATGATAATACATGATTTTGAGAATAAATGCCAAGACAAACAAAAATCGTTGAATAAAGATTAAGATCCGGCGGGAAAGAAGTCAGTTTTTCATAAGCTACTTCCATCTCAGCTATTGCATCTTCCATTGCCGGAGCTGAATTACCGTTTCCATCCAGATCAAGAATCAGAACAGGAATCTGACCGATAACAACATCAAATTCTCCTGAACCCTCAATTCCCAGGTCAGCAGTCATATCAAATAAAAGATCAACAAGATGACCGGCAGGAGTTGTCATATCAGCAGTTGCACTAAAGGTACCATATGCCGTTCCTCCTCCTGCTAAGTCACCATAATCAACAGAAGAAGTATTTACGGTTAAATACGGATCGGTAGTAGTAAGTTCACCGAGAATATTAAACGCTTCAGAGGATCCTGAATTCTCAATGTCAACAGTTATATCAACTGTTTCGCCCGGATCAATTTTGCCGTTGTTATTTCCTGTAGGGTCAGCAATAGAAAAATCAACAAATTCCAGAACCGGTGCATGGCCGGGAATTGTAAAATAACTCACCCATGTAGAATCATTAACATCAGTTGCTAAAACCTCGAATGATACATTATGGCCATCAGGAATGTCGTTGGCAACTTCATATTCAAATCCGTCGGCAACAACAGCGGTTGCACCGGCTGCAATATTTCCGTAGAACTCAGTATTATCGGTTATTGTTACATATTGATCGGTAGTATTGAGTACAACTGTAACATCATCAGCTTGCTGAACTCCGACATTTTCAACTGTTAAAGAAAGTAGGTTGGTTTCACCATAATCCATCAATCCATCTCCATTTCCACCTGTATTATCATTTATTGTATAAGATTCTCTTACAACATAAGGTCCGGTTGGAGGAATAACATCAACAAGAGCTTCATAACGATAATAATTTTGCAATGTAATAGTAACAAGCATCTGGTCGGGTGGAACCTGGCCGGGAATTGTAATTGTAAACGGCGCTCCTGTACCTTCAGCCGTTCCGATTATCTCTCCGTTAACAGTAAGAGCTATTAATGAACCTTCATTAGCTGTAACATCAAATGAAGTAACACCCGCATAAAGAATCGGGTTATGAGTAACTGTCAGGTTCTGTGGGATTTCAGAGTAAACTGTCATAAACGCATCGCCATGATGATGGAACAGATAGTAAGTAACTTCCTTATTGTTGGTGTTGTAAGGCCAGCTTGATTGCTCCAGGAAATATTTACCAGCAGCATTACCAAAACTGGGTAATACACCCCTTGGTTCAGGATCAACCTGTGGTGCATAAATATCCGGCAAGAAATCAGGCCACATATTATCGTAAGCACCCCAAACATAAGTATCGTTTACGAAAGAGTAAGATACTTCGGAAGCAGCAATAATTCCGAGTGCTCCTGAATTATTACCGCCGGAGGTATGCCTGTGGAATTTCTCGGCAAAGCACTCACCAGTAATGTTGAACTTTCCTGTCAGACAGTTGATTGACCATACAAACGTCAGGTCTGTATTATTTAAGCTGTTGATATTACTATTTGAAAAATTAGGATGACTCCATCCGGTTTCCCCGCCATGATCTCTATGCTGGAGCATGAAGGCTCCGCTGTTAATTGCATTAACCACATCGGCGCCGGTGCCGTTCCATGAACAATTAACCTGACCCGGAGTTTCTGGAATATATCCTAAACCGTCAGGACCAAATACATCCAATACCATATATGTATTTTGATTCGTTGACCAGACACTTCCACAAGGGCCTACATTGATTCTGGTTGTAGTTTTATCCTGGATAACTTCCCAGAAACCTGCAACAGATTCCGAACATATCTGGAACCAGCGATCTGATTGAAACCCAAGTGCTGTAATAGGATTGTTGTAATAATACGGAGCTGTTGGAGGTGTTCTTTCATGGTCAAGGAATTTAGTAACCATTGTTTCCAAATGAGTTGCATTTTGAGCAGTCATACGTGCAAAAACTATATCGG
>JAUVJI010000036.1 GCA_030596605.1 Bacteroidales bacterium
CAGA
Organism: Bacteroidales bacterium; assembly: GCA_030596605.1. GTDB lineage: Bacteria > Bacteroidota > Bacteroidia > Bacteroidales > JAADJA01 > JAADJA01. The sequence continues at coordinate 5 of JAUVJI010000036.1, forward strand.
GGGGGACAGTTTACTTCATTAATACCCTCCTCCGCTCCCTGATACTTTGCAACACCTTAAGTGTAGCCAGGGTACTCAGGTAACTTTCATTAAATGGTACCGGGCAGGGTTGGTCGCCAGTGATACTTTTGAAAAATTGTTTTATTTCGTCTTTATGGCCTTTATCATGGCCCTTGAATTTGATGCGTTTTTTATGATTACCGAAGATGGTCAGGCTTTTAAAGTCGTCTATTTGTGCTACGGTACCACCACAGAACACCTCAATATGCTCTTTGGGTAACTTTTTACTTCCATTGGAGAAATAGCTGATGGAAGCTACACTTCCGTTTTTAAATTCCAGGTTGATGACCAAGGTATTATCTTGTCTCTGGGTATCATCCATGGAAACTGCTGATACCGCAGTAATCTCAGCACCTGCCAGGTACATGGCAAGGTCAATAAAGTGACAGGCCTCGCCGATGATCCTGCCTCCACCAATTTCAGGGTCGTTTACCCAGTGACTGGCAGGGAGCTGTCCGGCATTGATGCGCATGTTGATGCTTTTAGGTTGTTCATCACTGAAAAGGGATTTTATCTTCTGAACAGCAGGAGCAAAACGCCTGTTGAAACCTACCATTAGGTGACCGGCCTCGCCCTTTTCAACTGCTTTTTCGTAGGTGGTTTTGATCTGCTCCAACTCTTCCTCACTCATGGCAAGGGGTTTCTCCACAAATACATGCTTTTTGTTTTCAATGGCTTTTATCACATATTCGGCATGTTTGTTATGACGGGTGAGAACAAATACGGTGTTGACCTTTTCGTTTTGCAGTACTTCTTCAGCCGACTCCCCACATAAGGAAAAGCCATATTTATCAGCCACATACCGGGCTGTATTTCCTTTTGCCGTGGCAATACCCACAAAGTTGCATTTTCTTTTCATTTGGGGTAACAAGGTGCCCTGTGCAAAGGAGCCCGCACCGATCAGGCCCACATTCACCTCTTTTTCAGGAACAGCATTGTTATTCAGCACAACAGACTTTTTGAGTTCCTTCTCTATATCGTATTGAATTAAAATGCCTGTGAAAGGCTCTGTTTTATTATGGATCAGGTCGTAGGCTTTTTCTGCTTCTTCCAGTTTAAATGTATGGGTGATCAGACCGGAAACGTCCAGCTTATCTGAAGCCAGCAAATCAATAAAGCTTTGCATGTTGCGGTTTTCCGTCCAGCGTACATAGCCAATGGGGTAGTCCCTTCCTTTTTCTTCGTAATCAGCATCATAACGACCCGGACCGTAGGAAGATGACATGATCAGCTCCAGTTCTTTTTTGTAATAATTGGTTCTATCAAAGCCGGTAGGAACTGCACCTACAATGATCACCTTTGCTTTTTTTCGTGCGACTTCCCCGGCAAAGTTCACCGGATCGAGGGAAGAGGTGCCTGCTGTTATGATCACCGCATCTGCTTCATGGCCTCCCGTATGCTGTTGGATCAGTTGTTCAATACCTTTGGTATTTCGGTTATAAACCTTAGTGATGCCTGCTTTTTTTGCTGCTTCCACCTGCGCATCTGAAATATCTATACCAATGGGGTACATACCCGATGATTCCAGTATTTTATAAGTGAGCTGGCCTAATAAGCCCATGCCAATGATCACACAATTCTCCCCGAAACGGAGCTTGGCCTGGCGTATGCCTTGTATAGCAATAGCAGCGATGGTGGTAAAGGCTGCCTGTTGCAGTTCTGTTTCTTCGGTAAGCTTTACACACAATAGCTCCGAGACTGCAACTACATCTGCATGGGAAGCGGTAGCACCACCACAAGCTACTTTATCGCCTACCTTAAATTTGGTAATGTCTTCACCAATAGCAATTACCTCTCCGGCTGTGCTGTAACCCAAAGCTGAAGGCGCTTCCAGTTTGTTCATCACCAGTTTATAGGTAGGCAACAGGCCGTTGGTTTTGATCATCTCCATGAGCTGTTTCACTTCCTTCTGACGGCTTCGGGCTTTGGCTATATAGCCTTTACGGGCATCGGAAACGGTTTTGCCTTCGGTGCCCGCACTTATGACGGAATATAGATTTCGTACCATCACCTGGCCTTTTTCGAGGGCTGGGAATGGTACTTCCAATAGCTCCATCTTTCCGGATTTTAATTGTTGGGTGAGTTGTTTCATTTTTCTGGTTACTTGTTACTACCTGTCCGAATCTGCCTTTTGGCAGAGGCGGGGTCGCTGGTGACTGGTTGGTGGTGAGGTGTTTTTGTCCGTTTCTTGTTCGCCAGGGAATGAATTCCCCGGCTTCAGGTTCATTCTATCCCTTGCGTCTTCGCTGCTTTCAGAAGCTACGGCTGCACGGTGCCGGGATGTTAGAATTTAATGTAAAATTTCGATTAAGTAATATGAAATGAGAAATAGAACTGATATGACAGGTTAAAACCACTTCGATATTTAATTGTCAGTTTGTCCATCCACCCATGCATCCATACGGATTTCCTGCAGTCGTTTTGCAGTTAAATTTGTATAAGTTGTATTTTTTTAGAGGATGTTTAAGGTTTATACAAATTATAGTATTTCTTTTAAATCCAATTCCTGAATTAAAAAACGGTGTTTTCCTCTTTCGGTACGAGGTAACTGATCTACATATCTGATGGAAAAATCAACTAATTCTTTAAATTTTAATTTAAAGCTATTATTAATCTTTTCTTCATCTTTTAAGGTGTACTCATTTGATTTGATAACCCTGAGCTCAACTTTTCCTTTTTCTTTTTGATAAAATTGGTATTGCACAACATGGTCAAAAAGATCTGAATGCATATTTAAAGCTGTTAAAGAAATCGTAGAATCTAATTTGGTAACAATCATTTCCTGATGCCACCGGCCTTTAACATTTTTTATTAATTGATAATTCCGCCCACACTTACATTTACCCTCAACCCATTCTGCAAAATCACCGGTTTTATACCTGATAATCGGAAAACCTTTCATTTCAAAACTTGTTCCGACAATTTCACCTTGAACACCCGGTTTTGTGATCACATTCCCTTCTTCATCGATCAATTCAGTATAACCATATTCGAAAAACACATGATAATCCGTATTCACTTCACATTCACCTGCCAGAGTCGCATATTCACTATGTCCGTACCAGGAGTAAATTTTAGTTTTAAAAGCACTTTCAATAAGCTCTCGCTGACCTTCAAAAAATTGTTCTGAGCTGCAAAAAATTCCTTTCAGTGTTGGAAATTCAATATTATTCTGTTTTACATATTTGGCAAAAACAGAAATAGCTGAAGGATATGTATGAATAAATTTTGGCTTGAACTTATGAAGTTTTTCCACATATATTCTAAAATTATTTTCATAAAGATCATAAGTGGAAAGGAATAATCTGTTTTTAACAGGCTCGTACCTGAACAATGTATTATTACCTTTTTCATCTACAACGGAACCCCTGATCACAGCTATTTTATCGCCTGTTTTGTATCCAATTCTTTTCCATTGATCTGTCATAAAGACAAATTCCCTCGATCGTTCATTTCCTTTCACATAGTAAAGTTCAATGGGGATACCGGTTGTTCCTCCTGTCGTTACATATAAAAAGTTCTTTTCTTGTATCGAACGATTTTTAATCTCTTGTTTATTCTTTCTTAAATCGATTTTATCAATTAACGGTATCGTATATAGTTGCGCTAATTCGTTAAAATTAGAAGGATCAAATTCTACTGAATCAAATTGATTTTTATAAAATAAGGTATTCTCATAGGCATTTATCAATGTTTCTTTAAGCTTTTGTATAACGAAGCCGTTTTTCCTTTCTTCGTCCCAGTTAGAAGAATCCTGAAGTAATTTGTTATAATATTCATATGTTTTACCATAACGTATTGAAAGGGGTAAAGCCCGATAGGTATACCCTATTACATTTCTTAGACCAAGCGGTAACGACTTATAAATACCTAATTTATTATATAATTTATCTTCCACTTTGAAGCTTCAATAATGGTTTTAAGTCATTATAATATCTAAACAAATTCATAACATATAACATCCTGATTTTTATTCTATTCAGCTTATGGCCTCTCCTGGATTGCTTTATTAATCTATTGTCCCGGAAATCGGTTAATTGATCCTTTTTAATAAAAACATCATCCAGTGCATTAGTTAATTTATCGGTGTAAGCTTTATATTTAAGGTTTACTTCCGGCTGGTAATTTTTATTTATAAAACACGGAAGAAGGGAATAATCTACGTTTGAATCCGAAATTGTTACATTTAAAATTCCGGTTATTCGATTTCTTTTCAAACAATCATCGAATACAAAATTTCCAAGGCTTGGTGCAAACACACAATTATTATACTTTATTATCCCATTTAAAGTATGTGAGTGGTGACCATAAATGACTGAGATCTTGTTATTGGAGTCAATTAAATCTTTGGTTAAATTAATTTGCCACGACATTGGATTTGATGTGTATTCATGCCCCCAGTGAAGAGAAAGAATTATTTTATCACAGCTTCCGCTGATCAAAGCCAGCTCTTTGTGTATGCGTGTAGTTAGCACACTGTATTCCTCCGGGCTGATTGTTTCTTCTATGTAATATCCGATAAAACCAATGGAAAGTCCATTTATATTAATGATAACATTTTCTTCTTCAGGGAATCTATAATTGTCCAGGATGGTTTTAATCCCTGCTTCATTTAAAGCTGATTTCATTTCATTAAAAGCCTGCAAACCATGATCCATAGTATGGTTATTCGCAAGGTTAACCACATGTATGTTGTTTTCTTTAAGGACACTGACAAAATCAACAGGAGCCCGCATTATTTCAGAAAAGGGAATTAGTTTATCGCTAGTGTCAGAGAGGACACATTCCAGGTTGCATACATTAATATCGCCATCATTTAAATGATCTGATACATAGGAAAAAGGATTAATCCTCTTTTTTTGAATCTTTCCCGAAACACCTCTTTTATAATTCTCAAGCATAGCTCCAAGATTGACATCACCCATAAGGTATATCCGTACTAAATCACTCATTATCCGGCTAATACTTTGCTAAAAACCTTTTTTAGATTTCCTATCATTATTTCTTCTGTAAAAAACTTTTCATACAGTTTGCGGCTTTCCCGACCCATCAAATTCCTTTTGCGAGGATTGCTAATGAAGTACTTAATTTTATCTGCCAATTGTCTTGAATTATTTGATTCTACTATAAATCCATTTTCACCATCAATGACTGATTCTGTTATGGCTCCCTGATCTGTTGAAATAATCGGTAAACCGGCTGCCATAGCTTCAACCAATACCAATGGATGGCCTTCGGGTGCCCGGGGAGGAAAAACAAATATATCGGCATTGGCAAATTGCTGTAACTTCTCATCACCATATAAAGGCCCCAGAAAATGAATCTGTAATTTGTTCTTCCTCTTTTGTTCCAGACAATATTCTTTGGTCTTATCATCTATCCATTGGCCAACTACATTTACTTCATAATCAGATTTCTCAACAGATAAAAGTGGAAGTGCGTTTATCAGGTCAATAATTCCTTTAGCAGGTTGTAAGTTAGACAGGTATAAGATAGTTGTAGTTTTATTTTCTAAAGTTGTTTTTTTCGGAAAATTGAAGTCTGCACCGTTGGGGACTACATGTATATTGTTCTGTGAATAGTGAACAGTGAATAGCCTTTTAAGTTTCTGCCCAAGCACGATTATACCATCTGACTTCTTCAATGTTCTTGCAGTATAATTCCTGACCCAGGAAGCGCTGCTGTTTTGCCAATTGAGAAAATTGCTTCCGTGTAACATGAGGAGTATTTTATCCGCTCTTTTAGCAGCTATCCGAATAAAAAACGAGTCTTTAATAAAGCCAATAGTTTCCTGGCTGATGGGGATGAGTATCAGTTGATAATGTTTTGTTTTTAATTGCCGTTTTAGTTTTCGATATAAAGCCAGGTTCTTTGTAATACTGTTCAGTCGTGTTTTACCTAGTGTTGTTAGTGTACGGTGGATATTTACATTGAAAAAGTCCACTTCCCATTCCTCTCCCCAGTCTGCTTTTTGCAGGCTTTCGAACCACACCGCCGTTCCCATATAGGGAGGGGGTTGTTTACCGAGTATGAGGATTTTTATGGGCATTTTATTTTTTATTGTCCCCCTCTGGAGGGGGTAGGGGGAGGAATTTATTTAGTACGTATCAAAATAGCTTAATTGTTAAATTGTTTCTTCTTTTACTCCACCCCCGTCACTACGTGCCACCCCCGCCAGCGGGGGATATGGCTTCGATGTCCCCCTCTGGAGGGGGTAGGGGGAGGAATATAAATGATCTTTTATTTGCCGCGCTACCCCTTTCCTCCGCCTCCACTTTGTTACGGACGGACAGACCTAAAGGGGAGCTGCCGCACAGTTTAGACCTAAGTTGTACTTTTTGTGTAAACCTATTTTAGGACAAGACACCCCTCCGGCCTTCCTCCTTCGTTAACACTCCGGCGGACAGGTCGGCCACCTCCCCAAGGGGAGGACATTTCTCTTTTAATCATACTTATACTTCAACAACATCCGCTTAGGCAAAGCGAGGTAGGCAAAGAGGGTTACGTAAATATTCATAAATCCTACGTAGATTGTAGGGACCGTTGTTACGGAATACAGAAAGAGTGAAGCTAGCAAAGCAATACTCACAAACTTATCTGCTTTATTGAGGTATTTGATACACCGGATGATCCTGCTTAGAAATATCAGCCAAGTGATAAAACCTATAATACCCGTGAAAAATAACATGCGTAAATAATCATTGTGCACATTGATACCAATCATAAAATTAGAGGAACCCATACCCCAGGGATAACCAAATAATTTAGCAATAAAAATAGAATTAGAATAATAATACCATAAATATTGCCAGCGCGACATTCTACCGTGAAATGCCTGTGATTGTTCCCGCTGTCCTTCCACTACTTCCACTTCTTTTTCCATACGCGGGTTGATCACTTCTTCGTAAAAAGCACCACCATAAAGCAGTATAACGACAACTAAAATGATAAAATAAAGCACAATCTGGATGACCCGTCGCTTAATGTCGTGAAACAGAAACAGGCCTACCACCACAAAAAATACGGCAATAGAGGCCATGTGTTTGATCTCCCACATGCCCATAAAGACAATACCGAAATAGATGATAATATAAACCGGTTTGATCTTCATGAACATAGGTGCTTTTCCCCGCTGAAAGTAAAAATAAATAACAATAATTACACTGAATAACAAATAAGAAGCATAACTCACCACATCGGCAAACAAGCCATGCAAACGAGCTCCGCTTCCGCCTGCCCCTGTAAAAACCTCATAAAATAAATTGAACAAAGGGAAAATACTTGCATAAAGCATGGTGGTTAATATACCGATAAAATCGGTGCGTGACTGAATGAATATGCGGAGAAAATAATAGATATAGACAAAATAAGTCAGTTTAAGGAATATGTTAAAAAATTTGAAAAGATTTAGTGACCCCGGAAGTGTCATTGCGGCTGAAGCCAGAATAAGAAGAGCCAGTATACCGAATGTCTTATCAATTTCTGTTTTCTGATACCGGTACCGGGAAATAGCCATGAGGGCAAAAAACGGGGTGCCCACACCTATCCAATATAAAGGAGACAACAAAGGAGATGTTTCTTTGAGGAAATAGAGGGTTTCGGCAAAGGGACGGAGCAGGAGAACCCATATAAACCACTGCAAGCGCCAAGACTTCGATTTTAACCATAATTTCCAGTATCTGAATTTCATGTGTTTTTTATTTCATGCAGAGGTGTGGGTTGGTTTCCGCAGAGTTTTTTGTTTCTCGCAAAGACGCAGAGGCGCAAAGGTGTGGGGTGTATTTGAAACAGCCCCTTCAACCTCACGTTCAACTCTTAGGTGCCTTTGCAAAGGCTTGTGGGTCGGTGCACCGTGAGAGTCGTGGAATTAAAAGGGAATTCCCTAAGCTGTCCCCGACTCTCACGTCGCTGCGCTCCTCAGAGATAAACGATTATTTTATTTTTTATGATTTAATAATTATTCCCCATCAGGGATCTCATCATAAAGATCTTTCCAGGTGGGATTGAACTTATTTATTAATGCTATTTTCTTTGCTCGTTTCCAAGATTTAATTTGTTGTTCCCTGGCAATAGCTTCTTCGATTATAATAAATCCTTCGTAATAAACGTGTTTGTCAACATTGTAGTGGGCAGTAAATGAATTCGGATATTCTTTGTATTTGTGTTGATAAATACGTGTTTTTAAAGCAGAGGTAGAACCCACATACAGCGTTGTGTTTTTTTTGGTTGTTGTTATGTATGCATATCCTCCCCGTACCATATTGATTTAAATTTTCCTAAGTTGTCCCGGACTCTCGCGTCAGCTTACGCACAGGTCTACCCGATTTCCTCAGAGATAAACGTTTTGTTTTATTTGTTGGTTTTGTTTTGTCACAGTTGTCTTATTTGCGCACATAATTCACCGCCTGTTCAAAACCGGAAACAAAGAGATCCATACTGGCCTCTTCCCCAATCGTTTTTCTTGCTTTTTTGGACATGTCCACCAGTTTTTCCGGCTGGTTTAATAAGCCGGTCATTGCATTTTTCAATCCTTTAACTGAATTATCACAGAAACAGCCATTGATCCCATCACGGATATATTCCACTTCGGGTGAATGGAATGGTCCTTCCGGGCCTTGTTTGCAGGTCATTATGGGGCAGCCCATGCTCATGGCATGTACTACTGATAAGCCTACATAACCGGGTATCACCATCAGATCGGAGGCAAAGAGGTAGCTGGAAGAAAGTAAAAGATCATGAATAGAACCGTAATAAAAAATGTGTTTGTGCTCTTTTGTATAAGCCTTAACCCTTTCCTCTTCCGGGCCACTGCCAATGATATGCAGACCCAAATCAGATTTACTTTCAAGGGATGTAAATGCTTCCAGCAAGAAGTCAAGCCGTTTGGCCGATACCAATCTCCCAATAAAAACAATGTTTTGCTTATGCTGAAAGCCCAACTTTATTCTGACACCGGCTTTTCCTTTTGCCTGAAGCTCGTTGTAAATGCTGTTTAATTCGTTCGTATCCAAGGTGTTATTTGCCAGGAATAGTTTTTCCGGTTTGTTCACATGCTGTGCCAACAAATCCATTCTTTTCTGTGAGTACAGTATCACTGCATCCGCTCTGTTGTACACCCACAATTGTATTTTACTCTGCCTGCTGCCGAATGGCTTCAGCATCTCTTTTGACTTTACACCATGTGTCCACACTACGAGTTTGTATCTGAAGAACAATTTAAAAAAGAGCAGGCACCAGAAGGTGACATAGCTCAATGAGAACTCCGTAATGACGATACCAGGTTTGTATTTCCTTAAGGCAGGGCAAATTCGTTGCAGCATGGCAGTGGGGGACTTACCAAAATACATGCGTGGAATTACTTCATTTGGAAAATCCAGTTTCTGTTGCTCCTGTAAGGAAGCTCCTTTTCTTGCCCTGCTGTGGCATACTACTATTCCCAGTTCTTCATTTAATTTCTTAAACATCGGTACCCTGTAATGGGGTATCAGGCGCTGGAATAAGAGTATGTTGGTCTTTTTTTGCATTTTATTTTTTTACTGTCCCCCTCTGGAGGGGGTAGGGGGAGGAATTTATTTAGTACGTATCAAAATAGGTAAACTATTAAATTGTTTCTTCTTTTACTCCACCCCCGTCACTACGTGCCACCCCCGCCAGCGGGGGATATGGCTCCGATGTCCCCCTCTGGAGGGGGTAGGGGGAGGAGTATAAATGATCGTTTAATTCCCTGCCCGCCGAACAGGTTCTTTGGCAGGCGGGAGAGGCACCACCGATAAGCCCGTGTGTTAGCGTGCCGTAGGAATCTCTTACTTTCCTTCCCACACCCCTCGTTCCCCGAAGGGGAGGATCCCTACCCTCAGTATATGATCACTCCCGACCCGCCAGGAACAAACCTGCCTTCACTCCGTTCCGTTAGCTTCGACTACCTTGCGGGACACTTTACAATCTCCTCATACCTCTCATGAAATTCTTTACATATTTTATTCCATTTGAATTTTTCAACTATTTTCTTTCCATTTTTAGCAAGTTTTTTTCGTATATCACGATTAAGAATCAAGAATTCTACTTTTTCACGAATATCTCTTATGTCGTATGGATTAATACATAAAGCACTTTCATTTTCTTTAATAAAGCCAAATACACCTGTATTCTTTGATAATATAATTGGCAACCCTGCTGCCATTGCTTCAAAATAAACTCTCCCAAATGTATCGCTTGAGCTTGGTAAGATAAAAATGTCGTGTTCTTTTAGTATTGCGGGTATTGTGTTATGAGGAAGTTCACCACGAAAAACGATATTATCATTTACTTTTAGGGCTTTAATTAAATTCATTAATTTCTTCTTCTCAGGACCTTCACCAACAATTGTAAGACTTAATTGATATTTTTCTACCAAGGGAGCAATGGCTTCTATTAAATTGTTAATCATTTTGCGCTGAATAAGCTGACCTATTGTTATTAATTTAACCTTGTTTTCTTCCTCTTTTATGTCTTTTCTTACAAAGAATTTATCACTTAATCCATGAGGAATTAAATAAGAAGTTAGATTGTTACTTTTTAACAGTTTATACATTGGCCCACTAGGTGTTGTAACAGTATTAGCATGAGTAATTATTTTTTTAGCGATAGGATTTGACCATTTTTTAAAAAAATATTTTTGTTCGCTACGGATAGTCAATATATATGGAATTTTATACTTTTTGTATGAATAATAAGCTAATAATCCATCGGGAAAGATAAATTGTGCGTGAATCACCTGAATATTCTCCTGGATTATAATTTCTTTTAATTTCCTCCGGTTAAATAAGAAAATTGAAGTGCTTAACAGAGCATGCAGGTTTACAAATCGTGAAATTGAAAAGTATGGGAAAATATTTACTTCAAAGGTTTTATAATTATACCGTTTTAATCTGCTGATTTTATTTCTTTCCCTCCATCTTTTTGATAACAAACCGCGGAATAAAGAAAACGATGATGGCCTAATAAAATAAACTTTATCTTCTTTATATGATTTTATATAATGTTCGTAGAAAGTGAAAATAATATCATTTTCCTGATAGATATCCGGAACTGGCAATACAGATGCTATAGAAAGAATATTCATGCTAATAGAGGACACAGCCGCATTCTGTATAACTTGTTCTTAAAAGTTAATTAGAGGCTGTAAAATTTTCAATAATATAATAAGGGAAGTTATGTGTTGTACCAAAATCCTGAATGGAAGAAAAAACGATAAAATCTTGTGCTTAAATAACATTTTTCTTGCTGTTATGATTTTCTTGAATGCCAAAAACAAAACAGAAGAATATTTTAACGGATTTTTGTAGAAATATTTCCAAACCCTTTCCATTCCAATTGTTGCTGATTTGTAAGAAATAGCACTTCTATAACGATAAGCTTCTTTAAAGTGTAATAGTTCAAGATACACGTCTAGCCGTGCATGAATAGAAGTTTGTTCACTAATTGTATTTTTACTTGAAAGGTCATGATATCTAACCAATAATAATGGTTTATCAATGAAATAAAGATCACCAAAGAGCAAAGCTTTATGATATAATAAAGTGTCTTCAGAATATTTAAAAGTCACATTAAATCCCTCGCTTTTAAAAAGTACCTCTTTGCTTATCACTACACTTGGTGTTGCTGAACTTATACCATTGAGTGTTTTTAAAAATGGGGCTTCCAATAAACCCGGAATACCTCTTGCATATTTCTCTTTTTTAACCTGGCCTGAGTATTCGGTATCCAGTATATCTGCTTTAGAGTATATCAATGCCAGATTTTCATGTTTTGAAATTATTTTTCTTACTTCGGACAACTTGTTTTCATACCAAACATCATCAGCATCCAGAAAAGCAATCCACTTACCATTTGCGTGCTTTAACCCTAAATTCCGACTTGCGCTAACTCCTTTATTAGCCCCACCAGGATGTTGATAGGTACGGATTTTACTACTAATTTTTCCCCATTTATGTGCTATTTCTAAACTTTTATCTTGTGAGCCATCATCAATAATGAGCAATTCCCAATCATCAAACGTTTGATGCAATACGCTTTGTATTGCTTCTTCAAGATATGAAGCAGTATTATAAACCGGAATAATGACAGAAAATAGGGGCATGGGTAATCTGGTCAATCGGTAATAATTAAATCTTTATTTAATTTGATTTTTAAAAGTAATTTATTGGCTTTCAAAAATGTTATTTTAAAATGTTTAATGTCAAACAATATTATTTTTACTGCATGGTGGTAAAAGTTACACCAGAGTTTGTTTTGAAGATATAATATATAAAGTCTTTGAAGTGTCACCGCTTCAGCTTTGTGCAAAGAAGGCCAGTATGATTTATCAATGTGCCGTTCAAGCACTTTATATGTTGTCAATCTGCTTTTCATACGGTTTATATAATCTTTGTTTGTGTAATGCCCCTGCTTATTGATGCGATAAGCGGCTGTTACCTGGTCGATGTAACTAACTTTAGTTTTTACTGATAACAGGGAAAATAAAAAAGTATCCCCATTAAATACTTTTATTAAACCTTTTAATATATCATCTGACAAATATGATCTTTTGAATACAACTGTTTGCGTCGGAGGTGTAAAGCCTCCAATAATATTTTGCGCCTCCAGATCCCTTTTATGTTTTTCAGGTACAGAACTTTCTTTAAGCAACTCACCTTTTTCATCAACAACGGACCTATCGGTAAAACACATGGAAAATTCAGGATGCGCCTCCAGTAAATCAACCTGTTTTTGCAACTTCAAAGGATCAATCCAATAGTCGTCCCCTTCCAAAATGGCAATATATTTCCCCTTGCAGGCTTTATATGTTCTCACAACATTGGGCATGGGACCCACATTTGAAGAAGAAGTAACTAATTTTATTTTTTCAGGATATTTAGTCTGATAAGATTGAATTATTTCACGCGTTTTGTCGGTGGAGCAATCTTCGCCAATAACGATCTCAAAAGGGAAATCTGTTTTTTGCATTAAGACGCTATCCAACGCCTGCCTGATAAACGTTTCGTGGTTATACGTGATAAAAGCTACCGAGACTTTGACTGGTTGATCGTTCACAACTCCAACATCATTTTTTCTTCACTTACAGAATAGAATCCCATTTTTTCATAGATTCTGATAGCCGCTGTATTTACGGGTTTTACAAATAAATACACCTGTTTCAAAGATATATTCTTCCTGGTAAACTTTATCAGTTCATTTGTTGCCTGATATCCGACTCCTTTACCCCAGTAGCTTTTTTCACCGATAAAAATGTGAAATTCAGCATCATTCTTTGTCATATTGGTTAACTGGACATTTCCTATGTACTCATCACCATCTTCAAGGCAAATAGCAAATCGTTTACTTGCGGTGTCTTGCAATACCTTTTTAATCCATGCAGTTTCAATTTCAGAAGTTACCGCGATATCCGGCCGGTTACCTGTATATTTCCACACTTCCGGGTCGTTTCGCCATTTATAAGAGATCAACGCATCTTCTACTCTTAACGGGCGTAGGTATATGTTAATCAAATCTTTCAATTAATTCAATAATTTTAAACATGTCCGGATTTCCGTATCGCTGATCAATGGGCAAGGGTATTAAATTTTGTGCCAGTTTGTTTTCCCATTGTTCGCGCTTTGTCCAGTCGAGTATATTAGACCAGTAAGTTGCCACATATATTTTGTTTTGGATTAAATATTCACGCAGTCCCGGTTTTGATGAATAAAAAGGATATACCATTGGCACTGCTCCGGGATGGAGATTGATATCAATTTCATTATGCTTCATTAATTGTGAGTGTAATAATTCAAAATTCTTTCTTCGCTTTGCGGCAATAGTTTTATAATCAATTGAAGAAAGTAGTTTATTAGTCAATGCCGACATTCTTTTTATGGGTTGGTCAATCAGGCTGCTGTCGTTATCCAGAAAATCCTGATAACCCTCTTCAGGGCCAAATTCTATTCTTTTCAATAAATGACTGAACCGATCTACTGATCTGTCTGTTTCCAGTTTGTCTTTCAATTCTATGGTTGTAGCTAAATATCCTCCATCAGGCAGGCCAAAAAATTTGCGAGGCGAATAAAATGTATCAATGCCTTTTAAAGGCCTGTCGAAAAAAGCCTGGGCATTATCAATAATAAGATTTAAATTTTTACCAGCCAGCCTTTCAACAGTTTGTCCTTTCAAGCCGAAGTAATTGGTATATAATAAGGCCTCATCCTTGTGCATTTCAAAATCAATGATCGGTTCAAACTGTTGATCAATATGATAAAACGAATAATTTATATCCAGCTTTTTGAATGGTTCAAGTATAACATCACAGGTATAATAAGGAATATATACTTTTGAATATTTTCCTATTCGCAAAATATACTCCAGGCAATTACGGCCTGTATTCAATCTGATCAGGTTAGGATGATACTCCTTACCAGGAGAGGTTTCCAATTCAAAGTAGCCACCAGTGGGTTTCATAATAAATCATAATTATTCAGCATTTTACTAATCTCTTCCGGGCTGTTAAACATCATGACATCAATGATCGATAAACCGGGTTCAAAAATTTCTCTTTTCTGATCGTAGGGTAGTAATTTAAAATCCAGAAAATTAATTTGAATATTATTCTTGACATATTTTTGCTGGTCAAAAAAATCTAGCCCACCAATCGGATTAATATAATGTTCGGCCTTCAATGCTCTGCAAATATTCAATGCCCACTCGTCAGCTGCATTCGGAGTAACAATATTTAGATTCATTTTTGAAAATACATCATAATTAAATTCCATGCTAAGGTAATCACAGGTCAACTTCAGGACTTTAATGTTTAAATCAGAAATAGTTTGAAATTCAAATCCTTTTAACTCATTTATCAGGTCCACTACCTGCTTAAAATAGGGAGCCCTTTTTTTATAATGTGCTAACTGCGCCACGAGCTTTGCAATCCAATCTTCGGTGTCATTTATGATCACTTGATTAATCGGTGTATTCCGACTATGTTTTTTCAACGGTACCCTGATATACTGAACACCTTCAATAGGTTTAAGAATCCGGTTGCGTTCAATCCATCCATGCCTGATGAATTGAGGCGTATCAAATAAAATAAATTTATCGGTTTGTTTAATCAAAGAGAAATACCCCAGGTAAGGAAAGAAATAGGGTTGCATGATGGTACACTTCATAAGCTAAAATTAAAAATCAACGAATTCACCAGAATCTTGCGTATAATCATATTTTTTTCTAATAGCAATGGTATTTGTTTCATTGTAATAAACTACTTCATCAAAAAATAAGGGGTACAAAAGCTTATCATTTAAAACTTCACTTCTAAGTTTTCTTGGGATAAATTTTGAAAACTTATTGATTAATTTAATTGTGATATTTTTAATTTTTGTGCGAAACTTTAACTTTCTTTTTATTAAAGGTGGTATGATTAATTCATAATTAGGATAATTTTTCAGGATAAATCTCAGAACTTTATTTATTGACCGAAACCGAACATCGTCAAATGCTATTATACCATTAACGGATAATAATTTGTCTAAAAAGAAAAAATCTAACAATACTTGATCGAATGTATGATTCCCGTCAATGAATCCTAAATCAAATTTTCGGTTCTGCTTATATAAATTTGGCAAAGCAATTTCCGATTTTTCCTCAATCAAAGTGTAAAAATCAAATCCTGCCTTATGCAAATTATTAATACCTATGCCATGCCAATTTTTGGTTTGAAAAGGATCAATTATAGTATGGTGTTGATTTGGTTTGGTTGAAAGCGCATCACAAATGTATAATGATGAAATACCGAATGCACAACCAATTTCAATAGATGTATTTATTGGATTGTTTTTTATTAAATAAGTTAGGAACTCTCCTTCATGGTTTGGAATACTTGAATAAAGATCGTATTCAACACCGTTTTTATCAGAAACGATTTTTGTTTCTAAAATTTCTTTTAATGTTTTATTCATTTACTAATTATTTCTAGAAACTAAACTTTAAAAACTATTTTTTTCGATTAACTCCAACTTTTTATTAGTTCACAGATTAAGTTTACTTCTTCTATTTCCAGTTCTGTATAAATTGGCAGGCAAATTACCTGTCGGGACTTAGTCAGTGCCACTTTCACATTCTCCTGAACGGATGAAGCTAACTCATTATAAGGTGGAAACTCACTGATCAATGGATAGAAGTATCTTCTGCCATATATGTTTTTCTCCTGTAATTTCATATACAATGCATTACGGCTTATCGAAAAGTTTTCATTTATAAAAACCGGGAAGTAGGCATAATTTTGCGCTACGCCATTCATGTTTTTCATCAGGTTAATTCCTTCTACATCACCGAGGAGTTTCCTGTATAGTTCTGAAATTTGTTTTCGCTTTTCAGTTTGTTCCTTAAACGACTTTAATTGTAACAAACCAAAAGCCGCCTGCAGTTCGTTCATTTTAGCATTTATACCGGGGCCAACAACGATTGTCTCATCTTCAAAACCAAAATTCTTTAAATAATCGATTTGCTTTTTTGTCTCAGAATCATGACAAACAATAGCCCCTCCTTCGATGGTGTTGAATGATTTGGTGGCGTGAAAACTTAATACAGAAAGATCCCCGAAATTTAAAATTGATTTGCCATCTTTTTCCACTCCAAATGCATGTGCAGCATCATAGATCACTTTAAGGTCATGCTTATCAGCAATCGCCTGAATCTTTTCCACATCACACGGATTTCCGTACACATGTACCGGCATGATGGCGGTTGT
This sequence comes from Bacteroidales bacterium, assembly GCA_030596605.1. Classification (GTDB taxonomy): domain Bacteria; phylum Bacteroidota; class Bacteroidia; order Bacteroidales; family JAADJA01; genus JAADJA01. The sequence continues at coordinate 16,818 of JAUVJI010000036.1, forward strand.
TTGCGGGGTGATGGCTTGTTCAATTTTATCCGGATCCAAGTTACAGTAATTTGCCTCTATATCGGTAAATACCGGTTTGATGCCATTCCACCACAGGGCATGAGCAGTAGCTACAAAACTATAGGGAGTAGTAATTACTTCTCCTTTTATATCCAATGCCCGTAATGCGATCATTAGCGCAAGCGTACCGTTCGAGAACAAGGAAACATAGGGTACACCCAAAAAATTGGCTAAATCCTTTTCAAAGTGGGTATGAAAAGGCCCATTATTGGTAAGCCATTTGCTTTCCCAGATTTGTTCCAGTGATTTATTAAATTCTTCGAGGGAAGGCATATCCGATTGTGTAACAAATATTTTTTTCTTATCCATAAAACCTGCTTATTTTGGCTTTAAAAGCTTCTGATCCGAATTTTTTAAGAACACTCTCCCTAATTTTAACCGGCTCAAATACAACTTCCTGATTATACACAGACAAGAGTGATTTGGCTAAGCCCTCTGCATCACCGATGGCGCATTTTATGCCATTCACTCCCGGCACATACATTTCGTCAAAACCTCCGCTGTTTGTCGAAACAACTGGTTTTCCACACATCATGGCTTCCCCGGTAACAACACCAAAGGTTTCTGCAATGCTTGTATTTAATAATATATCACAGTTTTTAAAATAAGCAGGAATCTCATCTCTTGATATATATGAATAAACCTTACAATGATCCCTATAAACTGAAGTTTCCACATAATCTTTAAGATATGTTTCACCCTCCTTACCCGTACCTATAATTTGAAAACAATAATTCTTACTTTTTATGAATTCTGAAAATAACATGATCGTTTTTACCAGGGTATTGTAGTCTTTATGATGCGCAAAACGACCTACGAAAAGAATTTTAAAAACATTCTTTTTATCGACTTTTTCTGCTGGAACATAGAGCTTTTCATCAATATAGTTTCCAACTACATGAATGTCCTCAACCAAATTTCTATAACGTAATATCCTTTTCTGATACTCGCTTACAAGCAGAATATTATTAGCACTTTTAAGTGCGGTAATAAAATCATTTTGAATGTAATCGGGCTGATCGAATAGCAAGTAATTGTGTTCAGTGATTATATAAGGGATACTCCATTTTTTATAAATCGAATGGGCCATTATGCCTCCGATGAAGGTGTCGTGTGCATGGATCAGATCGGGTTTCCAGTTTGAAAGAATATAACTCTCAAAATAATCCAGGTAAGCTTTTATACTTAAGCTATAATTTGCGTTTTTATACTTATTTAATCCTTGTGTATAAGAAAAACTATAAACCCTTGGTGGGGCAAGAAAATAATCATCCTTTTTTTGTGTCCTTACTTTTTTAAGGAGAGTAAAACGGACTGTGTTTTTTATCTTTTTTACTCTGGATATGTCTGTGTTTAAATGCCCTGTAAAAATGCGTACATCAAACTCATCTTCAAACAAGGCAGCCTGCTCACGAAAAAATGTACCTAAACCCGGATTTTCATTATTTGGGTACCAGGATGGGATGATGAGGATTTTTTTCTTTTTCATTGAAAAGTTACAAAAAAGCTTTTTTTTGTTTTAAAGATATTTTTCTGGAACCGCTCACTTCTTTCAAAGAAAGAAGTAATTTAAACTGAACAGCAGTGTTAATATATAATAATTTCATATTTAAATTCAATAATGCTTTCACGGCTTCCCCAAATAATTGAACCGAAACTCGTCGAAACACTTTCCATAATTTTCTTTCATATCTGGTTTTTAAAACAACTAAATATTCGACATATCTCCTGTAAACAATTTCTTTAATAGAAAACTCTTCTGATCTTACAATTTCACCTTGATGATGAGCAAAATGATTTAAACTTATCCCAAATTTAATATTGTTTAACTTACATCTCTTAATATAATCCTCATCTTCGCCACGGTAGAAAAATAACGGATCAAATCCTCCGACAATTTCAATACATTTTCTAGTCATCAACCAAAAAGCAGCATGAACAGCTTCAATTTCATATATCGGTTTTTTTATGTTGCCTATTATCAGATCAGAAATAATTTCCCTATTCAAACTCACAATGAAGTTTTTGTCCACTTCCATTTCACCTGATAAGTGTACCGGGCTTAATACATCGAACTCAGGATTTTTTAATTGCAAATTAACCAGGCCATTTATTGTATTTGGCTTTATTTGTGCATCCTGGTTCATTAATACAATATATTCAGCATCGTTTTCTAATGCTTTTTTTATGCCAATATTATTGGCCTGCCCAAACCCAATGTTTGTATCGCTGATGATTAATTCAACTTCTGGATAATCGCTTTTGATCTTTTCAATAGTTCCATCGTTAGATGCATTATCAATAGCGATTGTGTGTACCGGTATTACGCTTCCTCTTAAGCTACCAAAACATTTATCTATCCAGTTAATACCATTATATGTCACAACAATTATGTAAATTACCATGAAACTAAATTAAAATTCCATTAATTATTTGAACATATTTACCATTTTATTCATATAATGATAAATGAAATATTTTAAATCCAATCTTAAAAAAACATTTAATAAAAATGGACTATCATATTTTTGATAATACAATTTAGAAAAACTTCTGAGATTGGAATCTCGCTTCCGATAACTACTTAATAAAGCATTCAAAAGAATTGGCTGGACAATGATTTTTGCCTGATCTACATGTTTTATTAAGATTTTGAAATAATTTTCATGAAATAAGATCTTTTTATGTAAATTATTATTATGTAATCTGTATTCAGCCAGAGGTTTATTAATGAAACTAATCTTAAACTCCTTGGCCATTCTCAACCATAAATCATAATCTTCAAAATCAAGGTCTTCGTCATAAACACCAATTCTATCAAATACTTCTTTTTTAATAAGAATGCTCATTGCTGGGATGAAATTACCCCTAATTAAATCATTAAATATATAACCTGAAGGGTACTTTTCAAATTTTCTATATCTTTCGATGAACATATTTTCTTTTCTTTTTCCTTCCTCATCAATAATATAAGCATTCGTATATACCATAGCTACTTGTTCATCCGATTTTTCGAGTAATTCAACCTGTTTGTAAATTTTCTCTGGTAACATTACATCATCACAAGATATTCCTTGAAAATATTTTCCAGTAGAATACCGTAAAGCCACATTTAGTGTTTTGCAAATACCCGCATTTTCTTTATGGGCAATAAATTGGCAATTGACATTATTCTTTTCAATCCACGCTTCAATTTTTTGTACGGATCTATCCTGCGAGCAATCATCCATGATAATTAACTGGATGTTGGAATAGGTTTGGTCTTTAATACTTTCGAGTGTTTCTTCCAGAAACCGTTCATGTTTATAACTAACAGCCACAATTGACACTAATGGTAATCCTTTTGAATCTAATCCCCTAAAATCAGTACTCATTGATGGTTTTTATTATTTACATGTTTAATTTCAAGACAATGCATGTCTTAATTTCGATAAAACACTGTTCGTTAAGATATGTTCTCTATATTTATTTATAAACCTCTGTAGATTTAATTTATCCGCACAAAGCTAAGTATTTAATATCTGGTTTTCATCCCCGCTTAATATATCTCTACGGCAACTATTTAGTAGGGGATGATTTCTGAATTTGTACAAAGTAGTATCTTCTAAAGCTTTTAATGATACGATTAGTTTTAATTAATAATCGTGACAATCTTTTATAATTGTTCAGGATCAAAAACACCTAATGCCTTACTAATTTTAACTCCCTTATGATATGAAAAACTTAAAGATGCTAACAAATAATGAAAACACACAAACATCGAAAACTTGTTTTTTATTATTCTTTTAAACCAATACTGACGATTTCTTAGCACATATAATCCTTTTATAAATCTTTTATAACCTTGATCGATTATATCTTTTGATATTGAATTATTATCAAATTGCTTTTCAAGAAGTTTATATGCTGTAAAATAGAACCAACTTGATTTATGGCCTACCCTTGACAAAGATGTCTGTAATTCTCTATATTTAAATGCATTTATATTAAAGTATTTAATTTTGTATTTTCTTAGTATTCTAAGCCATAGATCCGTATCTTCAGCCATAAGTTCCTCATCATACAAGCCAATTTTTTCAAATATAATTTTTCTTATCAGAACTGAACCAGTAGATATATTTCCAAAAAAATGTTCACCAAAAAAATCCTCAAATTCTACATATTTTTTCTTAAATCTGCTCTGTCCCTTTCTGGGAAAAGGAGTAATGGTATTTCCATATTCATCAATACACATCCCATTTGAAAATAACATCATAACATCTTCATCAGATTGCTCAAATTCAGCAACCTGATTTTTTATTTTGTCTTTCAATAAAATATCATCACAAGCAATGCCCTGGTAATACTCACCATTACAATATTCAAGGGCTTCGTTCAGGGTTTTGCAAATGCCCACATTTTCTTTATGAGCAATGAATTTACAGTTTACTTTATTCTTTTCAATCCATTCTTCAATTTTCTCCACCGAACGATCTTGCGAACAGTCGTCCATGATGATCAACTGGATGTTGGTGTAGGTCTGGGCTTTGATGCTGTCGAGGGTTTCTTCCAAAAACTTTTCGTGATTATAGCTGACAGCCACGATAGAAACCAACGGTAACCCCTTTGGATCCAGTCCTCTGAAATCAGTATTTATTGATGACATTGGAAATGTATTTTATTTCTTCGTTTGTTAAAACTGGATTTACCGGTAAGCTTAACACTTCCCGGTGTATTTGTTCCGTTATAGGATAAGACCGGTCGTTCCATTCGCTGTAGCCCTTTTGCTTATGGGGCGGTACCGGGTAATGTATCATGGTTTCAATTCCTTTTTCACTTAAAAATTGCTGTAGCCCATCTCTCTTTTTTGTCCTGACTACAAATTGGTGAAAAACGTGGTCCTGTTCTTCTGAGAAGAAAGGAAGATCAAGCTTTTCATTTTTGATTTCACTTAAATATCGTTCAGCAATTACTTTTCGCTTTTTATTTTCTATATCTAGGTATTTAAGTTTAACACTGAGTATGATTGCCTGCATTTCATCCAGCCTGCTGTTAAAACCTTTGTATTGATAATCATATTTTTTTTCAGAGCCATAATTGCGCAATGCCCTGATTACCCTCGCCAATTCATCATTATTGGTAGTTATGGCGCCTCCATCCCCAAGTGCACCCAGGTTTTTGCCCGGGTAAAACGAAAATGCTGCTGCATGCCCCAAATTTCCAGCCTTTACGCCTTTTTGATCTTCAGCACCGTGTGCCTGTGCAGCATCTTCAATTACTAACAAATTATGCTCTTTGGCAATCTTATTTATACTAGCCATGTCTGCTAACTGTCCATACAAATGAACAGGTAAAATTGCCTTAGTTTTTTGGGAAATATGCTTTTCAATTAAATCAACATCAAGGTTAAATGACTTTTCATTTGGTTCAACAAGTATAGGTACAAGCTTATTGGCGGTGATGCTCAAAATAGTGGCAATATATGTATTTACAGGTACAATTATCTCGTCACCGGGTTTCAGTTTGTTTAATTCTTGATATGCCCTGAAAATGAGTATTAAAGCGTCCAGTCCGCTGGCAACGCCAATACAGTGTTTCGTGCCACAATAATCTGAAAATGCTTTTTCAAATTGATTCACCTGCTTTCCAAGGATATACCAACCCGAACGGATGACAGAATTGACTGCTTCTGTTAATTCAGCCTCATATTGCCGGTTGATTTTCTGAAGATCGAGGAACTTAATCATTCAAATCGTGTTTCTTTCCGTTAGTATCTTTATAATTAAAATCAAGTACCAATCCACCTTTTGTAACATATCCTTTGTGTACAGCAGGGTTACCATACCAGACTTCATAAGGAGGTATATCTTTTGTAACTAAACTACTTGCACCTATCATTGCATTTTCGCCAATAGTAATATTGGGTAGAATGGTAGCATTAGCTCCAATGGATACATTCTTCTTAATTGTTGTATGTAGAAATTTCTCAGGATACTGCTTTGACCTAGGATATAAATCGTTGGTAAACGTAACATTGGGCCCTATAAAAACATCGTCTTCAATCCTGATACCATCCCACAATTGCACACCCGGTTTGATGGTTACCCTGTTCCCAACTAGTACATCATTTTCAATAAACACATTGAAGTTGATGTTGCAATCTTCACCAATTACAGCATTTTCCAGAATTACACAGTATTGCCAGATCTTTGTGTTCTTTCCAATATTCTTAGTTTGAACTTCCGAGCATGGGTGAATTTCAGGCATTATTCTTTAATTTTTTGAATTGTTTGAAATCTCGTATATAATCGCTTTCATCATAATGATGAGATGCGAGGACAAGGCAAATGCTTCCGGAAGAAAAATTGTGTAGTTCACGCCAAATTCCCGGAACTATAAGTAAACCATAGTAGGGTCTGTTTAGGCTGATTATTTTTTGTGATTGCCCATCATCAAGATGTACATCGAAACTGCCACTGGCTGCTACAATGAGTTGTTGAAGTTCTATATGGGCATGCCCACCACGTTCGGCACCACCCGGAATGTCGTACAAATAATACACCCTGTTTATTTCAAATGGTATATCAATTGTGCCGCTGACAGGTGTGATATTTCCTGCCCTATTTGATATTTTCGGGAGATTAATAAGTTGACAATCTGTAATTTTCGAATCTTTCATTAAATCAGTTTTTTAAATTCTTCATAATTCCAGATATAATCATTTTCATTGTAATGTTCCGAACTAAGCACAAGGGCTAAGGCATTGGTAGAAAAATTATCCAAAGAACGCCAGATCAAATGGGGGACATATAATCCATAGTAAGAACGGTTCAGGGAAAATTTTTGTTCCCTTTTTCCATCATGTAAGGTTATATCAAAACTCCCAGAAAGGGCAATAACGAATTCTTTGTTTTTTTTATAGGCGTGGCTTCCCCTGAATTCACCACCCGGGACATCATAAATCCAATGTGTTCTTTTTACTTTAAAAGGTACGAGTCCTTCGGATTCGATGAAGGTTAAATTGCCTCTTTCCTCCAAAAATTGTGGTAAATCGATTATGGTGCAGTGTTCAATCATACTTTTTTAACCAGGTAGATAAATCTTTATCAATTACTTCATTCAGTTTTAATACTTCATTTTTAAATTCTTTCTTCAACTTTTTAAGCACAGAACGTGGCATTTTTTCCTCTCTATAAATTAAAGACCTGAATTTTTTCTTTACTATTTTAGGAACTAATTTGTTGATCCTAATTGCCTTTACCGGCTTCATTAATTGAGTTTGTATATAAATTTTTTTAGAGGGATTGAATTTATCATTAATCGTCTCAGGGACAAAACGATCAATTCCAAGAAAATCACAAATTTCATTTAAGACTAATTGTGTGTTGCTTTTTAAATCATCATAGAGAAGAATCTTCACATTATTAAAATTATCGAGATAATGTTTTACCTGTTCAAAATAGCGGGTATTGTGTATGTAAAATAAATCCGGTAATAAAGTAAAGTCTTTTTTTCTGTTATCTTCCTTTTTAACACTTTTTTTAAGGGAAAGATTTTCTGGATCCAAACCATAATTTTTTACAAATTTATAGTGCGACCAAATTTTATCTATGGGTTCGCGGAGGATGATAACAATTTTTAATTCTCGGGTCTTATTTTTGTAAAAATATTTAATATTCTCAACCGTGTCTATGTAATAAATTAAATAGGAGGGCGAAACTTCTCCTAGCAATTCTTTGTAATTTTTACATTTAAAAAAAGAAGTGTATTCATCTATATTCTTGGGCATTATAGGTTTATATCTTAATATAGCTCTTTCATGCTCATGTCTGTATGTATGCCAAAAATTTAATTCCTTTTCAAATGGCATGCAAATATTTTCATGTTCAGCAAGATAGAAGTGTAAGGATGAGGTACCACTTTTCGCTGCTCCAACGATCAGAAAATCGGGCAGGTTATAAGACTTGTTATCAATGACGCATTCCACTTTAATAAATATTTTTATATTTTTTCTATCTCAACTGTTGTTTTAATCTTTGGCTTAACAATACCCGGCGCACGTTTCATATTGCTACCTCTTCCGGTAAGCGTATTCTGTATTTCAAACGAAATAACTGCCTGAAAATGTGACAGTAAATGTTTTTGGCTTTCACCAATTACAATATCAATTTTATAATAGCCCGCATTGAGCAAATAAGCCGGAATTTCATAAGCTATATGATAAAGTGCTTTTTCTGAATCTCTATTGGTACTTAGGAATGATCCTGCAGTAAAAACGATGATTTCATCACTTGTAAGCACATGGATTGAACAGTCAATGTTTTTGCTTTCCGTGTAATTTTCAATTTCTAAAATGATTTTAAAATTGGTATCGGTATCAATATATTCTTTGCCAATGGGCTTAATCTCAATTCTTCTTAAGCGGACAGCATCATTTCCAGGTTTTTCCTGATCATCATGCCAAACTCTTTCCATACTGGTGATTTCATAATTTTTTCCATATAAATATTGTTTTACCGCATCTTTTTCATTTCCTATAAAATCAATCGTACCGTTCTTTAATACCATTCCTTTTGTACACAAGGATTTTACAGCTGTCATATTATGACTTACAAATAAAATGGTACGCCCTTTATTTTTAGAAACATCCTGCATTTTACCTATTGCTTTTTTTTGGAATTCGGCATCACCCACTGCCAATACTTCGTCCACTACCAGAATCTCCGGTTCAAGATGAGCGGCTACTGCAAATCCGAGGCGCACCATCATACCTGATGAATAACGTTTAACTGGTGTGTCAATATATCGTTCTACTCCCGCAAAATCTACAATCTCATCCAGTTTGCTTCGTATTTCGGCTTTAGTCATCCCCAGGATGGCACCGTTTAAAAAGATATTCTCCCTGCCGGTTAATTCACCGTGAAAGCCGGTACCTACTTCTAAAAGAGAGCCTATGCGGCCTTTATATTTTATACTACCGGTAGTGGGGCCTGTTACTTTGGAAAGTATTTTTAATAAGGTGCTTTTCCCTGCTCCGTTCTTACCAATGATGCCCAGCACTTCCCCAGGCATTATTTCCAGATTGATGTCTTTTAATGCCCATACATAATTGGAGTCACTTTTTTGGTCGCTGATGTTGGATTCGCCAATTTTAAGATATGGATCTTCCTTTCCCCTTGTTTTATGCCACCATCGGTTGAGGTCGTGGGAGATGGTGCCGGTGCCTATCACGCCGAGGCGGTACATCTTGGAGAGGTTTTCTATTTTTATTATTGGGTTCATGTTTTTGTATTCAAATGCAGATTAGTTGTTCAAGTTTGCCGCGGCTGTCGTGTTTCATAAACGAAGCAACGGTGGTTGTTCAAGTTTGCTTCGGCCTCCTCCGTCGGCCTCGCAAAGTACGTATTTCATAGGTTTGTTTTGATGTAGATTGATTTTCCCTGCTAATCATGTTATGGAACACGTGATTTGCGAGGGAGCCTCATTTTCGAGGTGACCGAAGCAATCTTGTTCAATGCCAGAGCCTATAAGTCGTCATACAGATCCCTCCATTCAGAGTTCATCTCTTCAATCAATTTTATCTTTTTTGCCCGGGAACCTGCTTTGATTTGTTTTTCGCGGGCACGGGCTTCTGTAACCGTGTCAAACTCTTCATACCACACCAGTTTGTCGAGGTTGTATTTTGCACTGAAGGAGTTTTTGTATTTTTTTGTCTTGTGACTCTGTGTGCGGTATTTCAGTTCTGTTGTCTGTCCTATGTAAATAGTCCCATGTGGTTTGTTAGTTGTCATGTATGTCCAGGCTTTCATAGGTATATACGGGTATGTTATTCAAGTTTGCCAGATAAAATGTCTGGCATCATAATCCTTTTCAAACAGGGTTGCTTGGTCATGAAAAAAAGTATCTAACCAAGAATTTAATTTATTCGGATACCAGAAAGGGATGATGATTTTTTTCATGAATTGAATTTCAATTTTTCTTTTAAATATCCTTTTTGTATTATGCTTTTCTTAATCCTGTTTGTATTTGCCCTTATCATCCTAATGACAGGAGTTTCTTTGTCTACTAAATAAATATGATTTAATAAAGGTAGTTTTTTTTGAAAATAATATTGGATTTTTAAAAGGGTTAATGCATACGTTTTATTTATCTCTTGTAACATATGCATATTAAGTATCGCATAATTATCTGCCAGCATATTATGCGAATATGTTAATAGCCAGGCTATTGTTTTTTTATTGTGTTTTAAAAAGTGCTTTACGATTAAAGGGGATAATTTGTTCTGGTTGATTAATAATGTAACTATCTTATATTGCGCGGTATAAGCAGATATTAATCTGTCGTATTCCCCGCTCTTATATTTATAAGATATGCTACCCTTATGCTGGCGGTAAAAAGCATACGGCTTGTTAATAATGCTTGTTTTTATATCATTTTTGATATGGAGTCTGCTGAAAAATTCAAACTCCTGTGCTCTTGTCAAACTTTCATCCCAAATTTCCTGTGTGTTCTTTAAAAACCGTGCGTCAAGCATAATGCTGCCTGGGTATAACGCAGTTTGATAGGTAATAACATCCTCATATAATTTATGACTATGGTTCAATTTTGTAATGAAAGTTATATTTTCTAAACTACCAACAAAGAAAGCCACCTGACTTATAACACTTTTTAGCTCTTTATTTTTATTAAAAGTTTCAATTTTATCAATTAGTAATTCGGGGTGCATCACATCATCCGAATCGAACCATTGGATATAATCCCCTTTAGCTAATTCAAAACCATAATTCCTGGCCCCGTTGCCTCCCGGTTTGTGTGTATTTGGTTTGTCCACCAAGATAAATCGGGGGTCTTTGTCCACATACTTTTGTACTACCTCTTTGGTGTTATCTGCAGAACCGTCATCCACTACAATACATTCCCAAATTTGATAACTTTGTGCTAATAAAGAATCAAGGGTTTCGCTGATCAAGCCAGCTCGGTTGCGGGTGGGGATGATGATCGAAACTAAGGGTTTATCCATTGACAGATTTCTCAATAATCTCGTTTAACTTGCTGATATGTTTTTCCATCGAGAAGTTTTCTTTGATGTTTTTTCTTCCGGCTTCACCCATCTGTATAGCTTGATCTGGATTTTCAATAATCCATAGCATGTGTTCAGCCATTTTATTAAAATCATGCTCTTCACAAAGCATCCCTGTTTTTTCATGTATAATAATATCGGGAATGCCAGCATGAAAAGTTGAAATTACCGGAACTGCAGCTGCGCTGGCTTCCATAATGCCAACCGGTGTCCCTTCCATATCACCATCTCGCGCTTTTATGGAGTGCTGAATAAAAGCCGTTGCTTTACTCAAATACTTGCGTACCTCAACTGGTGTTAAAATACCGGGAAACTTAACATTATCTTCAATTCCTAAATATTTTGATAAGTTTATGGATGATTCTAGTAAATGGCCTTCACCACCTAAAGCAAGCTGGGCATTAGGATATTTTTTTAATACATTACTAAATGCAATTAAAGTATAATAAGGAGCCTTTTTATCAACAAATCTACCTACACCAAAAAATAATGGTAACTCACTTTTATTTTTCTTTATTTCAAAGAAAGCGTCATTAGGGCCATATGTATTGTATATGAGTTTGTTCTCTGTTACACCAAGTGTTTTCAACCTCTCCATCATTACCTGCGAAACGCCAATGATATACCTGGCTGTGGAAAACATGTGCCTGTATTTCTGCTTATTGTGTTCCAAAACATCATGCATAGAAGCGTCATATCCATGAAAATGAACAATTAAGGGTGTTTTTAACTGGTCGCAAACATCATATATCTGTGCTCCTGTTGTGCCGTATTCGGCAAGCACGCATTGAATTTTGTGTTTCTTGAGGTATCGTTTCAGCGCAAACTGAGGTTTATTTAATCCGGAATGATAGAGTTTATACTCGATGTTAAAAAGGATCTTATTAAAAAGATGGGCCGGTGGAATAAGCTGTTTTGTATAATCAGATTTATAAGGGATGGAACTTCCGTACAAATAATGAACAGTTCCTTTCAGCAGGTTTTTATGGGCCTGAATGAAAGTTTCGGAATAAGCGTTTTTTGAAGGAGAAATAACAGCGATGGCAGCAGTTTTCATATTATAAAATAATAAGAAAATTAATAAAATTTAAATAAGTATTAACACGTTTCTCTTTTCACTAGATACTCAGGTTATTAAATTTTTTTACAAACTTCTTAACAAATTGGGCCCAAAGACTTGAAGCTAATCGATTAAAGTTAATATGATCTAATAATGCTTTCATACTAATTTCATTTTCATTTAGAAGAGACAGGCTGTGAAAGATAATAACGTCATTTATTTGAGGGATGTTAATAATATATTCTTTTTTAAAGTTAGACCACAACAATAGTCTTCCAATGTGAAATCCATGTTCTTTATGATTTAATGCATTGGTAACTCCATCCTGATGCTTTCTATAAACAGTTGGAGTCGTTTTTGCTTTAACAAACTTTCCGTTTAGAGCTATGTATGCAAATAGAAACATATCTGCGCTCGGTATAAAAATAAACCAGTCTGGGAATTGTTTTAAGTACTTTTTATAAAACAAAAATGAAGAAGTGTGAAAAGGTGAATATTTTGCAATAACATCACTTAGATCCATGGTGTCTTGCAATGGATCTCGCCATAATTTTAACTTTTGGCAATTTTCGATTTTTATGTACGTATCCGTATAACTTCCTGCAATAGACTCGTCTTCTTGCAATAAATCGACCTGTTTCTGTAATTTTAAGGGGTCGATCCAATAATCATCACCTTCACAGAGGGCTATGTATTTTCCTCTGGCAGCTTTCAGATTTTCAATAAAATTGAACCTGCCGGTCTTATTTCCGTCAATCCATATCTTATTCTCTTCTTTACGAAGAAATAAACGAATTTTATCAGGAAATTCTTCTGCATACTTCATGCAAATTTCGCGTGAGCCGTCTTTGCTGTCATCTTCACCAATGATGAGTTCAAATGGGAAATTAGTTTTTTGGCTTAATATGCTTTCTAAGCATTGGGTTATAAAATGCTTATGGTTATATGTTACCACACATACCGAAACCAAGGGGGTAATTTTATTTATCTGCTTATCAGCGCCTAAATATTCTTGCATTATTCCTTCAGATAAATAGCTAAACGTTCGTTTTTTAAATTTTTAAATACCGCATCAATAATATGGTGCGGAATATGTTGTTTCCATGCATCGTCATTGACTTTTTGCTTGTAAACCGAATTGGGGTCAGTATCATTTCTTTTTTTGCTTTCTTCGATAAATTTCTTTGTTTGTCCATCAAAGCTCAGATTTGAGAATGTAAAAAGTTCCTTAACTATTAACTCTGTATTTAACAGAAGGTCGTTATAATTGATAACTGTTGTTCTATTTGGGAATTTTTCATTCAGATCTAAAAAAATATTTACCGCTTCTTTCCATTTGTTATAACCAAAATATTCTTCAACCCTGTTTAAGTTTTTCTTGTCAGCTTGTCTCCATTCCTGGTCCAGATCCCATTCAGGCTTAAATTCCATTTCTGTATGTATCCATGAATTCATAACCGCCAGGGGATTCCTTATGATAAAGATAAACTTAACCACCTGATTTTTACTCAATATATTTTCAACTACATGGTGATACCTTATTTGTTTGAAAACAAGTGTTGAATATGGCTCACTTTTGTAAAAATCAGGATAGTTCTGATGGATAACCGGATCTCTTAAATTCAGAAAATAGTTATCAGAAATTGCTATTTGTTTGAAAAATTGCTGAATTTCTTCTTTTGTAGAATTTTCATCCAGATAATCTTTAAAAGCGTATGAAAACAATGGCTGAAATTTAAAATTAACATCTGGGTGGCTGTTAAATATTTGTCCCAGCCAATTCGTACCTGATCGCGGAACCCCATGAATTCCTATAATCTTCTCTATTTGCTTATTCATCTAATCTTGTAAATGCAATATCATCTAATAAAGAATTGATTTGTTCAATGGAAAGATTCATTAGAAGATCGATCATCGAAAGGCCTTCCACAAATTTTTTTTCAGAATTTATCTGACTGTATGCTTTGAATTTTGGTGTAATGGCTAAGCTGTGGATTTTGTTCTTTTCAAAATCAACATCACTATAAAGTTGTTTGCTTCCATGCGGAAAAATTACTGTATCAGCATTTGCTTTTTTTGCAATTTCAATTAGCTTTTCTACTTTACTATTTGTGCGGCAATAATCTATTTCGCTTGAAAAATCGAGTTTCGTATTGATACCTAGATAATTTAGGATTACTTCAATTCCTTTTCTTGCCAGTTTATCAATTGTGTTACTTTCCTTTGAATTAAATACTTCTTCAAGTAACGGCAGAATATTACTGTAAAAAGGCGCTTTGCTGTAATTAAATTCAATTGTTTTCAGCGCGTTCCAATATTTCTTTTCATTGTTTAACACTTCAACGTCCTTGATAATTTTATTTGAAGATGCCTTTTTTAAAGGTATTGTAATAAGTGTTTTTCCTTTCGCAGACAGGATGTAATTTCTGTTGATCCATCCCCTTTCGATAAAATTTACATCATTATAAAAGATAAATAAGTCAACATATTTAATCATTTGAAAGTAACCTATATACGGAAAGAAATATGGCTGCATGATGCAAATTTTCATTTAAAAACCTATTTATTTTTTAACGATTCAAACTATTTTTCAGTTGCATTCAACCAAGGGAAATCTGTCTTATTTGTTTTGACATTTAGAAACTTTGCAAGTTTCTGATATGAACCGCTTTCAGCCACATTCAATTTCAACAACATACCAGGTTTATGTCTGAAGTACTCTATTATGCTTTTGTTGTGATTTTCATAAAATTCAATAAGTACTTCCTTTTTGTATGGCAATTCCTTTGGTGTAGTGAATAAAAGCCGGTTGGTATGCCAAGGGCGGGATTTGTATATATAAATCGCATCTAAGAGATCCTCCTTTGTAGGTACTTTAGCCGATTTAGACCAAATTTTAGCATGGTAATTGACATAAGAGTTATACCACTCTTCAGAATCATTCCTGACAGTTAAAATGAACTTGCTGTTTGGGAAATAGTTATCAAGAATTACATAAGTATATGGTAAACTGAATGGCACGTCCTGAAAAGCATTTCCGGCGGTTTTACAAAACTTAATCAATTTCCTAAAATCTCTTTTTGCCCAAGCGTCTATTAAATTTTCAGCAGGTCTTTGAGGTGCTGTGCTTAAGCCTAATTCACTTAAAGCTTCACCTAATGAAGTTGTTCCCGTTTTGTTAAAACCAATGCAGAAAACTTTTTGGCCATAAGTACCTTTAACTTTTAGTATTAACTTCATTATATCTTGATAATTTTCAGCTTATTAAAGTTGCAAATGCTCCCATTCAAATTTTGGCTTTAAATCACCTATTGATCTACCCATCCAATCACCAATATTTTTCTTTTTCTCTTCAAATTCAATTGAAAGAATATTCTCCTTTTTTACTATTATATTTCTCTTGTTTTCAACAATTAGTAAATTTAAATACAGTTTTCCCACATTAAAGAAATTCGCGGGGAGGGTAACGTCCAAGGCATTATTACCCAGACTATTAATACTTTGATTCATGTCCGTTGAACTAATCGCGAAAAGTGGAAAAAATTCACTATTCAGAAATTGAAAAGTAAAATCAATTCTTTCCACTGTTTGTTTAATTTCGTAATTCATCGAAAGGGTTAAAGGTTTATCAATGGAAAATACCTTACTATTCTTTTTTTCCTTTTGTTTCATCTGAATACTCTCCAATTTTAGTATCTCATTTGAAAAAACATCATTAACTATAGTATTTGCAACAGAATACTGGGATAAGTAATTTGTTACAATATCATTGGGATATCCAGAGCTAATTATATTTCCTTTTTCTAAAATAATCGCCTTTTTACACAATGATTTAACCGCCGCCATATTATGGCTCACAAACAGAATAGTACGTCCTTCTTTGCTGGAAACATCCTGCATTTTACCAATGGCTTTTTTCTGGAATTCTGCATCACCTACGGCCAGTACTTCGTCCACCACGAGGATTTCGGGTTCTAAATGAGCAGCTACTGCAAAACCTAATCTAACAG
>JAUVJI010000156.1 GCA_030596605.1 Bacteroidales bacterium
GTGCGGCTATACAAGTGGGGCTGAAAAATTCCCAATATGGTTTTTTCAGGATATATTTTCCTGACAGAATTTATAATACCTTTTAATTCCTCGGGATGATGTGCATAATCATCAATGTAAATCAGATTTTCTGTTTTAATCCTGTAATCAAATCTTCGATGTATCCCCGTAAACAATGAAAGCGCTGATTTTAGTTCATGTTCTTCTGCTCCGGTTAAGTATGCAGCGGCCACAGCAGCAACGGCATTTTCAACATTGATCAAACCGGGGATTCCTAATTCCAATCCTGAAATTTGATTTTCAGGTGTGATCAGATCGAAAATATATTTATCACCTTTCAGTTTGATATTCTCTGTATAAAAGTCAGCCTTTTCATTGATGGAGTAGTTGTAGATCTTAAGCCCGGTAGATTGATCAGGATTTAGTTCAATTCCTTTTTTGATAATCAATAAACCATCATTCTTTATTTGTTCAGCAAACTGCCTGAATGAGGATTTCAGATTTTCAAAATCTCCGTAAATGTCGAGGTGGTCAGCATCCAGGGAGGTAATGATACCAATTGTTGGATAAAGATTTAAAAACGATCTGTCATATTCATCAGCCTCTACCACCATCCAGCCAGAGGAATCTGATGTAAGTAAATTAGCATCATAGTTTTTGGATATCCCACCCAAAAAAGCGCTGCACCCAATTTTTGATTGCGTTAATAAATGAGCAATGAGTGTGGTAACCGTAGTTTTACCATGTGTTCCGGCTACAGCAATGGTCTGTTTTTCTGAGGTGAGTATTTTTATAACTTCAGATCTTTTTAATATCTGTACTCCTTTATTTTTAAGATATTGCAGTTCTTTCAAGTCACCTGGTATGGCGGGAGTGTAAATCACCAGGTCGATATTTTCCGGAATTTTATCAATGTCGTCCTGATAATGAATGTTGATTCCCTCAGCCTGTAACTTATTTGTAAGAGATGTTTGTGTTCTGTCATAGCCGCTAACCTTCATGCCATTTTTATGGAAATAGAGGGCCAGTGCACTCATGCCAATGCCTCCGATTCCAAGGAAATAAATGCTATGAAGATTATTTAAATTCAAAATCAGTATTCTATTATATTTATTATTTCGTCCACAATTCTATTCGCCGAATCTTTGATTGCTAATTTGCTTAAATTCTGTTTTAGAGCGTTCTGTTTTTTTTCATTATTTATCAACGAGAGCATTACGTCTCCAAATTCCTTATCAGCATCATGATCAGGGATCATTAGTGCCGCATCCTTTTCTACAAGCGCAAGCGCATTCTTTTTTTGATGATCTTCTGCCGCTGTGGGTAAAGGGATAAAAACTGCCGGTTTCCCAATTGAACAAATTTCAGAAACTGCAATAGCTCCCGCCCTTGAAATTATAATATCAGCCACTGAATAGGCATAGTCCATCCTGTCAATAAAATCAATAGTTCGTATTCCCTTTGATTCAAGATCAATTGTTGCTGCTTTTGCAGTATCAAAATAATACTTTCCTGTCTGCCAGATGAGCTGAAGATTGTTATCCAAAAAGAGATCGAGGTGATTATGGATCACTTTGTTTATTGATAAAGCTCCCTGGCTTCCACCCACGACGAAAATTGTTTTTTTATCGGCTTTGAGATTAAAGTATTCCAATGCCTTTGTTTTTTTTCCTTGGAGGTCTATAACATTACTTCTGACCGGATTTCCAGTCAGAACAATTTTATCCTTGGGAAAAAACTTATCCATTCCCTCATAGGCAACACAAATTTTCGATACTTTTTTTGCCAGCAGTTTATTGGTAATTCCTGGAAATGAGTTTTGTTCCTGAATAAGTGTTGGAATTCCCTTTTTTGAAGCTACCCATAATGTTGGTCCACTGGCAAAACCACCCACACCAATAACCACATCGGGTTTAAATCGTTTAATAATTTTATTAGCTTTTGCCAAGCTGGAAATTACCTTAAAAGGAAATGAAAGATTCTTTAAGGAGAGGCTTCGCTGCAAGCCACTGATCCACAATCCTTCAATAGGGTACCCTGCAGCAGGCACCTTTTGCATTTCCATTTTATCTTTAGCGCCTATAAATAAAATTTCAGCATCAGGTTTTTTTATTTTCAGGGTGTCAGCAATTGCAATTGCAGGAAATATGTGGCCGCCCGTGCCGCCGCCACTAATGATCGCTTTTAATTTACGCTGTTTGTAATTCTCCTGCATTGCTAGTTCCTTTTTCCACTTCTTTACTTACACTTAAAATAATACCTATCGATATGCTTGTAAACCAAATTGAAGTTCCACCCATGCTTACAAAAGGCAATGTTTGCCCTGTAACCGGCAAAAGGTTTACAGCAACCCCCATATTGATCATGGCCTGGAAAACAAGGCTGAATGCAACTCCTATTGTAAGGAATGCCCCAAAATTTCGGGGTACTTTTACCACTATCTTTACTGCCCTGAAAAGTAATATCAGGTATAAAAAAACGAGCAGTATCGCACCAAGTAATCCGTATTCTTCAATGATGATTGCAAAAATGAAATCGGAATAGGGGTGGGGCAGAAAATTTCGTTGCTCACTGTTTCCAGGCATTTTGCCAAATATTCCACCATTGGCGATAGCAATTTTTGCTTGCTCAACCTGGTAATTATCATCTGCATTACCGTCCTTATAATTTTCAACCCGGCTTATCCATGTATCCACCCTCGGTAAAAAGTTGGGGACGGATTTTGCAATTAATATCATGATGAACATCAAAACGATTCCAATTCCTATCATTGAAAAGATGTGCTTTAAGCTTACCCGGCCAACAAACATTAAAACCAGACTTGTACAAAACAATATGGCTGCGGTTGAAAAATTAGCAGGAAGTATCAGAAAACAAACGATTAATACAGGGATTATAATCGGAACAAAAGAAGATTTAAAATCCTTGATAACATCCTGACGTTTTGTAAGCTCCCTTGCAAGATACATGATCAGTGTTAATTTGGCCAGGTCGGAGGTTTGAAATGTTAATCCGAAAGGCAATGGCAATACTCTTTTTGCCTCATTCAGATTTAATCCTACAAAAAGTGTTAATATTAATAAAGGTACGGCGATCCAAAGAGCGACTTGAAAAATCCTTGAGAAATAGGTATATTTTACAAGGTGCGCCAGGTACATTAAAAATAATCCAAATAATATGATGATAAAATGCTTAATCATGTAATACTCTGTATTTCCGCCCTGGTATTTGTATGCCAGGGTTCCGGTTGAGCTGTATACAGCCAGCAATGAGAAAACTGACAGAATGATCACTACCAGCCAGATGATCTTGTCTCCTTTTATTTTATTCAGAAGGTATTGCATGAGTTTACTATATATGGCCTTAATAATTACAGTCCTGCTACGGCTACTTTAAATTTGTCTCCTCTCTCTTCAAAATTTTCATAAAGATCGAAGCTGGCGCAGGCAGGTGATAAAAGAACCACTTCGTCTTTGGATGCCAATAAATTCCCATATTGAACGGCATCTTCCATTGATGTGGTTTCGACAATATCATCTACAATATTTTCAAATGCCTTGATCAGTTTTTTATTGTCTTTTCCCAGGCAAATAATACTTTTTACTTTTTGTTTTACAAGGCCTTCCAACAATTTATAATCATTTCCTTTATCTATTCCACCGGCTATCCAGATTACGCGATTGTTCATGCTTTCAAGTGCATACCAGGTTGAATTAACATTGGTTGCCTTCGAATCATTAATAAAATCAACCCCATGAATAGAGGCAACAAATTCAAGCCTGTGTTCTACGTTTTGAAAATCGGATAGACTTTCTTTAATGATGTCCTTCCTGATATCTAAAATCCTGGCAGCGATACCGGCGGCCATTGAATTGTAAATGTTGTGTTTTCCCTGTAATGCTAAATTTTCTAATGTCATATTAAATGAATTTTGTTCTATGTTGATACAAATGTTGTTTCCATCCAAACAGGCACCCTGGCCTGTGATAATTTGTTTGATCGAGAAAGGGTATTTCCTTGCTTTGATATTGATCTCAGTGAGTTTCTTCAAAATTTCCGGATCATCTTTGCAATAGATAAAGTCATCCTCTTCTGTCTGATTCCGAATGATCCTGAACTTTGAATCAATATAATTTGAGAAACTGTTATCATACCGGTCGAGATGATCAGGAGTGATATTCAGTAAAACAGCAGTATCTGCTTTAAAATCAAACATCCCATCCAATTGGAAGCTACTGATCTCAATTACGTAATAGTCGTAATTTTTTGTGGCCACTTGCATGGCGAAACTCTGACCTACATTGCCTGCCAATCCCACATTTAAACCTGCTTTTTTCAGGATGTGGTGGGTAAGTAGAGTAGTGGTTGTTTTACCATTGCTTCCGGTAATGCATATCTTTTTCGCTGAAGTGTAGCGCCCGGCAAACTCGATCTCAGAAATGATGTTAATTCCCTTTCCTTTGATTTTATTGATGATCCCTGCATTATCAGGAATACCAGGGCTTTTTACAACTTCATTGGCTCTCAATATGATTTCCTCACTGTGTTTCCCTTCCTCAAAATTTATTTCAAACTGTGAAAGAACGTTCTTATATTTCTCTTTTATTTTTCCAAAATCTGAGACAAAAACATCAAACCCTTCCTTGATGGCAAGAACAGCTGCTCCTGCTCCGCTTTCCCCTGCTCCCAATATGACCATCCTTTTTTTCAAAGCACATTATCTCAGTTTTAATGTTATAATCGTAAACACTGCAAGCATGATCCCAACGATCATAAACCGCAGCACAATTTTTGGCTCCGGGTAACCTTTTACCTGGTAATGATGGTGAAGAGGAGACATTTTGAAAATTCTTCTTCCTTCTCCAAATTTCTTCTTAGTGTATTTGAAATAACCCACTTGCATTATCACCGACAAGCTTTCAACCAGAAATATCCCACAGAGAATGGGTATCAGGAATTCCTTCCTGATCAGGATTGCAAAAACAGCGATGATCCCTCCAATAGCCAGGCTTCCTGTATCACCCATAAATACCTGGGCAGGGTAGGAGTTGTACCATAGAAATCCTATACAAGCGCCGACGAATGCACTGATGAAAATGGTCAATTCACCTGTGTTTGGCAGGTACATAATGTTGAGGTAATCCGAAAATACGATGTTACCTGATACCCAGGCAAGAATACCAAGCGTTGCTCCAATGATGGCAGATGTTCCCGTTGCCAGTCCATCAACTCCATCAGTTAAATTTGCACCATTTGACACACCTGTAATAATAAGAATGACGATAATTATGAATATTATAAATGCCCATTTCTCATAACCTTCACCGAGGAACGAAAGAATCTTTGAATAATCGGCTTCATTGTTTTTGAAAAATGGAATAGTAGTTTTAAATGACTTGACCGATTCATGTGAGAATTTTTCAGATGGCTCAGTGATTTTTGTTATCTCTCCATCGTCGGCAATCTGAACCATTTGTTCTTCGCTTACCTTTTCACGAATGACAATGCTATCATTAAAGTACATGGTGGTTCCGATAACTAAGCCAAGAATAATTTGTCCAAAAATCTTGAATTTTCCGGACAGCCCTTTTTTACTTTTTTTGAAAACCTTGATATAGTCATCGAGAAATCCGATTAATCCCAGCCATATGGTCGTGAAGATCATCAGGATCACATATATATTATCAAGCTTGGCGAAAAGGAGTGTTGGGATGAGAATGGCTCCCAGTATGATCAGTCCGCCCATTGTTGGTGTTCCTTTCTTTTCTGATTGCCCATCCAGCCCCAGGTCACGGATTGTTTCACCAACTTGCTTTTTAACCAGCAAATTGATCAGCCGCTTACCAAATAACAAGGATATAATGAGGGATGTAATAATAGCCGCTGCAGCACGGAATGATATATACTGGAAAACTCCGGCTCCAGGCAGGTTAAATGTTTCTTCTAAATATTCAAATAAGTGATAAAACATTCTATCAATTATTAGTTGGTTAGATCATTAAAAATTCCTTCAAAATTTCTTTATCGTTAAAGGGGTATTTCACACCTTTTATTTCCTGGTATTTTTCATGGCCTTTTCCGGCTACCAGTATGATGTCACCGGGATTGGCAAGGACACATGCTGTTTTTATTGCCTCCCTGCGGTTGGTATTTGAAATTACTTTTGCTGAGTTATTTGGCTCAACACCGCTTTTGATATCCTCAATTATTGTATCAGGATCCTCCGATCTTGGATTGTCTGAAGTAAGAATGATCCTGTCGCTAAACTGACCAGCTATCTTACCCATCATTTTGCGTTTTTTAGGATCGCGGTCACCACCGGCGCCAAATACTGTTATTAATGTTTCATTTTTGGTCCGGATGGCATCAATCGTATTCAATACATTTTTTAAAGCATCGGGTGTGTGGGCGTAGTCGATAATACCTGTAATATTGCTACCTGCACGGAAAAAATCGAACCTGCCATCAACAATATTTACAGAGCTGAGAGCAGTTAATACCTCTTCTTTATTCTCACCTGCTAATATTGCAGCACTGTAAACTGCCAGAATATTATAGGCATTGAATTTACCGACCAGCCTACACCAAAAGTCCTTACCTTCAATATTTAGTTGTAATCCCTCAAATTGATTCTCGATGATCTTTCCTTTAAAATCACTCATCGTCTTGAATGCATAAGTTTTTTTATGGGCTTTGGTATTTTGCAACATGATCCTGCCGTTTTTGTCATCAATGTTGCTCAATGCAAAGGCGGTTGAGGGTAACTCGTCAAAATATTTCTTTTTTGTTTTGATGTAATCATCAAATGTTTTATGATAGTCCAGGTGGTCGTGAGTTAGATTGGTAAAAATTCCGCCATTGAAATCAAGCCCGGCTATCCTGTCCTGATGAATGGAATGCGAACTTACTTCCATGAAACAATAGGAGCATCCTGTTTCAACCATTTTATTCATCAGGTTATTCATCTGAACCGGATCGGGAGTTGTATGTGTTGATCCTATTACCTCATCTTCAATTTTATTTTCGATAGTTGATAATAATCCTGCTTTATATCCAAGCTTTCTGAAAAGTTCAAAAAGCAGGCTCACAATGGTTGTTTTGCCATTGGTGCCGGTAACTCCTATAAGCGTGAGTTTTGAAGATGGATTGTCAAAGAAATTAGAAGCCAAACAACCCAGGGTTTTACCGGTACTTTTTACCTGCACATAAGTAACTTCTTTATTAGGCTGCTTTGGAACCTTTTCACAAACAATTACCCTCGATCCCAATTCAATTGCTTTATTGATGAAGATGTGCCCGTCAACCTGGGTTCCTTTAACGGCAACAAAAACAGAATTGGGAGCCGCTTGTCGTGAGTCAAAATTAACCGAGCTGATCTTGACATTAACAGTACCAATAGTTTTTAGTACATCAATTCCTTTTAATATGTCTTGTAATACTTTCAATTGATCAAACAGCTAATCTTAATGTAATTTGATTTCCTTTTTTTGCTCTGGATCCGGGTGTCAACGATTGCTCCCGTACAAAGCCCCTTCCCCTGATATTGACTTTTAATCCAAGATTTTCAAGCACATAGATGGCATCTTTTGCACCCATACCTTTTACATTTGGAACCAGTCCTTCTTTTATTATTCTTGTTTCCAGCCTTACTGCACTATCTGCTTTCAGGGCAATAGCCCATTCAGCATTTGTACTCATTGAGTCAAGGGGTATATCAAGAGTTTCATAAATCTGTTCAAGTTCTTCCTGGTATCCGGTTGCATAAACAGGGTAATTGATAATGGCCTCACCAAAATCAATGTGTTGATGAATTTCAAGGTTGGTAGCGTAAACTTTGTCTGCGATTTCCTTAAATACCGGTACTGCAACAGAACTGGCATAATATCGGCCTGTGGAGGGTTTGCTTACAACTACAATGCAGGAGTATTTAGGATCATTAGCAGGAAAATAACCAACAAATGATGCATTATAATTTTTTTTGTCATAGCCGCTGCTTTTATTGGCTATTTGGGCGGTACCTGTTTTTCCTGCAATTTTATATGGAGATTTATTCAGACTTTGCGCTGTGCCGCTTTCAACAACTCCCTCTAATATCTCATGGGCAAAATCAAGGGATGATTTAGAACAAATAGAGCTGTTTATTACTTCTGTTTCAAAACTTTTAATTGTTTTACCTGCTTTTCTGATTTCTTTAACAAATATGGGTTTTACCATTTTTCCATCATTGGCTACCGCATTGTAGAATGATAGAATTTGAAGAGGTGTTAACTGTAGTTCATATCCGATTGACATAAAGGGCAATGAAACTTTTGACCAGGTGGAATGATTGGTATTTTTTACAAAAGGTTGTCCTTCTCCCGGAATATCTATCTCATTCTGCTCATGTATGGACATATTATATAGCCTGTCAATGTATTTTTGAGGCCTGTGTGAATACATATCAAAAACAAGTTTTGAAACACCTGCATTTGATGATTTCTCAAATACTTCCCTAATAGAGATCCTTCCATCACGAATACCATGGACATCCTGTATGGTTAAGCCGGAATAAACTGCATACCCTTTACCAATATCTATAGTATCATTCAGATTGTCCAGCCCCTCTTCAAACAAAGCGATCATGGAAGGCAGTTTAAAAGTGGAACCCGGTTCAATGGCAGTTCCTACAGCATAATTGTAAGTTTCGTAATACTTATTGGTTTTTTTGTCCCTGGTAAGGTTTGCAATTGCTTTTATCTCACCCGTTTCAACCTCCATCAGAACAGCGCATCCCCACTCAGCCTGGTGTTCGATCAGGTGATTATAAAGTGCAGACTCTGCAACATCCTGTACATTTATATCAATTGTGGTTATGATATCCTTCCCATCCTCCGGCTCAATTTCATTTTCATCGAATACAGGTACCCAGTCACCATTGTTGATCTTTCGGCGTAACTGTTGTCCGATTTTTCCTTTCAGGAATTCGCTATAGGCACCTTCAATTCCTACAAAAAGGCTTTCTGCTCTGTTTTCGTATCCGACAGTCCTTTCGGCGAGCAAACCAAATGGT
This sequence comes from Bacteroidales bacterium, assembly GCA_030596605.1. Lineage (GTDB taxonomy): Bacteria > Bacteroidota > Bacteroidia > Bacteroidales > JAADJA01 > JAADJA01. The sequence continues at coordinate 9,050 of JAUVJI010000156.1, forward strand.
TTTTCCCTTTTGGTTTTTGGAATAATGATTAAACCGCCTTTGTATTTTCCCCGCTCAAATATTGAGAATTTCTTTAATTGCTTGAGTTGATTATAAGTAACGTTTCTTTTTACCAGGTAATAGCGATTCTTCTTTTTTCGTTCCCGTAGCAGGTTCTTTTTATACTGGTTTTTTGATTTATCACCAAAAAGGCCAGCCAACTCTCTTGCAAGTGCATCAATATGATTTTGGAAATAGGCATCCGAAATAAGCGGAGAAGCAACATCCATTCTTATGTCGAAAATAGGAACAGATGTGGCCAGTAAACTGCCATCAGCTGCACAGACATTCCCCCGGACTGCATCTATATTAAAATATTTGAGGGATTGTTTTTGGGCTTTTTCTTTTAGATCAGCGCCTTCAGCAACCTGTATATAGACAACTTTAATAATGATAGCCAGGCCAAATAAGAATATGCCCAGGTAAACCAGGTATACCCTCCACAAAATATCGGTTTTGATGTTTTTGTTTTTCACTTACTCTTCTTCTACAAATATTTTATTCGGCGGAACTGTTGACTCCTTAATCCCTTTATTTTCTAAACTTTTGGCAACCATCGACTGGCGGCTGCTTTGCATTAATTTAGACTTATTGGTGATGTATTCGTATCTTAATTCTTTAACCTCCTTTTGCAGTTTTTCAATCTTTCGGATATTTTTTTCAGCATAATAGGAATTGCCGATGTAAATAATTGCCAGAAAAGCGAGAAACAAAAGAAATGGCAGGTGTTTTATGGTTCTTTCCTTTGTCAGGAATCCACCGCCTAATATATCCTGGGCAGATATTGCTCCGTTCTTATTTTTCTTTTTATTTTTCTGTGGCATTATATTTTTTCTGCTATTCTTAGTTTAGCGCTTCTTGCCCTTCTGTTTCTTATTATTTCATCATCAGTTGGGACAATCGGTTTTTTTGTAATCAATTTGAATGGAACCTGTGGATTACCGTAAAAATCTTTTTCAATTTCTCCTTTAAGATTTCCTGATTTAAAAAAGTATTTTACCAGCCTGTCTTCGAGTGAGTGGTATGATATTATTACAATTCTCCCACCTGGTTTCAGTAAATCCACCGATTGATTCAACAATTCTTTCAAAGAACCCAGTTCATCATTCACCTCAATACGTAAGGCCTGGAACAGCTTTGCATAAAATTTATTTTCCAAGCCTTTTGGAGCGCATTTCAAGGTTGCGTTTTGTAGTTGTTTTGTAGTAACTATCTCCTTCTTTGATCGCGCGCTTTCAATTTCATGAGCTATTTTGGATGCATTCCAAAGTTCTCCGTAATTGATAAAGATTTTTTTCAGCTTGCTGACAGAATACTCATTCACAATTTGTTTAGCTGTCAGCTTATTTCGCCGGTTCATCCGCAAATCAAGATCACCTTCAAACCGCAATGAAAATCCCCGATCCGGCTGATCTATCTGATGCGAAGAAACACCTAGGTCGGCCAAAATGCCATCAACAGGAACTGCTTTATAAAGCTTCAGGAAATTTCGCATAAATCTGAAGTTCTGGTTTATCAAAATCAGCCTGTCATCCTGAATTTTGTTTTTTAATGCATCCTGATCCTGATCAAATGCTATCAAAGAACCCTTATCAAGTTTTTTTAAAATCTTGTGTGAATGTCCGCCACCACCGTAGGTTGCATCAATGTAGATTCCCCCTGCCTGTATATTTAATCCGATTATGCTCTCATTCAATAAAACCGGATCATGATACATTAGTCGTCGGTTTTATCGTTGCCCATCACTTCTTCGGCCAATGTACCAAAGTCGATTTCATCTGCGCTGATGGCTTTTTCATAATTCTCTTTATCCCAAATCTCAATTTTATTGATTTGCGAAGTCAACACGATATTTTTTTGGATACCGGCAAAGGCCATCAATTCATTTGGCATATTTAGCCGACCGTTATTATCAAGGTTAACGGGGCGAACCCCTGCCATAAATTTCCTGATGAAATCCACATTTCTCCTAACAAAGCGATTCAACTTGTCGATTTTGGCCATTTCCTTTTCCCATTCATTATTTGGATAAAGCTCAAGACATTTATAAAACACACTTTTTTTAATGACAAACCCGTTATTCAACACAGGGGTCAATTCCTTCTTTAAACCGCCGGGAAGCATTACTCTTCCTTTGGAATCAGCCTTACATTCGTATGTGTATGTCAGGTTCGTCATTGATTTAAAATTTCAGAGGATAAAAATATGTAATATTTCCCACTTTTTCCCATTTGTTAACAACTTTTTGCACTTTTTCCCACCTTGAAGTTAAATAACTCCATTTTTTTAAATTTGTTACGTGGATTGTCAAATAAATTTTATTAACAAAAAAAGATTTGGCATAGCTTGAATGAAGCGCAAAACGAAGACTTATTAACTTGAATTTATTGTCATTGTTTTTGCAGGCTAAATATTATTTTGATGTGCTGGAGATGTTTTTACCTATAACCTCCTTTTTCATACCTTTGAGCAACTCTGTGACTTCTTTGTGTAACTCCGTGAATAGCTATTACACAAAGAACCACAGAGA
>JAUVJI010000099.1 GCA_030596605.1 Bacteroidales bacterium
CTTTGAGAAACTTTGTGGAAACTTTGTGGCACTTTGTGAAATAGCTATACCACAGAGCTACACTAAGAAGCACAGAGTTACACAGAGAAAAATCTAAATATCATTTTTTAGAATTGAACAGCCCTGGGACTTGAATGGTTGAAGTAGGAAATTGTCAAGTATTTTTGCACTTTACAAGATTTGATGTCTCAATAACATTAATGAAGTTTCGTGCCAATAAGATGAATAAACTCCTCACGTGTCTCTTTTCGTTTAAATGCGCCAGTAAAATCAGATGTGGTGGTAACAGAATTTTGTTTCTGAACGCCACGCATCATCATGCATAAATGTTGTGCTTCAATAACAACGGCTACTCCAAGTGGGTTAAGTGTATCCTGAATACACTCCTTTATCTGAGTTGTAAGTCTCTCCTGTACCTGGAGCCTGCGTGCAAATGCTTCTACTACCCTGGCAATTTTACTTAGTCCGGTGATGTAACCGTTTGGGATATAGCCCACATGTGCTTTGCCTATAAAAGGGATCATATGATGCTCGCACATGGAATAAATTTCAATATCTTTCACTATCACCATTTCACGATAATCTTCTTTAAACTTGGCAGAATTCAAAATCGCTACCGGATCGAGCATGTAACCATGAGTAAGGAACTGTATCGACTTAGCGACACGTTCTGGAGTTTTCTTCAGTCCCTCTCTTTCAGGATCCTCGCCAATAAGTTTCAAGATGTTTTTATAATGTCCGGCCAGTTTATCCACATTTTTATAATTGTACAAATCCACTTTTTCGTATCCATCCAGTTGGTTGATCTCTGCCATTTCTTTTAATCGGTCATCAGTCATGTCTATATATTTTTTTATAAATTCGAAATCCACCTTCAAAGGTAGCGGTTCTGTTCATCGATTATTTTACATGTTAAAAATTATGGGGTATTGGAATAATGGAACTGACTTTCATCTGTTTAGGAATAATTATTCCATTTTTCCAACATTCCATTTTCTCCTTGCTTTTTATTCTTTGCTCCATATAGGTACAATTCAAATCCACTTTCTTAGATAGTAGTTCTTTAATTACCATAATATTCAACAAAATTATTTTCTGTTTCAACAATTTTAATGCAATGTAGCTCCGCACCAATCTGGCGAATATTTTCTTCCAGTTCATCCCAGATAGCGATAGCAATATTTTCTGTTGAAACAATGCGGCCTTTCATAAAATCCACTTCAAGGTTCAAATTTTTGTGATCGATTTTATCAATGATCCTGGTGTTTATGATCCCGCTTAAATCTTTCAAGTTAATAACAAACCCTGTTTCTTTACTTACTTTGCCTTTCACGGTAACAAACATGATATAGTTGTGCCCGTGCCAGTTGGGGTTGGAGCATTTCCCAAAAACTTCCAGGTTCTTTTCATCCGACCAGTCTTCCCTGAAAAGACGGTGTGCTGCATTAAATCGTTCTCTTCGTGTAATGAACATCGTACAATGTATATTTTGATGTTTTAGAAAATTCAAATGTACAAATTTTAGGAGAGGCAATGGAAAAACTACAAAAAAGGGTACTCAAATTTTGCTGAATACCCTTTTCCAAATTTAAAAAATTAACCTAATTTATGTTTATGAGAAATTTTACAAATTATTTAGTTTTGAAAGTCTTTTAATCTGGACATCAATTTCTTCCTTCCAAAGAATATGCGACTTTTCACAGTTCCTATTGATAAATTTAATTGTTCTGCAATTTCCTTGTATTTATATCCCTGAAAATGCATCTCAAACGGAACCCGATGTTCATCCTGCAAATCTTTAACCTCTTTCAAAAGCTCTGTATGAATATAATTTGAATCAGGCGATACCATATCAGTTTTATTTGAATTATTTAAAAAATACAAATCTTTCGTATTATCAATGATGGTATTCACCTTGATTTTTTTCCGATACTTATTAATAAAAGTGTTTTTCATAATTGTATAGATCCAGGCCTTTAAATTAGTTGCCGGATCAAATTTATCCTTATGAGTTATCGCTTTAACATAAGTATCCTGAATTAAATCATTGGCATCTTCCTGGTTGGAAGTTAATGAATATGCAAAGTATTGTAAGTTGTCTTTAAGACTTAATATCTGATGATTAAATTCAATTGCTGTCATAACTTCAAATTTTAAATAAATCTTTTGTTTAACATTGACTTTGCAAAGATAAACAATAAAAACTCAATTAAACAAGCTATTTAGAATGTTTTTAAATTATAAACGAAAAAAAGATTGTAACGCATTATCAGTTAGGCATTAAAAATATGTTAAATTTTTGTTAATTGTTTAATTACACCAAATAAAGGTTAAACATTAGATATAATAACGCCAACAATCAAAACCTTTTAAGTTTGAATTAATATGAATTGGGGAGTTTGAGTTGTAAAGTATTGATAAAATTGTTTGGATGTAACTAATCAGTGTAGACAGAAAAACGAAGATATTGAAGGGAAAATCAGGAAATATTTGACAACTCTTCTTTAAATTGATTTACATTATCAATAATTATCACATTTTGAGGAAGCTCATAGGTATAATTTTTAACCTGAAGCCCGGTAAGAAATATTCTTGAATTTTTAAATTGATCTGAAAGGTCTGCTAAATATCTTTGTGCTTCATCCTCAGAAATTGCAGTAACCATGGATGTAACTATGTAATCAATATTCTTTTGCCTGGAGATTTCAACCAGCCCATCAAAAGGTACAGTTTCTCCAAGGTAATATACTTTGTGTTTGCTTTTTTTAATTAAATAATGATAGAAAATCAACCCTAATTCATGAAACTCACCCTCATGCAAGAACAAAAGAAATGATTTTGCATTACCATTTAAATCATCCACAATACCATCAATGGCCACTATTAGCTTTTGTCGGAGGAGACTTGAAATAAAATGCTCCTGTGCTGGATTGATTGTTCCGATTTGCCACAGGATGCCAATTTTTTCAAAGAAAGGATACATAATTCTTAGGATGGCTTCTTCAAAACCAAGATTAATTACTGCCGTATTAAATACCTTTTCAAACCTTGCTTCATCCATATCTATCATGGCCACAACAAAACTCTCAATCTGGCTTTCAACATCATTCTGAGTTTGTGCCAAATTAAGTATTTTCTCATTTATTATTTCATCTGAAAAATTTACGATATTGGAAATCTTAAAACCATGGCGATTTAATATGGAAACATTCAATAATTTTTTTAAATCATCATCGTCATAAAACCGAATATTGGTACAGGTTCGTTTTGGCTCAACCAAATTGTACCTTTTTTCCCATATCCTAATAGTATGGGCTTTAACGCCTGTAAAGTTTTCCAGGTCCTTAATTGAATATTGTGCCATATAAATAAACTGCTTACAACCGTGCTGTTTCAGCTATTCAACAAATGTATGGCAAAAAGGTTTAATCTTTAATATTAAATTTTAAACATTTTAGAGTGATAATTTTTAAATACTTTAGCGAAATAATTTCTGTAATTGTCTGCAACCCCATCATATAGAACAATCTGGCAAATCAGCTATCCGATCTTTTTGAGTTTACTGGCTCAACACATTATCATTGTTATAGATACTGCATTTTTGGGTCGTGTTGGTGAAATTGAACTTGGAGCCAGTGCCATCGGGGGTTTATTTTATGTGTGTTTATTTATGCTCGGTTTTGGATTTGGAACCGGTACTCAGATTTTAATTGGCCGTCGAAATGGGGAGAAAAACTTCAACCAGATAGGAACCTACGTTGATCATAGTCTTTACTTTTTGGTGGTTATGGGATTGATATTATTCTTTTTAACCAGGATAGTTTCTACTGATGTGCTGAAACTTATTTTAAGTTCCGAAAATATTTACCATGCCAGCAAAGAATACTTAGATATCAGGATATGGGGATTGGTATTTGCATTTATAAACATGGCATTTCGTGGTTTTTATATCGGTATCACACAAACCCGATACCTGGCATATACTGCCGCATTGATGGCCATTGTTAATATCAGCCTTGACTATCTATTGATTTTCGGGCATTTTGGATTTCCTGAAATGGGTATCAGGGGCGCTGCGCTTGCTTCGGTGATAGCAGAAATTTCGGCGGTTGTGTTTTTCATTCTCATCACTGTTATAAAAGTTGACTTATCAAAATATCAACTCTTTCGATTTCCAAAATTAGATTTTAAAATCATCAATAAAATTTTGGAGGTGGCCGGATTTATCATGATCCAGTATTTTGTTTCCATTTTAAGCTGGTTTACATTTTTTATGATCATTGAAAAAACAGGTGAGCGAAACCTGGCTGTTTCCAACATCTTACGTAGTTTATATATGATCTTTACCATTCCTATATTCGGATTGGGATCAGCAACCAATACCATTGTGAGTAATTTGCTGGGTGAAGGAAAACAAAAAAGTGTGTTACCCGCGGTTTTTAGATTGTCCATCCTTAGCTTGTTAAGTATTCTGGGAATGATCATTATAACATATATCTTTCAGTGGGAAATCATATCCTTTTACACAACTGATCCATCATTGATTGAATATACTTTAGGCCCTTTAAAGGTAATTCTCGGTGTTCTGGTACTTTTTGCCGTCTCCATTATCATTTTTAATGGTGTCGCCGGAACAGCCAATACAAATATTTCGTTGATCATTGAAATCATAGCCATGGTGTTGTATTTGAGCCTCGCTTATTATCTTGCTATTGCTACTAAATCCTCAATCGAAACGATTTGGTCAACAGAGTATTTGTATTTTTCCACCCTGGGAATATTATCTTTCTGGTATTTGAAAAAAGGAAACTGGATGAAAAAAGTGATTTGATTAACTTTGTATAAATATTTACTTGAGAAAAATTAAAAATGCCGAATATTTCTGTTGTAATTATAACCCTTAACGAAGAAAAGAATATTGGTCGATGCATTGATTCTGTAAAGGATGTGGCGGATGAAATTTTGGTGGTGGATTCCTTTTCTGATGATAAAACCGAAGAAATCGCTAAAAGTAAGGGAGCTACTTTTATCCAGCATAGGTTTGAAGATTATGTTAAACAACATGAATTCGCCAATAAAAAAGCTACTTACGATCATATTTTGAGTATAGATGCAGATGAGACTCTTTCCGAAAACTTAAAAGAATCAATAGAAAATGCAAAAAAATACTGGAAGCATGATGGGTACTCAATGAACAGAATGACCAATTACTGTGGTAAATGGATCAAACACTCAGGGTGGTACCCGGATATTCAGTTGCGCTTATATGACAGAAGAAAAGGTAAATGGGTAGGTGTAAAAATCCATGAACGTTTCACCCTAATTGAAGGATCAACAAGAGGTCATCTAAATGGTAATATTCTACATTATTCCTATAATTCCATTGCCCAGCATGTAAATCAAGCCAACAAGTTTACCGACATCACAGCACTGGCAGCATATGAATCAGGGAAAAAATCGAATGGCTTGAAAATCTTTTTCAATCCTATTTTTAAATTTATCAGGAATTATTTCTTTCACTTTGGTTTCCTTGATGGGTATTATGGATTTATTATTTGCCAGATTTCTGCCAATGCCACTTTTTTGAAATATATCAAACTGAAAGAGCTCTATAAGCATCACAAACACAATGATGAAAATTAAAAAGATCATCATAAGCCGAACAGACAGTATTGGGGATGTGATTCTTACTTTGCCTGTTGCAGGAGTCTTGAAAAATCACCATCCTGAAATCGAAATTTTCTTTTTAGGAAAATCATATACGAAAGATATAGTAAACGCTTCAGATAATATTGATCACTTCATTAACTGGGATGAAATTCAAAAACTTGAACCCAAAGGTCAAATTCAAAAATTTACAGAGATTGGTGCGGATGCGATCGTCCATGTTTTTCCAGTAACGGAAATTGCAAATCTTGCCAAAAAAGCAAAAATCCCAGTTAGGATTGGAGCAACAGGAAGGTTATTTCATTATTTTACATGCAACAAGTTAGTTCCTTTATCCCGGAGACAATCTGATCTGCATGAAGCACAACTAAATCTCAAATTATTTAAGTTCTTAACAAAAAAGAAAGATTATGATCTTAATGAAATTTATAAATATTATGACTTTAATAAAATAGAGCCATTAAACGATGATTTTGAAAAACTCATTTCAAAAGATAAATTCAACCTGATCCTGCATCCCAAATCAAAAGGGAGTGCCCGTGAATGGGGATTGAAAAACTTCGCTGAATTAATTGAGATCCTTCCTAAAGATAAATTTGAAATTTTTATAACAGGGACACAAGAAGATGCAGAATTGATAAAAACAGAAATACTTAACAAATTCCCTACAGTTAATAACCTGACAGGAAAACTTTCTCTCAAAGAACTTATCAGTTTTATAAATGAAACAGATGGATTGATTGCAGCCAGTACCGGGCCACTGCACATAGCTGCAGCTCTTGGGAAATATGCTCTTGGAATATATCCACCCATTAAACCGATGCATCCAGGCAGATGGGCACCTCTGGGAAAAAATGCTGATTATTTTGTGGTAGATAAAGAATGTTCCAAATGCAAAAGATCTGTGCATTGTGAATGCATGGAAAACATTCAACCGGAAGCGGTTAAAAATAAACTATTATCTTTAGTGCATGGCTAAGACCTTTTTTCACACAGTTGATAAATGGATGGTTTTTGTCAATCCACATGCCGGGACAAATAAGGGGGAAAAGGATTGGGGGGAAATTTATGATCTATTAGTGAAGAATAAAATTCAATTCGATTCTGTTTTCACCAAACATAAAGAGCATGCAATTGCACTTACCACTAAATATATTAAGAAAGGATATCGCAAATTTATTGTTACAGGCGGCGATGGCACTTTGAATGAAGTGGTGAATGGGATTTTCTTTCAGAAAAACGTACCAACAACTGAATTTCTTCTCGCTATGATACCCGTGGGAACAGGCAATGACTGGTGCCGTATGTTTCATATCCCTTTTAAATACAAACAAGCCATTAAAGTTATTAAAAAAGAAAAAACATTTATACAGGACATCGGAAAGGTAAACTATTTTAGTTCCTCCACTTCAAAGCGAAGATATTTTATTAATGTTGCCGGAATGGGATATGATGCCGTGGTAGCTGCTAAAACCAATAAGGATAAAGAACACGGAAAAGGAGGGGTTTTGACATATCTGAAGAACCTATTAACAAGCCTGCTATTTTACAAGTATTCAAATATTGAAATTAAAATTGATGAAAAAAATAGCCGTATAAAAAGTAAAACTTTTAGTTTAAGTGTGGGCATTTGTAAATACAATGGTGGGGGTATGATGCAGCTGCCCCATGCCATTCCTGATGATGGCTTGCTGGATATGACCCATATTAAAAAGTTGGGGAAATTTAGCGTTTTAAAAGAAATTAAAAATCTTTATGACGGATCCTTTATCAATCATCCAAAAGTAGATACCTACACAGGGAAGTCATTTCAAATAACATCAAAACCTCTTGTCTATCTCGAAGCCGATGGTGAGTCGTTAGGACATTCTCCTTTTAATTTTGAAATTATTCCGGGAAGTTTACGTGTAGTTGTTGGCCAAAAAAAATAATTATTTGATAATTAGTTTATTTACCAACCTTCTTTCTTTTGTTTCTAGTACAAGAAAATAGATTCCTGAAGGAAGTTCGTTTCTGGAAAAGTCTATAGAGTGTATTCCACAGGACATTTCCTTGTCGACTAAGTCTGTTACAAAATGCCCTGTACTTCCATAAACAGAGAGCTTTACATTTTCGTTTTGGGGCAAATAATATTTGATTTTACTTTTATTGTAAAAAGGATTGGGAATGTTTTGAAAAAGTTGCAGACTTTCTGTTTCAAAATTGTTTTCAACAGAAGTTAAAGTTTCAGTAATACTGATACTATCAATAAACACCCCTCTTCCTCCTATTGATTTAGATTCAAAAGAAATACGTAAATCGTCAATATCTCCCAAGATGATTTTTTTCTGCTCCCATTGGTTTTGATTTGTTAAAACATTGGTTAGAAGAATGGTATCCATCCAATAAATTCTATAAACCTTAAGTTCATCAGATAAACTATTTTCCACTGGGCACTTGTACCAAAAGCTTAATTCAATTTCACCAGTCAAATTTCCAAATATTTCTGGTGAATACAAGATTGATTTATTCCCATAAATTGCTGAGTAGCAGCCTGCACTTTGAGTTCCTGAAAAAGATGTGGAATCTACCAATTGCCATTCAGTCTGGCCGGTAATTACTTTTGTACTCCAAATAGCTACTTCATTATCAAAATTTTCGAAATAAGGAATTTGTTCCACAACAGGTACTGCGAAAACTACTGTATTTGATGGATCGGATTCTCCCGTCGGGTTAACATAAACTGCAGTAACATACCATTCGTTACAATAAACAAATTGTATCGTGTCGGTATATTGGAGGTTAATTGTATTTCCAATCAATAAGTTATTCCTGTAAATATTATAATAACTAAGGTCTTTTGTCGGTGCTTCCCAGATTAATAGCAGTTCTTCACCATCTATTATGATCTGCAAATTTACTGGTGGTGGAAAATTCTGTGAATACCCATAGTGTATAAAGAGGAGTACTATTGCAGAAAAAACAGTTCTTTTAAGCATTAACATTAAATTGTGTTTCCTACAAATTTAAAAATATTTTTGAGGATAAACAAATCCTTACTGTTCAATTCTGTACAAAGCCTGTCGACTCCCGAACACTTATAATTCATATTTTAACTCACTACACATGTAATTTTGTGTAAAACAGTCGTTTATTCTATTTGGCACAAAAGATGACATTCATAAGGGTTCAATGCGTTGATCATGATCAGAAACTACATTAAAGCCACAATTCGAAATTTTACAATTCGCAAAACATATTCACTGATCAATATCCTGGGCCTGGCTACAGGGATTGCCAGTTTTTTGATCATTTACCTTTTTATTTCAGATGAGCTAAGTTATGACCGTTATCACAAAAAGGCGAAAAACATTTACCGTTTGGTTAATGTTTATGATTTTGAGGGTGTTGGTGAAAACTCGGCCAGCGCTCCATTTCCGGTGGCTTTTACTTTAAAGAGCGAATATCCTGATATGATTAAAAATGTCGTCAGGCTTTTTAATTTTCAGGCACCCAGGAGTTTTGTTGAGTATGAGGATAAAAAATTCAATGAAAAATATTTTTTCTATGCCGATTCCACATTTTTCGACATATTTGATTATACCTTTGTTAAAGGAAATCCGGAGACAGCGCTTGACGAAAATGGGGCTGTTGTTATAACAGAATCAACTGCTAAAAAATATTTCGGAAAAGAAGATCCCATTGGAAAAACCCTTCGCTTCGAAACCGATATTCACCTCCACATAACAGGGGTAATAAAAGATGTTCCTTCCCAATCCCATTTTCGGTTTGATTTTATTGGATCCATGTCAACGCTTCGTGCCCGCTATGGTGGCCAGCTTCCACAAACCTGGGTTTGGAATCCTTGCTGGACCTATCTGCTACTTGACGAAAATATTGATCCGGCAGCCCTGGCAAATAATTTCCCCGACTTTGTACAAAAATACTTTTATGACGCTGAAAAGGATAACATGTCCATGTACCTACAGCCCCTTTTGGATATTCACCTAAAATCAAAACTGGATTATGAAATCGGATCTAATAATAGCATTACTTCCATTTATATTTTATCTGCCATTGCTGTATTTCTTCTGATCATAGCCATCATCAATTACATGAACCTTGCTACAGCTACTTCAGCCGGAAGAGCTAAAGAGATCGGCATTAAAAAAGTAACAGGAGCTTACCGGTCGCAATTGATACGTCAATTTTTAGGAGAATCCACTATTTTGAGTTTTATTGCGCTCATTATAGCGCTTATCCTGGCTGAGTTTATCATCCCTGTATTTAATAATTTTACAGGAAAGTCGATTTCGCTGTACACCCTTTTTGAATTTCAAAACATTGTCCTGATTATTTTACTGGGCTTATTCATCGGGGTTTTATCAGGCGTGTATCCCGCTTTTTATCTATCCGCTTTTAATCCGGTAACTGTGTTAAAGAGCAGGCTTCGTTTGGGTGCAAAAAGCGGAATGCCAAGAAAAATACTTGTTATAGCTCAATTCACCATTTCCATTACACTTATCATAGGTACTTTAATAATAAATGATCAGCTTAATTTTATGAAAAATGCAGACCTGGGTTTTGATAAAGAGAATATAATTATTGTACCAATAAACAGGACACCGGTTGCAAATATTTACCCCTCCTTTAGAAGAGAGCTATTAAATAATGCAAACATTTTAAGTGTGACGGCCATGGATGACATTTTTGGGGCATCGCACAATACACATGAGTTTCGTCCGGAAGGTTTACCCGAAGACCAGTGGCAATTTTATCCGGCGCTTGTTGTAAAATATGATTTTGTTGAGACTTTCAAAATTAAAATGGTTGCCGGAAGGGACTATAATGAAGCAAATAAGACAGATCCAATGCATGGTCTCTTAATTAATGAGGCCATGGTAAAACATATGGGATGGAAAGATCCGCAGGAAGCTCTTGGTAAAAAATTCAGATCTTTAAGTGGAGATGAGCGGATAATCGGTGTATTTAAAGACTTTCATCCAACATCCCTGCATGAAGCATCCGGCCCATTTGTTTTGAACATGAAAGAATTTCCGAGAGAAGTGATGTGGTTCTTAAAATATATGGCTGTTCGTATCCAGCCCGGATCTGAGAAAAATGTATTGATGTTCATGGAGAAAATGTGGAATAAAACTTCTCCTGACAGGCCTTTTGAATACTCTTTCCTGAATGAGGAACTTACCGAATTATACCAGGATGAAGAAAACCTCAGTAACCTTTCGCTGATATTTACGATTATCGTCATATTCATTGCTGCTTTGGGATTACTGGGTCTTGCGTCCTACCTCGCTGAACAAAAAACAAAAGAAATCGGGATCAGAAAAGTATTAGGCGCATCGGTATTAAGTATTATAAAAAATATATCAAAAGAGTTTATTTGGTTAATTATGCTGGCCAGTATTTTTGCATGGATTCTTGCTTACATCGTTATGAATAACTGGTTAAATCATTTTTCTTATCAAGTGTCGATCAATTGGATGACATTTATTTTTGCCACACTTATAGCCTTGGGACTGGCTTTACTAATAACGAGCTTCAGAGCCCTGATTGCTTCACGGGCCGATCCCGTAACAACCCTCAAATACGAATAATGAAGTATTGTAAAAAACATAGATTTCTTTCTTCCAAAATTAAACTACGTTTTTTTATCCTAAGTGTATTGATTCTGTGCTTTTCTCTTTTAAGTTTTTCTGATACCATATCTCAGCGAATTTATCATACCAAAAAAATTAATGCCTCTCCTCCCGTAATTGATGGTTTGTTGGATGAAGAAATATGGAATACGATTGAATGGTCAGGTGATTTTGTTCAGCGTGAACCATATGAAGCTGAACAACCATCACAAAAAACTTTATTTAAAATTTTATTTGATGACAATAACCTTTATGTAGCCATAAAAGCTCTGGATACTGAAACTGATAAAATTGAAAAAAGATTGACCCGTCGCGATGGATTTGAAGGTGACTGGGTGGCAATAGGTATCGACAGTTATTACGATAAGTTAACTGCTTTTGCGTTTGTGGTAACTGCCGCAGGGGTTAAAGGTGATGTAATTATCTCTAACGATACTGAAATGGATGATTCCTGGGATCCGGTCTGGTACGTAAAAACAACAGTTGATTCTGAAGGCTGGAATGCAGAAATAAAAATCCCATATACACAACTTAGGTTTGCGGATAAAAAGGAACATGTTTGGGGATTACAGGTTGTGAGGCAATTATTCAGGAAGGAAGAATTCTCGGCGTGGAAACATGTACCTGTTGAGTCCTCACGGTGGGTAAGTATGTTTGGAGAATTACATGGTATAAACGACATTAAACCTAAGAAAGAAGTAGAAATTATACCTTATGTGATGGGTAATGTTGAGAGATTTGAAGAAGATGAAGGCAATCCTTTTGCAACCGGTAAAAAATTCGGCTATTCAGCAGGTGTTGATGGAAAAATTGCAGTAACAAACGACCTTACCTTAAATTTTACTGTTAACCCTGATTTTGGCCAGGTAGAGGCTGACCCGTCAGAAGTTAACCTTACGGCTTTTGAAACCTTCTTCCCTGAAAAGCGCCCGTTTTTTATAGAAGGAAATAATATTTATGATTACACCCTGACTGATGGAGGCGGTCCAATGTCGCAGGACAATTTATTCTATTCAAGACGTATCGGCAGATCCCCACATCATGATCCTGATCTGGAATATAATGAGTATTCCGACCAGCCCGAATTTACGACCATTTTAGGGGCATTCAAGTTATCAGGCAAAACGCGAAATGGCTGGTCAATCGGAGTGATGGAGAGTCTTGCTGCAAAGGAATTTGCAAAAATTGACAAAGAAGGTGAAGAAAGAAAGGAATTAGTTGAACCAATGACCAATTATTTCAATACACGTTTGCAGAAAGATTTTAATAAAGGAAATACTACAGTAGGGGGAATGGTAACAGCCACTAATCGAAAAATTGATAATGAATCAATTAATTTTCTACCTTATTCGGCTTATACAGGAGGATTGGATTTTACAAACTTTTGGAAGGATAAAGCTTATTACCTGAGTTTAAAAACGGTTTTCAGTCATCTAAACGGAAATACCAAATCTATTACCGAATTGCAGGAATCTTCGCGAAGGTATTATCAACGGCCTGATGCCACTCATCTAAATCTTGATACTACCCGGACAACTTTAACGGGAACCGGCGGTACAATCTCAGGTGGGAAAATTGGTAAAGGCCACTGGAGATATGGGGGTTATGTTACATGGCGTTCTCCCGGTTTAGAATTAAATGATATGGGGTATATGCGTCAGGCCGACATAATACAACAATCTGCATAGGGAGGATACAGGATATGGGATCCATTTAGTATTTTCAGAAGCTTTAATATTAGTTTTGACCAGTGGTCAGGATGGGATTTTTCCGGCACACAGCTTTATCTCGGAGGCAATATTAATTTTCATACTCAATTCAAAAATTACTGGTCAATCGGTTCGGGAATAAACAGGGGGACAAGCAATATTTCGCGCTCTGAATTGAGGGGTGGGCCGGCATTAAGATTTCCGGGCGACTGGAATAACTGGGCATTTATATCTACTGACGAAAGAAAAAAACTTGTATTTGAAGTTTTTACATTTAACAATTGGGGTGATCTTAATCACTCAAGATTTTTTGATATCGGGCTTGAAATAAGTTACAGGCCACTTACTGCATTATCCTTATCTATCGAACCATCATTCACCAAAGGAAGAAGATATTTGCAATATGTTGAAACCCTTAATTTTGAGGGAGAAGACAGGTATATTATTTCCACACTCAACTCAGAAATTCTTAGCGCCGATTTCAGGATAAACCTGAGTTTAACACCCGACCTTTCAATCCAATACTGGGGACAACCGTTCATTTTTGCCGGTGATTATTCTACATTCAAACGAATTACCGAACCCATGGCAGACGACTATAATAATCGATTCCATATTTTTACTGAAGATGAAATCTTCTATTCGTACAATGAAAAAGAAGATGCTAATTTTTACTATATTGACGAAAATCAGGATGCAACCATAGATTATTATTTTAAAGATCCGAATTTTAACTTTTTTGAATTTCGTTCGAATCTCGTTGCACGATGGGAATACATCCCAGGCTCTACTATTTACATTGTTTGGTCGCAGGGAAGAACAGGAGATAATTCTTATGGCGAATTTAATTTTGTGGATGATGTAAATAATTTATTCTCAATTGTACCACATAATATTTTTCTGATTAAGGTTTCTTATCGAATAAGTATGTAACTTTCAAAGAACCAATGCGTCATGTCAATAGTCAATAATCAATAAAATTAACCATGTTTAAAAACTATCTTCTCAGCCTTTACCGGAATATTTCCAGGAATAAATTTTATACAACTCTCAACATTATCGGCTTGTCCGTTGGAATTACGGTTGCCATATTTATTCTTTTGTATGTTCAGGACGAACTCTCTTATGATAAATACAATGTAAACCATGAAAGGATTTACCGAATTGAATCCGATTTTACCATTAGCAATAAACACGATCTGTTTGCAATTGTGCCCATACCATTAGGGCCTGCATTAAAAATTGAATTTCCTGAAATTGAAGAGTTCGTCAGATTTATGGATGTGGGGAACACTTTATTCAGGCACGGAGAAAAAGAATATTATGAAGAGAGTTTTTATATAGCTGATTCAACAATTTTTAAAGTATTTACTCACGAATTTCTTTTTGGTGGCCCGAATAACAGTTTAACCGAGCCAAATACAATTGTTATTACCGAAAAAATTGCTGAAAAATTCTTTGGCAATAATAATCCAATGGGCGACATATTAACATCAGGGAGGGGTACAAATTATAAAGTAACCGGGGTTATTAAAAATTTGCCCGGAAATTCTCACTTAAAATTTGATGCACTTATCTCCACTGCCACCGTAGCTGCTGAAGCAGGAGCAGAGGATTTTAACAGCTTCGAGCCGGTCAGATTCTGGAATATTGGCGTTTACACTTATCTCCTGATAAAAGAAAATACTTCAATGAAAAGCATCCATGAAAAATTCCCGGCTTTTTATGATAAATACATGAAATCTATTGGTGATGATTTTAATGCAAGCTTTAAGTTATTATCTACGCCACTCATCGAAACTCATTTTAAGCAGGGATTGGGTGCAGAACAACCTTCAGGCAACAAAGCATATATTTTAATCTTCTCGGCTGTTGCCGCATTCATTCTGCTAATTGCCGCCATAAATTACATGAACATGGCTACAGCCCGCTCTGCCAACAGAGCTAAAGAAGTTGGAATAAGAAAAGTTGTTGGCGCTTTTAAAAATCAGCTCATCCGGCAGTTTTTAAGTGAGTCTGTAGTATTAGCTCTGATTGCTATGTTCATTGCAATGCTTCTTGTAAATATATTATTGCCAGATTTTAACACTCTTGCAGATAAAACACTTAATTTCTCTTTCTCACAAAGCCCGTTAATTTTTTTGGAGATATTTATTATAACCCTTGTCATAGGATTCATATCAGGAAGTTATCCCGCTTTTTACTTGTCTTCGTTCCTTCCGATCAGAGTATTAAAAGGAGCCACAAGTAAAACAGGAAAAAAAGGAGGAATGCTTAGAAAAATACTGGTTGTACTACAATTTTTCATTGCAATCTTTATGATAATCGGTACAATAGTTATTTACGGTCAACTTCACTTTTTAAAGAATAAGGATCTTGGATTTGACAAAGAAAACCTCATTGTAATGGAAATCCAGGATACCACTTTCAGGAGCAAAGTACAAACCTTTAAAGAAGAGCTTTTGTTAAATCCGAATATTTTTTCTGCTACTAACTCAACCGGTGTGCCTGGAAGGATCGAGTGGATACAAGTTATGAGGGTTGAACAGGAAAGTAAAATGGAAGACCATTCCCTTATGGTTGCCCAAACCGATTATGATTATTTAGATGTTATGGACATGGAAATTATAAAGGGACGGAATTTTGACGAAAAAATGGGTACGGATGCACTGGAGGCTGTTATTATTAACGAAACAGCTGTAAAAGAATTCGGATGGGAAGATGATCCTCTCGGAAAAAAGATACACTACGGATTTGATCTGGATGGTTCGGGCGGAAGAATGTTAAAAGTTATTGGCGTGGTAAAAGATTTTCATTTCCGCTCTTTACACAATAAGATTGAATCGGTTATGCTTTTTATAAGTGAACGTCCCAGGTTTTTATTAAGCTGTAGAATTAACAGTGAAAACA
>JAUVJI010000108.1 GCA_030596605.1 Bacteroidales bacterium
AGCATGGTACAGAGAACCAACAAAGAAATAGATTCATTCCTGGTAAAGAGTAACCTTCCGGATCAGCAAGCTGATGTACGTCAGGCACAGGCACGAAGAAGAACAGATAGGTCAGGATACAAGGAAGAAAGAACCGATTTGCTATCGCAAGCACATAGTGATACACAGCAGGAACAAAAAACCCAGCCTGTTAAAGTTGAGAAGAAGGTTGGCCGGAACGATCCCTGCCCCTGTGGGAGCGGAAAGAAATATAAACAATGCCATGGAAGAGGGGCATAGGGAGGTTATTTGTTTAGTGTTATTAGTTACATGTTATTAAAAGTTGATATTTTGATAAAACTTAATATACTCATGGAATTTAATTGCTCAAGTACTCAAGGCATTTTAGACACTTTAAATACTTTAGACACTTTAAATACTTAAGACACTTTTTATGTTATGTCAATAGTAGTTGAAAATATAACCAAAATCTACGGAAAGCAAAAAGCGCTTGATGATATATCTTTTGAAGTAAAGGCCGGTGAAATAGTAGGATTACTGGGACCCAATGGTGCCGGGAAATCTACTATGATGAAAATAATTACTTGTTTCATCCCTCCAACTTCAGGCATTGTTTCCGTTTATGGTTTTGATATTTTTGAACAATCATTGGAAGTTCGCAAAAGGGTTGGTTATCTGCCAGAAAACAATCCATTGTATACCGATCTGTATGTAAAAGAGTACCTTGAATTTATTGCAGGCATTTATAAAATTCCAAATATTAAGGAGAGAATTAAAGAAATGATTGCCATTACCGGCCTTGAGGTTGAGCAGAATAAGAAGATCGGTGCATTGTCGAAAGGATTCAGGCAAAGGGTAGGATTGGCACAGGCGTTAATTCACGATCCGGATGTTTTAATAATGGATGAGCCAACATCAGGGCTCGATCCTAATCAATTGATCGAAATACGAAATCTGATTAGACAAATTGGCAAGGAAAAAACCATCATGCTTTCCACGCACATCATGCAGGAGGTGGAAGCTATTTGCAACAGGGCAATAATTATTGATAAAGGCAAAATTGTTGCCGATGATTCAACGGAAAAATTATCTTTAAAAACATCGGGGTACCAAACCATCAGTGTTGAATTTAATAAACCGGTTAATATTGATTTGATTCGATCAATAAATGGTATTAATGATGTTTTGAAAAAAAGTGATACAATATTTGAAATACAATCAGAAGCAGGTGATATTCGGGAAGCCGTATTTCAATTTGCTGTGAAAAACGACCTGGCTGTTTTATCAATGCAGCAAGATAAACAAGGCATTGAGCAAGTCTTTCAGCAGCTTACAAAGAGTGATTCATAGAAATAGGGGAATTCAATAATTTTTTTGTAGTTTTCATATTCTTTATATCTTTGCCGCTCGTGTGGAGAGATTTGATTGATTGCAACCACGGGAAAAAATGCTAAAGCAATAATATGCCCCTTGTTTCAATCCAATTCTCCATTTAGCATTAATTCATTTAATCGTTAATTCAATAAATCATTAATTCATAAAATATTTTAATATGGGATATTTATTCACATCAGAATCTGTATCAGAAGGGCATCCTGATAAAGTTGCCGACCAGATTTCTGACGCTATACTTGATGAAATGTTAAAACAAGACCCGGATTCGAAGGTTGCTTGTGAAACAATGGTAACAACTGGCCTTGCCGTTGTTGCAGGTGAAGTTAAATCCGACGCCTATGTCGATCTTCAAAAAATAACCCGCGATGTAATTCGTCGTATTGGTTATACAAAAGCCGCATACCGTTTTGATTCCGATTCATGTGCTGTTATTTCGGCATTACACGAGCAATCGCCTGATATTAACCAGGGAGTTGTCCGCGAAAAAATGGAAGATCAGGGTGCAGGCGACCAGGGAATGATGTTTGGCTTTGCTAACAAAGAAATGGATAATTACATGCCTCTTACTTCCGAACTGTCGCACGACCTGCTTTTTGAACTTGCAAAAATTCGCAGAGAAGGAAAAGATATGACTTATCTACGCCCTGACTCAAAATCGCAGGTAACACTTGAATACGATGATGATGGCAAACCAAAACGTATTGATACTATCGTGATTTCCACTCAGCATGATGAGTTTGATACGGAAGAAAACATGCAAAAGAAAATTAAAGAAGATGTTGATACGATTCTTATTCCAAGAGTTAAAAAACAATATTCAGAAAGGATTCGAAATTTTTTCGGGCAAGATTGCAATCTGTTAGTTAATCCAACAGGTAAGTTTGTTATAGGAGGGCCGCATGGTGATACCGGCCTGACCGGAAGGAAAATCATCGTTGATACTTATGGTGGCCATGGTGCACATGGCGGAGGCGCTTTCTCAGGAAAAGACTCTTCGAAGGTTGACCGTTCAGCTGCGTATGCTGCTCGCCATATTGCAAAAAATATGGTTGCTGCCGGCCTCGCTGAACAGGTGCTTGTTCAAGTGGCTTATGCCATTGGTGTTAATAATCCGGTTGGTTTTTACATTAATACTTACGGAACAGCTACGGTTACCGATGAAAAAGGTATTATTCTTTCTGATGGATTGATAGCAGAAAAAATCACCAAATTGTTCGATATGCGCCCATACTCAATTGTGAAAAGATTTGGACTGAAAAATCCAATCTTTGAAAAGGCAGCATCTTATGGCCATTTTGGTAGAGAAGTTTTTACTGAAGAGATTGAAGTTCTTTATGAAGACAAAGACACACAATTTAAAGAAGAAAGAAACGGACATAAGGTTTTTACCAAAAAAGTGGAATATTTTGCCTGGGAAAAGCTGGATTATGTAGCCAAGCTGAAAAAAGAATTTGGCATGCAATAAAAATCATAAAGCAAAAAAAAAGCCCCGAGCAGGGGCTTTTTTCATTTCAGGTTGTTTAGTGTTTGATGATCAATTTTTGAGTTTTTATCGCCTCATTATTGATCAGAAGGGAATAGAAATAAATACCCTCAAGTAGACCGGAGGTATTTACTTTTAAAGTTCCGACCGCATCGGTTAACTCAATTTCTTTAACTTTTGATCCCAATAAATTGAAAATCATAATTTTTGCATTGTTCAGTCCAGGCAGATCATAATCAACCGATACAAAATTATTGGCTGGATTAGGATATACATCTGATAGCCGGATATTGTCGAATAACTCATTATTTCCTGATTCACCCGTTGCATCATAATTAACAATTACCGATACCTGGTCATCTATGTCTTTTATACTGTAAAATGTGTATTTTACCTTCATAATGCCTATGTTCCCATCCGGGTCATTATCACCAACAAATTCATATGAGAATGCCTGGGATAGAATCACAACAGCAACAGACGAGGTATCCGTAAATGGAGGATAACAGAGTCCCCAGCAAAATGAATTAATGACATCGGGAATAGTATCAATAATTGTCCTGATACATTTAACTTCAACAGTTGCATCTGAAATATTTTTCACATCAAGGGTATCTAAAACCATCATTCCGGAATCAGCATGTGCAGTCAGGGTTATTTCAGCATTGGGTGCGAGCAAAACACCCTCGTAATACAACTCCAGACTTTGGGTCATCGCCCATATGGTAGTTAAAACGGTTAAAAAGAGAAGTGTAATTTTTTTCATTATTTTGTAGTTTTTAGATTAACATCATATAAATATTGACAACAAGCATATGTAAATAGTTGCAGTGTGTTTTATAGTATTGCTGAAAATTTATCAAAAACTGTGCTAAAAATTATTAATATTCAAAGTAAAGGTTAAAATGGGCATAATTTATAAAGCAACCTTTATAAATACCTTAGTGTCTTTACAAAACATCTCATTCTCATATTTAATTATTTATATGTTAATTATAACGACGAATGGATAAAATATATAATTTTGTTTCTTTAAATATAAACTATAAACAATATGAAAAAGCACATTTACCTTGGTTTACTATTAATTTTATTTTCTGTCCTGGTTATGGGACAATCTCAGCGCTTGGTACTTCTGGAACATTTTACTCAGGCTTCATGCGGCCCATGTGCTACCTATAATCCGCAGATAAATAACCTTCTTTTAGCAAATCCTGATAAATTCACAGCCATAATGTATCACACCAGTTGGCCTGGTTATGATCCGATGTACAATCATAATATACCTGAAAATGGTGCACGCACAACATATTACGGTGTTACTTCTGTACCAAACTCAGTACTTGATGGTAATATTTATAATGGGCATCCAAGTGGCTGGAATATTACAACAATAAACAACAGGTATGCTGTGCCATCTCCCTTCGAAATCTCACTTTATCAAGAATTATCACCAGGTCAAGATAAATTCAAAGTGTACATGTTGATTAAAGCAACAGAAGATGTTGACGCAGGGATGAAAGCTCACATGGTAGTCATTGAAAAGCATATTCATTTCAATACTCAACCGGGTTCCAATGGGGAAGTGGATTTTTATAATGTTATGAAAAAAATGTTACCCAATCAGAACGGAACTGAGTTACCGGCATTTGCAGCAGGTGAATACGTGATTTTGCAGTATTCCTGGGAGCATCAAAACGTTTACGATATTGATGAATTAGCGGCTGTTGGTTTTGTTCAAAATAATAGTTCAAAAGAGGTTCTCCAATCGGGCAACAGCAGTAGTAATGTGTTTACACCTGTGTATTCAACAGATGCTGAAGTCATTGATGTTAGCAATGTTTCACAAAGTTATTGCATTGGTAATATACAGCCTATGGTTACTATTCAAAATAATGGTTCGGATAATTTAACTTCATTGGATATTATTTATACCATAAACAATGAAGCGCCTGTTGTATTTCAATGGTCTGGTAGCCTTTCACTTCTGGAGTCAGAAACTATTACAATGTCAGAAACTACTTTTGGAGTGATGGATATCAATACTTTAAACGTTACCTTGTCGAATCCAAATGGCCAGGTGGATGATTATCCTGATAACAATGTAAAAATAGTGGATATTCCTAAGGCACTGGATGCACCGGCTACTATTACATTGGTCCTTAAACTGGATAATAGCCCGGAAGAAACCACCTGGGAATTTACTAATTCACAGGGTGAAGTCATATATGAGGGAGGCCCTTATACCACTCCCGGACAGCAAATACTTGAGCAATACACATTTGATGTTACTGATTGCAACACCTTTACTATAAATGATGCAGGAGGTGATGGATTAACCGAGGGAGGATCTTTTGCTGTTGGATTCCAAACTTTCATTATTGCCCAGGGAAATACATTCGGTTCCAAGGCAGAAGGACAGTTTATCATTTCTTTTACTGAAGTGGAAGAAAATTTGGTAAGTCAAACGATTAACATATTTCCTAATCCTGTTAAAGATGTGTTGAATTTTCAGTTTACTCTGGAACAAGAGGAACAGGTACAATACTCATTAATCGATCCTCTTGGCAGAGAAATATTTAATGTTGATGAAGGTATTGAATCTTCAGGTCAAAAGGAATATATTCTTGATCTCTCAACATTGAATGCAGGAATTTATTATCTTTCAGTTGAATTAAGATCATTAAAAACAATTGAAAAAATAATTATTACAAAATAAATTACTTAAAAAGGTACAATTATTATGAAATCATTAAAACTTCTATTTGCTTTTATATTCGTTGCCGGAGCCTTGATTGCCCAGCAAGTTGACAGAGATAAAGTTATTATTGAATCTGCAACGCAAACACAATGACCTTACTGTCCAGACGCAGCAGTTGGAGTTGACGCTCTGGTGGAAAATGGATTTGATGTAGCAGTTATTGCTTATCATTCTGGTGACGATTATCAGAATACATATTCAATTGCCAGGTTAAATTATTATGGAAGTATGATTCCCGGTTTACCAACGGTAATTTTTGATGGTGTGACCAATTCTGTGGGTGGTGGTGGAAATATGTATCCTACCTATCTCTCAAAATATAATTCAAGGATTTCGGTTCCTTCATCATATACTATTGAAGTGGAGGGGACTAATTCCGGTTTGATAGATTATGAATTGGAAATTACTATTGAAAAAGTTGCTTCAGGCATTGATAATCCAATTTTACATGTTGCGGTTACGGAATCGCATATTCCTAAAAACTGGGGTGGTTTAACTGAAGTGAATTTTACAGAACGACTTATGGCACCAAACCAATATGGTACAACCCTTGATTTGTCCTCTAGTAATACTGAGGAGATAACAATTAATTTCAGTTGTGATCCATTATGGGTAAATGAATTTTGTGAGGTTGTAATTTTCCTTCAAAACAATAGTACAAAAGAAGTGTTGCAGGGAATCAAACGTGATTTATCTGAATTTGGAACTACCAATGTGAATGATGCAGCTGTATTGGGTGTTATAGCACCTCAAACAGTTTGTAATGAGAGTTTCATTCCCAGGGTAGAAATTGCAAATTATGGACTTGATAACTTAACATCCCTCGATTTTTGCATTTATGTGAATGGCACTGCAAGTTGTACCTTACCGTGGACCGGGGATCTGGCCTATCTTGAAACTGAAATTGTTGTGTTCCCTGAAATCACTTTTACCATTGAACCAGATAACATTCTCATAGTGGAAGCTGAGAATCCAAACGGACAACCAGATGAATATCCTTCTAATAATACATATACTATTATGATTGAAGAGGCTCCTACAATTACTTCTACGGTTAGTTTAGCATTGAAACTTGACGACAACCCCGAGGAAATTACATGGGAGTTGTATGATTCGCAAAGCAATATTTTATTTTCAGGAGGCCCTTATACACAGCCCGGGCAATACTTGATTGAAACATTTGAATTTGAATATTCTGATTGTTACTCCTTTAAAATCTATGACGAAGGAGGAAACGGTTTAACAGGAATAGGTTGGTATAAGCTAGTTCATGAAGGTAATGTAGTTTTTGCTGAAGGTGCCGCTTTTGGATCGGATGATGAAGCACAATTCAGCATGATATTAACAAGTGCGGATGAGGTTTCTCTATCTGAAGGATTCGAGATTTTCCCGAATCCAGTTGGAGATTTGGCCACTATCAGCTTCGCTATAGAAAATGCAGGCTATGTTGAATATAAAGTTTATAATTACTTGGGTTCAGTGGTAATAGAATCTGATAAACAATATTATTCTTCTGGAAGTCATACCATGTCATTAATTACAGGTGATATAAATTCTGGTATTTATATTGTTGAGTTCAGAATGCTGGATAAGGTATTTTCAAAACAAATTATTGTTAAATAAACTTATATAAAGGCATTAGTATTTTAAAGAGACTGTTTCAAAAGTCAAAAGCATCGGTAATATTGAGCTTGTCGAAATGTGTATGCTACTATTATTCAATTATGTTTCGACAGGCTCAACATGACCACCTCTCTATTACTAGACTTTTGAAACAGTTTTTTTTACCAAAATGAAGTTCCAAAAAACAGTAATTTAAATCATGAAAGAAGATGAATCTTTTTTTCAGAAAGTCTACGAAGTTGTAAAGCTTATTCCTTCAGGGAGGGTGACATCATATGGCGCCATTGCCCAATATCTGGCAACAAGAGGATCGGCTCGTATGGTGGGTTGGGCGATGAATGCTTCTCATTCTTCTCATATTCCAATTCCTGCACATAGGGTCGTTAATAGAAATGGTTTGCTGACCGGTAAACATCACTTTGGCAGTCCTGGTATCATGCAACAACTTCTGGAGAATGAAGGAATAATTGTAAAGGACGATAAAATATTAGAATTCAAAAAATTCTTCTGGGATCCGTCAAGAGAATTAATTTAAAATGGTGTCGAAGGATTTGGTAAGTCGAAAAAGATTAGTGCGCAGGGGGCTTGCCCAGTCGAGAACGTTTCTCTTTCAACAAACCAAGACTCCATCCCTGCAACCCAACCTCGACTTGGTGTGTTTACTCCTCTTCTTTCAGCCTGCCGGTTTTATCAAAATACAAGGCTACCTTTTGAGGTATCAGGTTTTTCTTTTTGCAGATCAATTCAACATAGTAATGATCATTACGATCTTTACGGGTCGCCTTTTCACCGTACATCACCCTGTAATCAGGATATTCTTTATCAATGTAACGCTGAACCGGTGCATAGAGGTTCTTAACATCCATTTCTACAACAGTCATGATCCATTGAGCTGAGTCTGAAAACTCTGCTGTTGTAGGCTGTTCTCTATATGTAAATGTTGCTACCCAGTTTCCTTGTTGAGTTTCCCATTGCACATCCTTTGCACTTGAAAATCGGCTGTTAAATTTTTTTGCAACAGGAGGTGGAATATCAACCGTAAGCAAATATTGATTCTTTAATTCCTCAGGCCGGTTAACCTTTTGTATTTTACCTGCTTTATTAAAGAAAAGCTCAAATACATATGGCCGGAACTGACCTTTTTTCCACCTCTCCATCTTAACATAATAGTAATCTTTTCGATCTGCTCTGGTAACCTTCTCGGCAATGGCGAGATCGTCATCCCAATGATTTTCTTCAATATATTTTATAACCGGTGCATACAAATCTTTTTCGGCATATTCAACCCGGGTCTCAAACCATTTCCCATTGGGAAGAAATTCAGCTTTTGTTGTCCTATCCCGATAAATAAAACTTGCTACATAATTATAATCAATGGAATCGCTGGTATTTACTTTTTTTGTCCAATCGATGGCTTCAGCTCGCGGAAATCGTTTTTGCCAGCCATCGATAACAGTAGCCGGAGTTTCAGCATTTGGATCATCAATCCCGACTATGGTTTGATCCTCAAATCCTTCAGGCATTTTCACCTGCTCTATTTTCCCTGTTTTGTCGAAAAACAATTCAAAAATATGCGGCTCCTTCATTCCCTTTTCTTTGCGCGATAATTGAACATAATAATAATCCTGCTTGTCAGCACGAAGAGCTTTTTCCACAAAGACTATTTTATCTTTTTTGAAATTTTCATTGATATACCTTTCAATAGGAGGGTAGAGGTTTTTGACATCCATATCGGTGACTGTTTGAACCCATTCTCCTTCTGCAGTATATTCTGCATATGTACTTCTTCCCCTGAAAAAACAGTCTGCCTTATAATTGTTATCAACTTTTTGCCATGATACATTTTCTGCCCTTGGAAATTTTTTGCTGAAGTTCTTTCTCACTACCTCGGGAATACTTTCGTCAAAAGTATTTTGTGCAAATACAGAAAAAGTAAATACTAATAAAAGTGTAGATAATATTGACTTCATACTCTAAATTTGGTTTGTTTTAATGATAAAATTACAAAATAATACTCAGTAAAATTATGAATTTATACTCTAAATCTTTAATAAAGTTTAGGAATTCATGTTGGAATAGTGGTATGCATTGCATATTGAGGAAATTGATCCCTAAAGAAAAAAGGTAGTCTGAACAGAAATATATAGTATTATACTACAGATTAATAATCTGCTCCCTATCAGGCCCGACTGATACCATCGCAACCGGAACACCTATTTCCCTCTCAACAAATTTTATATAATCAAATAATTGTTTAGGAACATTATCAGGGCTGGTTACTATACTTATATCAGTTTGCCAACCTTCAGACTCCCGATATACCGGATCCAATTTTTCATATGAAGCTTCAAAGGGTACATACTCAATGGAACTCCCTTTAAAATTGTATTGAACACCTGCTTCTATTTTAGGAAATGAATTCAAAACATCAGCTTTTGTCATGCAAAGGTGTGTAACCCCGTTTAACATTACGGAATATTTAAGGGCGGCTAGGTCAAGCCACCCGCATCTTCTTGGACGACCGGTTGTAGAGCCATATTCATTTCCTTCATCCCTCAGTTTTTGTCCAATTTCATTTTCTAATTCAGTAGGAAACGGCCCGCTTCCAACCCTGGTACAATAAGCCTTAAAAATACCAAAAACTTTTCCAATTTTTGAAGGGGCAATCCCCAGTCCGATGCAAACACTCGCAGCGACTGTATTTGAAGATGTAACAAATGGGTATGTTCCAAAATCAACATCGAGCATGGTACCCTGCGCTCCTTCAGCCAAAATGGTTTTATTATTCTTGAGACTTTGGTTGATGAAATATTCGCTATCGATTTTATGGATTTGTTTCATTTTGTTAATTCCGGCAAACCACTTTTCTTCATATTCTTCGAGCGCCATCCCTTCAATTTTGAAGTCCTGATAATCAAAATTGTATGATTTTGCGATTAGCAAATGTTTTTCTTTTAATTCCCGGTATCTTTTTTCAAAATCGGTTTGCTCTGTATTTCCAATGCGCAATCCCAATCGTGCAGTTTTATCAGTATAGGTCGGACCGATACCTTTTAAGGTTGAGCCAATCTTTGCTTTTCCTTTTGCATGTTCATAAACAGCATCCAGCAACCTGTGTGTAGGTAAAATAAGATGTGCTTTCTTTGATATCAGTAAGTTATCATCAACCTTTATATTATTTTTAACCAGGTTGTCAATTTCCTTATTAAAAATATATGGATCGATTATCACTCCATTTCCAATAACATTGATGGTGTTGCTATTAAAAATACCGGAAGGTATGGTATGAAGAATAAATTTTTTGTTATCAAACTCAATGGTATGACCGGCGTTGGGCCCACCTTGAAACCTTGTAACAATATCATATTGAGGAGCTAAAACATCTACAATTTTACCTTTTCCCTCATCGCCCCACTGAAGACCAAGTAAAACATCAACTTTCATTAAATTGGTATTACAGATTAGTAACTTTTTTGAACTATATAAACAATTGAAATTAATATATATTGGATAAATATGCAATAATAGAATGACTAATCTAAAGCCAAACAAAGATGTCACTAAATTACACTAAAATTTGTTTTATAAGGAAGTATTTTAAAATGAAATTTTATTGAAAGAATCGAAATGCTATTTATTTGCTATTTCATTTTGATCACTACCGTAAAATGTAAGTGAATGATGACTGATATTGACGCCCAATTCTTTCTCAATAGTTTCTTTTATTTGTTGTATCCTTGCATCAAAAAATTCCAGAACTTCACCATTTTTCACATTTATAAAATGATCATGCTGTTTAAACCTGAAGGATTTTTCAAATTGGGCACAATTGTTTCCAAACTGATGCTTTGTTACCAGGTTGCAATCCAGTAATAATTCAATAGTATTGTAGAGTGTTGCCCTGCTTACCCTGTATTTGTTATTTTTCATTCTGATATACAAGGTTTCTATATCGAAGTGGCCATCAGTAGCATAAATCTCCTTCAATATGGTAAATCTTTCCGGGGTTTTTCGATGCCCTTTACCTTCAAGGTATTCCGTAAATAATTTTTTTACGGTTTCGAATGTTTCCTTATTAGAGCTTTTCATTTATTTGAGATTATTATTTATTCAAGTAGTTCAATAATATAACATTAACCCAAAAACTTTGTTTAATTCTCCTTTTATTTAAACGTCAAATGGTAAAAATATTCGACCGATAAAAATATGAAATATTTTTTATTTCTATTTGGTATAAATAAAAATAATTTTTTCAACAGTTAAACTTTTCATGAATGAAAATTGTTACATGGTTCCGCAATATATTGTAAACAGGAAGTAGTAGGGTTAAAAGGTATTGATACGAATAACTTGTTTTACATCTGATATTTTTTTTAGGTTTACTATCAGGTTGTCTAAATTTTCTGTACTGTAAACATAAAGCATAATTTTTGCGCTGATCATCCCACCTTCACTTTCCAGGTGAAAAGTTTTAATATTGAGTTTCAGGCTATCGGTAATAATTTTTATAATGTCCTGAATAAATCCCTGTTTATCAATACCATCAATCTTTATCCCTGTAAGAAATCCTATTGACTCCTTATCATTCCATTTGGTTTTAATGATCTTATTTCCATACTTCGACATTTGACCAATAGCAATAACACATTTAGTACGATGAATTTTTATGGCATCGCCAGGCTCAATAAAACCTACAATATCATCTCCGGGTATGGGATTACAGCAATTGGAAATTTCATAACTGATCTTTTGTAAATCCTTGCCTTCTTGTAAATCCTTGTGCTCTTTTATCTCCTCAAGTACCGTTTCAGTAAGTGTTTTCCGGTCAGAGGGTTTTGATTTGGTGAAAGGTCGTTTAATCACTTTACTGAACCAGCTTTCTTTGTT
The DNA here is from genome assembly GCA_030596605.1 of Bacteroidales bacterium. Taxonomy (GTDB): domain Bacteria; phylum Bacteroidota; class Bacteroidia; order Bacteroidales; family JAADJA01; genus JAADJA01. The sequence goes on from JAUVJI010000108.1 coordinate 12,150, forward strand.
GCTATCTGTACAACATTCCTTAAGTTCTTTTAAGCCAATTAAATTTTTGTTAACATCATAGTATAAATCTGTCAGGCTGGTATAATTGTATTTCTGCTGGAATTTCTTAAGGTTAGCAGGATTTGATTCAACATTTAATATTTCGAAATATTCGTTCAACTTTGCCTTGCCATTTTCAGAGTATTTTTTCTTCTCTTCCCTGACGGCTGTTTTTAGTTGGGTTCGAGCCCGTGCAGTTGTGACATAATTAAACCAGTCTTCTTTTGGTTTTTGTTTTTGAGAGGTAATAATTTCAACCTGATCGCCACTTTTTAATTTTTGGTTTAAGGGTGCTAACTTATGGTTCACTTTCGCACCGATACAAGTATTGCCGATCTCGGAATGGATGGCGTAGGCAAAATCCAAAACGGTTGAATTCGCTGGTAAGTTCCTTAATTCCCCGTGAGGGGTAAATAAGTAAATTTCATCAGTAAACAAAAATCCTTGAAAGTCATCAATAAAATCGAGCGCATCTGACTCATTGCTTTGAAGCATATCCTTGATCCGATCCAGCCAGTTGTTTACATTTGATTCGGACAAACTGGGAGAAACACCTTTGTAACGCCAATGTGCTGCATATCCTTTTTCAGCTATTTCATCCATCCGTTTTGTTCTTATCTGTACTTCAATCCATTGACCTTCATTACTCATCACTGTTGTGTGTAGTGCTTCATAGCCATTGGCTTTTGGTATGGATATCCAATCGCGTAAACGATCAATATTCGGGCGGTAATGGTCGGTAATGAGGGAATAAACCCTCCAGCAGTCTACTTTTTTGGTTTCAGGAGTTGTGTCAATAACAATTCTGATTGCAAATAAATCATAAACTTCTTCCAAAGGAATCTCCTTTTTTTTCATTTTATTCCAAATAGAAGATATTGACTTGTTTCTTGAAATTATTTCATATTTAATTTGCTGCTGGTTTAAGGATTTTTTTATTGGATAAATGAATCTATTGGTAAATCGTTTTCGTTCTTTAACTGAGTCTTTTAATTTTTCCTCAATCGTATCATAAATTTCAGGTTCAGTATATTTTAATGCCAGGTCTTCTAATTCGGTTTTAATTGAATACAGTCCAAACCTATGGGCTAACGGGGAATAAAGGTATGTTGTTTCAGATGCAATTTTAAGTTGCTTTGAGGCTGGCATTGATTCTAAGGTTCGCATGTTATGTAACCTGTCAGCCAGCTTTATTAATATAACCCTGACATCATCAGACAAGGTTAAAAGCATTTTTTTGAAGTTTTCTGCCTGAATGGATGCAGATGTGTGATCAAATATGTCTTTTATTTTGGTAAGCCCGTCAATGATCCTGGCTACATTTTTACCAAAAAGAATTTCTATATCATTTAAGGTATAATCTGTATCTTCAACAACATCATGCAACAAGGCACAAACGATGGATGTTTTACCTAATCCGATTTCACCGGCTACAATCCTGGCAACTTCAATGGGATGATAAATGTATGGTTCACCGCTTCTTCGCCGCATATCCTTGTGTGCTTCAACGGCAAGGTTGAAGGCTTTGCGAATAAGTTTCCTGTCCTTCGGATCAGTAGGTCTCCAAACGCGAAGTAAACTGCGGTACCTGTTAATAATTGCTCTTTTTTCCTGATCGGGATCTGGTATAAACATCTTTGAAAAATCAACTCAATAAGCTACAAAGGTAGATAAATACCTCTAATACCAATATATCCTGCACAATAAAAATTACAAGTCAAACTAAATAATCAATTCAAGTTGGCGTTAGTATAAAACAAAATAATTAGTACTTTTGATGTTATATAGCAATTAGGTTTTAGGATTAGTTTAATGATGAGATTTATATACCTTTTTACGGTATTATTTTTATTTGCTGCAAGTTCTTTTGCCACTCATGAACGTGCTGGTGAAATTGTTTACCGGCATATTGATGACCTGACATATGAAGTGACAATTTTAACTTATACTTATTCTCCCAGCCCTGCTGATCGGCCTCAATTAACGATTTTATGGGGTGATGAAACATTTTCGATTATCAACAGAACTGAAAAAATAGCTATCACCAACATTATTCAAAGGAATGTTTATGTGGGTGAACATACTTATCCGGGTGGTGGTATTTTTAAATTATCTGTCGAGGACCCAAATAGAAATTACGGTATAGTTAACATCCCGAATTCTGTTAATATTCCTTTCTATATTGAAACAGAACTGGTGATAAATCCGTTCCTTGGCCCCAACACCTCAGTCGAGTTACTCAATCCTCCCTTGGATTACGGTTGTGTGGATAGAGTTTATGTTCACAATCCAGGAGCCTGGGATCCGGATGGAGATAGTCTTTCCTATAAACTAACAGTATGCAAAGGAGCTGGTGGACTACCTATTCCGGGTTATGTCTATCCCAATTTGGTTGATCCCGGTAATCCCGGGAGTTTCAGTATTGATCCCATTTCGGGTGACCTTGTTTGGGATAGCCCTACGCTGCAAGGAGAATATAATGTTGCTTTCCTGATTGAAGAATGGAGGTATGGACAGAGAATAGGATATGTTACCAGGGATTTGCAAATTCAGGTTGTAGCTTGTGATAACGAACCTCCTGAAATTATCGTTATTGATGATACATGTATAAATGCTGGAGATACGCTGTCATTTCTTGCTATCGCAACCGACCCTGATGGAGATCAGGTAACTTTATCAGCTTACGGAAGCCCTTTTCAACAAACTGAATCGCCGGCCACAATGGAACCTAATCCAGCCACAGGAACTGTTAGTGTTACTGCTCAGTTTGAATGGATAACAACTTGTTCACATGTATTGAAATATCCTCATCCTTTATATTTTAAGGCCGTTGATAATGGTAACATTGTTAACCTGAGTAGCTATAAAACCGTTAATATTAAAGTTGTCGGGCCTGCTCCTGAAAACCTTGAAGCCATACCGGTAGGAACTTCTATGATGCTGTCGTGGGAGCCAAGTGTCTGTGACAATGTTATTGGCTATGATGTCTATAGAAGTGTTGATTCCACAGGAT
>JAUVJI010000018.1 GCA_030596605.1 Bacteroidales bacterium
AAATATATATATGACAGATACTTAGGTATATACGGATTGTTGAAGGGCTATTAAACTTAGTTAGATTTACTTAAAAAATCGGATACACAAATTCACGTTTTAAAAAATCAATTTTTAGAGGTTACCTTTAGAGATGTATTTTTGGGATACTTTAGTGAAAATGATATTAGAGTTAAACAAAAATCAACCAGACTAAGCACTAATTTAGTGTAAAGCATGTGCCTTTAACTTTGTAAGCATGTGCCTTAACGAACAGCTAAGTCTTTAAAAATAAATACATTTGTCCAATCAAAATAAAACGTGAAAGCATGAATCTAAACATAAAAGAAAAAATCAGTACCTACAACAATGTTTTCGAAGAAAGAGATCAAGTAAAAAGATCTGAGCAGGCACAATTGGCAACTGATAATTTTTACACGTTAATAACAAAGTTTTACGAAAAGGGATGGGGAAAATCCTTTCACTTTGCACCAAGATATGAGGGTGAAAGTTTCGAAGACAGTATTAAAAGACACGAATCTTTCTTGGCATTAAAGCTAGGATTAACTTCAAATGATAAAGTTCTTGATGTCGGTTGCGGAATAATGGGACCAGCAAGAAATATCGCTCGCATTTCAGGTGCAAAAATTATTGGACTAACCATTAATCAACACCAAGTTGATAGGTGCGAAGAACTTAATAATGCATCAAGCATCAGCCATTTATTGGATGTACAACAGGGAGACTTTATGAAAATGTCATTTCCAGAGAATTCGTTTGATAAGATGTTTGCAATAGAAGCCTTGTGTCATGCACCAAATTTAAAAGGTGTTTATGAACAAATGTATAGTCGATTAAAACCTGGAGGGAGAGCATGTTTCTATCAATGGGCAATGACAGATAAATACGACCCATCAAACTCAGAGCATATAAAAGCCAAAGAGATGATTGAATATGGCAATAGCATATGCCAATTAAAAACAACAGAAGAAATAGACAATGCTTTACAGGAGTCGCCTTTGACCGTGTTAGAGACAATTGATCTTGCTGTTGCAGACTCTAAAAATGATGTGCCATGGTACAGCACTCTGCAAAGCGGATGGTCATTATCCCAAATACGACATACAAAAATCAGCAGAACACTTATCGGGAATATACTACGAACCTTTGAGACATTGCGCATGCTACCTAAAGGAATAAGTAATACTCAGAAAGTTTTGCTAGTAGCTGCTGATGGCTTAGTAAAAGGTGGTAAACTAGGAATTTTTACTCCGATGTATCTTGTTGTGGTTGAGAAGCAATTGTAATCCTTATTTAATCTCCAATTAATCTAATAAATATATGTTTGTATTGACAGTATTGTTGATATAAGAGTTTGCAGTAAATAAATGAGGTGCGGCAGACAATGAAATTAAAGTAATCGGTCTATTGCACTCTGCCTATTACAAACTGCTACTTCTTACTTTAAACTTGTTTCATTTTCAAAATCCTACCTATAAAGCTTCACATTCACCGTTTTACCCGATTCAACAACGAATGTCCGTTCAACGGTAAAAGCTGAGTTTTTGGAATATTTGGAACGGAAGATAGCCGTATAGGTTCCGGGTTGCAATACAAGTGTTTCACGCTGTGCGACATTATCCCGGAAATTGTAAACCCAGTTTAATTCATTGTTTTCATACAAATAAACGCCTCCATAACCACTTGCCTTTTTCTCAATCACAGCAATCCCGGGTAGCGGGATCTCGATGGATGTAGTATGACTTTGTTTGATTTCCACATCGTTGATGTAAATACGGGGAAGGGTTAAAACTTCCAGGTCATATTTCCCGGTAATATATTTTTCAGTCTGGCTAAATAGTTGCACATTCAGGGTTTCCATTCTTCCATCTCTTCTTACAATGCATTTTAAATCACGTACTGTTTTACCCCTGCTTTCCAATTTCAATTCCAAATGTCCTTGCGGTGTTTCTACAGCAATGGTTGTATGTTTTCCTGGTGTTAATGCAATGCTGTCGACCCTTTGCGGAGGGACGGTGTGAACAACAATATCATAAGCCAGAAGCGGATCAATGGACAGGGTATCAGGAACACCCTTGTTATTCATTGCATGAACAAAATTGTATTTTATCAACCCTGAGAAATTATCGTAGAATGTCATGCTAACATTTGTTTCGGTCGGCTTTCCGTATTCATCAAGCAAATTTACCTGGGCAGTTGTAGAATTCAAAGCCTGGGAGATAACCACATTTAAGGCTTTGCTGAACTCCATCTCGGATGAGGCATCAAAGTAGGTTCCAACACAATCAAAAGCTTCGGCAAAGTTTCTCCCAATACCAATAATAAAAGGTTTTAATACTACTCCCCTTTTCTGTAATGCATGTGAAACAGCACAGGGATCGCCATCACATTCTTCAAGGCCATCTGTAATAAGAATAATGATATTCCTGCAATTATCACATTCCGGGAAATCATACCCTGCCTGCTCAAGTGCATATGCAATAGGAGTTGTTCCCTTTGGATTAATTGACTTAAGTTTATGCTTGATGGTAGGAATATTATTCTCAGAAAACGGCACGATCAATTTCGTATCGTTACATACCTGCGGAGGAAATGGGTATTGATGTCCGTAGACGCGTAATGCCAACTCAATGTTTTTGGTACCTTGTAAACTATCAAGTAAATTCGATAACAGCTTCCTGGCAATTGAGATTTTCATATCGCTTTGCCAGCGTCCGTACATACTTTGAGAAGCATCAAGTACAAAAAGGATTCTCGTCAAAGGTGGCGGTTTTGGATTTTCATCCTGAATTTGGGCTGAAATACCCTGACTGATAAAAAGTAAAATTAATGCTGCAAGAAGTGTCTTTATTTTCAATAGTCTAGCGCTTAAATATTGAAACAAATTTCATTTATTAACGTTCACATTCAGAAACTATTATCTTCCTGATTGAATTATGGATCAAAGATAATTTTTTTGGATTAGCACTGACAATTGATTTTTGAATTATATAAACACAGGATTGTTAGGAAAAAGAAGGCAATCCGCTAATAGAGGAAAGTACAATTAATATTTTAGCCAATTGAAGTGAGGAGTAATATGGTAAAAAAATTTACTTTGAGGGGATCCTTATTTTTATTGATTTTTTTCTTCTTCATGTTATTTATGAAGGTTGAGGGATTTGCCAGCCTTCCTGAAAATGATTCTATTGCTGACAACTGGGTGGATTCGGTTATGTCATCCCTTAATCTCGATGAAAAGATCGCCCAGTTGATGATGATCCGAACTTATTCCAATAAAGACAAAGCCTATTACACCAAGATTGAAAATATAATCAAGACTTATAATATTGGGGGGTTGTGTTTTTTCCAGGGTGGACCTGTAAGTCAGGCTAAACTTACCAATCATTACCAATCAGTTGCAAAGACTCCCTTGCTGATTGCCATTGATGCTGAATGGGGCCTTGGTATGAGGTTAGACAGCACTTTTTCCTTTCCGTTTCAAATGACAATTGGAGCTATAAAGGATAATAACCTGGTTTATGATATGGGTGCTGAAATTGCAAGACAATTAAAAATACTGGGCATTCATATCAATTTTGCTCCCGTTGTTGACATCAATAACAATCCTTTAAATCCGGTTATCAACAGCCGGTCGTTTGGCGAAAACCGAAATGATGTAGCCGATAAGGGAATTGCATATATGAAGGGACTGCAGGATAATGGGATCATTGCTACTGCCAAACATTTTCCCGGGCATGGTGATACTGATTCCGATTCACATTATACCCTTCCCATTATAAATCACACAACTGAAAGACTTGATTCACTTGAGCTATATCCTTTTAAAGAACTTATCAATCATGGACTTAACGGGGTCATGGTCGCTCATTTGTTCGTTCCAGAGTTGGACAGTTCAAAAAATACTCCCACTACCCTATCAAAATATGTTGTGTCAGATTTACTTAAAGATAGTTTGGATTTTGATGGTCTGGTAATTACTGATGCCCTCGACATGAAAGGTGTTACATCTTTTCATCAGCCGGGAGAAATTGAAGTTAAAGCGTTTCTTGCCGGCAATGATATTTTATTACTTCCACAAGATGTGAAAGTTGCTATTTCCGGAATTAAAAAAGCAGTTGAGTCAGGTATTATAATTGAATCTGACCTAGAAAAAAGATGCCGAAAAGTTTTAAAATACAAACATATTGTTGGCCTCGACAATTACTATCCTTCTATAACAGATTCGCTGTATAAAAGATTAAATAATGTCAACAATGAATTGATCACCAGAAAAATCTATGAATCGGCAATAACTGTTGTTCATAATAACGATGATTTATTACCACTTCGGGAACTGGATACTTTAAAGATTGCCACATTGTCAATCGGTTCACCCGAGATCAACCCTTTTCAAAGCATGTTGAGCAATTATTGTGAAATTGATCATTACAACATACTTAAAACCTTTTCTGAAAAGAAAGCTGCAACATTGATCAATAAATTATCGGAATACAGTCTTGTAATTGCCAGTATCCATAATACAAATATCTATCCGCATAAAAACTTTGGTATTACTCCTCAAAGCCTTAATTTTATTAACAATATTGCCGATTCAACGAATGTTCTATTGATTATGTTCGCAAGTCCTTATAGCCTGGAACAACTTCCTGATCCGGAAAAATTTGAAGCCATCATTCTGGGTTATCAGGATAACAAAATATCAAATGAAATTGCAGCACAAATAATAATGGGCAGCATCGATGCAAGCGGTAATTTACCTGTTACTGCTTCTGATAATTATCCTGTAAAATCAGGTATTCGAATAAATTCAATAAACAGGCTAAAGTATACTATACCTGAAGATGTTAAAATTGCCAGCCAGGATCTATTAAAGATAGATTCAATCGTATTGTTTAACATTAAGGAAAGAGCCATTCCGGGTTGCCAGATTTTGATCGCTAAAGAGGGTAAGGTAATCTATCAAAAATCTTTTGGATACCATACTTATAAAAAAGGAAATTTTGTAAAAAACACCGATCTGTATGATCTTGCCTCAATCACTAAAGTTGCTGCAACTACGATTTCAATTATGAAACTGCAGGATGAGAAGATGGTGGATATTGACCACAAAATGGTTTGGTACCTGCCCTATCTAAGAGGAACAAATAAAGAGGACATTATTATCCGTGAAATGATGGCACACCAGGCCAGATTGAAACCATGGATCCCTTTTTATTTAAACACCATTAATGAAAATAAACTGGATAAAGATCTTTATGCATCTGTCTTTGACGAAAATCACACAGTTAAGGTAGCTAAGGACCTTTATATCAGCGATAATTACAAATATATAATATATGATTCAATTGTCACGTCTAAGTTGAGAAAACGGAAGCAATATAAATATAGCGATTTGGGATTTTATTTACTCAAACAATCCATTGAAAATCTGACAAATCAACCCCTTGAAAAATATGTGGAGGAAAGTTTTTACAAACCGCTTGGACTACAAACCATGTGTTTTAATCCGATTGAAAGGTATCAACTAAAAAATATCATTCCTACAGAAAAAGATAATTATTTCAGAGATCAATTAATAAGAGGTTATGTCCACGATCCGGGTGCAGCCATGCTGGGAGGTGTATCAGGACATGCCGGATTATTTTCCAATGCCAATGATTTGGCCATATTAATGCAGATGTTATTGCAGGGAGGCCATTATGGTGGAAAAAAATACCTGAACAGCAATACGATATCTCAATTTACAAAGATGCAGTTTCCTTTAAATGATAACCGGCGTGGTATTGGTTTCGATAAACCCGATCCCGATAACAGGGATGATGGCCCGACATGTGAAAGCGTTTCTGATTTGAGTTTTGGCCATACCGGTTTTACAGGAACTTATGCATGGGCTGACCCGGAATACAATCTCATTTATATCTTTCTTTCAAACAGGATTCATCCAACTGCAAAAAACACCAAGCTTATCAAGATGAACACCCGCACTGAAATCCAACAGGTTATTTATGATGCAATTTTGAAACAACAAGAGCCTGAAGGACCAGAGAATTCAATAGGTGACCTGGGGATGGATAAATAAATCGCTTAACAGAATTCCATCTTTATCCATATTCAATCAAATTACTATTTTTGGCCTTTTTTATTTACAGTATTTAACGAGAAATTTAATAATCAATATATGGCGAAAAATCGAAAGTCAACATACTGGTGGATATTCTCAATCATTTTCACACTTAGCATTGCTTATTATCAGAGAACCACCGGCCCTACATATCCTGTGAGAGGGAAGGTAACCATAGAAAATAATGAGTATAAGTATAAACTACTCACATCCAACGACTCTGACAAACCGGCCAAAATAACGATCAAAGGACATGAAGGGATAACTGGATATATCGAATATAAAAAGTTCAACACCAATGAGGAATTGCAAAAAATCTCTCTTTACTTTGAAGACGGAAAATTAATTGGTGAATTACCTCAGCAACCGCCTGCAGGTAAGCTGGTCTATACAGTTACCCTGAATTCCAATGATAAATCTTATGAGCTAACTGATGATCCTATTGTAATCCGCTTTAAAGGACCGGTTCCTGCATTTGTTTTACTACCGCATATCCTGTTCATGTTCCTTGCTATGTTGTTTTCAACCAGAACAGGAATTGAAGCCCTCATAAAAGGAGGAAAAACTTATAAATACAGTGTGTTCACACTAATATTATTGCTATTGGGTGGAATGTTCCTGGGCCCTGTTGTTCAAAAATATGCTTTTGGGGCATTCTGGACGGGCTGGCCATTCGGTCAGGATTTAACTGACAATAAAACCCTTGTGGCATTTCTGGCCTGGATCATAGCTGTAATAAGACTCCGAAAAAACAATACAAAAGGTGGATGGGCCATTGCTGCTGCCATCATTTTATTAATGATCTATTTGATCCCGCATAGCATGTTCGGTTCTGAACTGGACTACTCAACCGGAGATATAGGTACCGGTCAATAATCTTTTAATATGCTTACAATTCTTATTATCGGGATTACTGCCATTGTTTCATTTCTGTCTTTCAACAGGAGGGATATTTTTGATAAATTGAAATTCAATGCCTATTACATTCACCAAAAGAAAGAATACTACCGTGTTTTATCATATGGGCTTATCCATGCCGACTGGATGCACCTGCTTGTCAACATGTTTGTTTTGTACTCCTTCGGCGATATTGTCGAACAAGTTTTTAGTGCATATTTCGGAATAAAAGGTAACATTTATTTTATTCTACTTTACATTGGAGGAGTTGGTTTTTCTACTCTGTTCGATTTTGGTAAATACAAAAATAATATTTACTATAACGCTGTCGGAGCTTCGGGGGCTGTTTCTGCGATAGTATTTTCAAGTATCATTCTTTACCCAGCCGGGAAGATATTTTTATTTTTTATTCCCATTGGAATTCCTGCACCAATATTTGGATTATTATATTTGGTCTATTCCGCCTACATGGCAAAAAGAGGGCGGGATAATATTGGGCACAGTGCACATTTTTGGGGAGCTGTTTTCGGGGTAATATTTACTATTGCTATAAAGCCGGAATTTATTACACTTTTCTTTGAGCAGTTGTTTTCAGCTGTAATTTAGTGGTTTTTTCCTTTGATCGTAAATCTTCTCCCATAAAAAAACCGGATCACGCCCACCTGGTAGCTCATGGAATTCTTTAAATCTTTGCTGGCGTTGCCAATGAAATTATCGCTGATGGTTGTAAAACCTGTGTACCATTTTTCAGAATTCCAAACCAGTGCAAATCTGCCCGACAGCCTTCCCGATAAGAAAGAACCACTTTTATTTTCTGCAATTCCATTTTGATACTTCATATCAAAACTCTGAATAGCACCACCTGGTACCAATGTTAAAGAAATATATAGCTTTTTCCAAATCACAAAAGTGTGAGAATATCCACCTGCAATACCAATACCAAAAACTGACAAATGATTAAAATGCCGGGTCGAATCAAAATTATCTATTAACTCAAAAGGAATAAAGGATGAATCTCCCAAGACTTTAAACCAGGAGAAATATCCACCCAATAAAAAGGATCCTGCACTCTTCTTCTGCATTTCAGTTTGAACAAAGGTGGCTTTTGCTGAGTATTTCTTATAATTAAATGCATACAAGCAACTTCCGCCAATGCCAGTAGTAACAATGTCAGACCTTTGTGGGTGAGGATATTCAGGTTTCCAATCAGGAAGGTAGGAGCCAGGATTTTCCACATAAAATCCTTTATAATACTGGTAGTAAATATCAATGGCCAGGCTATTGGTAAATATATTGGTCTGTGCATCAAAGCGTTTTGTTTTACCGTATTTATGATCATCATTATTAATAAATGGAATATTAAATGCCACACCAAACCCAAACCATTTGTAATTAAATGCCACACCAAAATTCAAATTACTGTTGGGCGAATATTTTACTGTCTGCTCTGTTTCAGATTCATTTATTTCAAACTTATTATGCTTGCTAATTCCGTAAACTCTTACAGAAAGTTTATCAGATAAGTCTATAATGTAATTTGTATCATATTTAGGAGTATCAGGCAGTTCTTCCTGTGCCAGAAGTGTAGACAAACAGTTTGTTGAAAATAGAAGCAGAAAAAAAATCCGAACCATAGACTATTTTGTTTTAGAATCAGGCAACCTCAACAACCGACCTATCTTCACCGATATACAATAATACACCTTTTACATGGTCATACCCTAATTGTCTCATTACTTTGACGTAGTACTTTATTTGATCCTTATGCTTTTCCTCTGGCTTTCCGGTTTTAAAATCAATAACCGTAACATTTTGTCCATCAAAAACCAATCTGTCAGGCCTGAAGGTTTTGCCATCTGAAAGCAATATCTCAGGTTCAGTTTTTATTTGCAGTCCCTCTTTGAAATATATTTTAACCTCCGGATGGGATAAAAAATCCTTTATAGATGATGTAATATTCCTTTTGTCAGCTTCATCTATAATTCCATCCAATTGAATTTTTTCCAATACCGGATCAATATCCATTATAGTTTTGATTTTGGAAAGGATGAGATGTATGAGGTTACCCCACTGCTGTTTTACTTCAGGTTCATCAATGTTCCAATGTTCCGGCGCCTGCAAACTCAACAACATTCTGTTTTGCCATGAATTGGAAATAAATTTATCAAGAACCAAATTATCTTCTGATCCCTTATCAGTTTTTATATTTTCTGATTTAGTCCCAAAAGTGTAACTGGATTTATTTTCGTCCCACATTTCTTTAGCAACCAGGAATTGTTTTAAGAGTTTTTGAACAGATTCAGCAGCATCACTTTTTTGAGGCGGTTGGGAAGAAAATAAATATAATCGATGAACTGGACGGGTTAATACAACATACAAAAGATTGATAAGGTCAAGTATTGATTTATTATCTTCTTCCAGGTATTTTGATTCATATTGTGTTTCAAGCAGCGATTTTGAAGTATTCACCAAAGCCACTTTCAGTTTCGGAATCTCTTTATCCTCAAAATCAACCCAAAGTTTATCTTTTGTCCTTCTATGCCTTTCAGTCGCAAATGGATAGATCACAACCGGGAATTCAAGTCCCTTGGCTTTATGAATCGTCATCACCTGCACAGCATCGATCCCTTCCGGGACAATAATCGATATTTTGTCCTTATTATCTTCCCACCAATCCGGAAATTCATTCACTTCCTGATTTTGCTCGCTGGTTAATTTAATTACTGCATCCAGAAAGAACTGCAAATATGGATCAGGAACTTTATTTAATTTGAAAATCCTGATCAACTCTTCGCAAAGATCATAAAGAGTTAGGTTTAAGAGAGTATATTTATTAAGCGTGAAATCATGTACAGCTAATTTTTCAAAGAAATTTATTCCAGGATTTTTATCTCCTTTTTTAAAATCAACAATTCCAAAACCAGACAGATTGTCCTGCAGCTTACCTTTTAATCGCTGAGTTTTGCTCAAATAACTGATCACTTCTGTTTGTGCAATTTTATCCTTATAATTGAGCAATGATTTAATAACAGCGATCAGAAATCGGATGGTTGGTGAATTTACCAATAGTAATGATTCTGAAGAGATAACATTGATTTTATTCTCTAACAAATCAGCAGCAATTAAACTTGCATTTTTGTTGTTTCTGCAAAGAATGGCAATATCCTTTAATCCAAATCCATCTTCATCTGTTAATTGTCGGATCGTTTCTTTTATCCTGAGTAGATTAAACTCGTCTAAACTTAAATCATATTTATCCTTATCAAAAAACTCGATGTGTACATGACCCCCTGTATTCTTTTCATTCGATTTTTGAATTACATCCTGGTAAATCAACCTGTATTCGTCAGGTAAGCTATTTGATATTTCACTAAAAAATTCATTATTAAAATCGATAATCTCTTTCTTTGAACGGAAATTATATTCCAGAACTTCTTCCTTGTAATTTCTTATGAGACTTTGTTCGCGTTGTGCTTGTATTGGATCATTTGGTCGTTTATAAATTTTTGGGAGAGTGGCAAACTGTTCTACCTCACCACCCCTCCAACGGTATATGGCCTGCTTGCCATCGCCTACTATCATATTAAAATTACTTCCGCCCAATGAATTATCAATTAATGGCAACAAATTCTGCCATTGTAAAATCGAAGTATCCTGGAACTCGTCCAAAAGGAAATGTTGGTACTTTTCACCAACCCGTTCGTAAATAAACGGAACAGGCTCACTGAGGACTATTTCAGCAATTCTTTTATTAAATTCAGAGATCAGTATAACATCATTTTCAGATTTATACTCATCCATCACTTTTTCTATTTCATTCAGAACAGCCACAGGGTAAAGGTTTTTTCGAACTTCATTCAAAACAACATATCGTTCGTAATGCTTTTCCGAATAATCATCTATTTTTTGGAAATATAGTATTAAATCTTCCTTTATCTCAGCGATAGCTGAAATATCGCCGCCACTTGCTTTTCCGGCATACCATTTATCTTCTTCAATTGTTGTTGTTACATAAGTATTGGGTTGGATTTTATCAAACCTTCCATTAGCCAGAAATTCAAAATATTTGCTGATCCCTGAACGACCCTGGTAAAATGCCTGATGCGGAATCCCCCTTGAATTGATCAAGTCTATCGCTTCCCGTCCCCACTTTGAAATAACACCTTCAAATTCATTCACTGACTTACTGACCTGTTTGTTGATTTCGGAAAAATCACTTAGATCAAGTTTTTTCAATTTTTCAATGTGAATCTGGCCTTCCTCTTTCAATAATAACCTTGCAATTTCTGTCAAATCTAATTCAATATTCCAACTTTTCTCCTGATCGGTTTTGGCCTGTGTAAAATTGAGTAGCGTAGTGGTAAGTTTCTCATCAGTACCAACTTTACTAATCAAAATATCAATAACCTTCGCAATCAATTCATCCATATCCAACTCAACTTCAAAATTGAGTGGCAGATGGAGGTCAAAAGCAAAACTCCTGATAATCCTGTGGACAAAACTATCTATGGTGCTTACAGCAAAATCAGAATACTTATGTAAAATTGATGATAGTACCTTACGGGCATTTTCTGCAATTCTTGATTTAGCGATTCCGGTTTCTTTGATAATTTCAGGCAACATAAATTGAACGGCAATTGAATCGGGATAAACATCATTAGCAGCTATTTCTTTTAAACTCCCGATAATACGTTCCTTCATTTCATTGGCAGCCTTATTGGTAAAAGTAATGGCCAGTACATTTCTGAATTTTTCAGGTGAATTAAGTACAATCTTAAGGTATTCCTTTACCAGTGTGTAGGTTTTGCCCGATCCGGCTGATGATTTATAGACTGTAAAGTTTTTTTGCATTGGGATAAAGATACGTAGATTAAAATTATTCAATAGAAATATTTTTTATTGAATGATATATAGTTCGACTTGCAGTATTTATTGCGACTTCGTCTTCGACTTGTATTGATTTGACGGTAATGTTTCAAAATATTATAGAATGAGATAAGTGACAGATCCCGCATTGCTGCGCATGCGGGATTAATTCGACTATCAGTTTTTATTGCGACTTCGTCTTATAAAAACTGAGTCTCATTAAAAAACCTCCCGCCTGCGGCGGGAGGAAAAATGATCATGAAGAGGAATATATAAGGGTAGATAATGTGTTAAAATATTCGAAATGTAAATCGTAGATTATATGGTTTGTTCATTTCTACCGAGCAATTTCTTAAATGCAAATTATACAACTGTCCGTGAACATATGATTCAAGCCTGGGATCACTCCCGAATGAATCAACAATTTCAACATTTCCATCACGATTGAACAACATAGTAACAGCAACAACACCTTCGAGCTTTTGTTTGACAGCAAAATCAGGATACTTAACCTGCCGTTGAAGACAGTCATGTGAACGTTCAGGAAATCCATCTGTAATCACTATTTCATCCAGGTCGATTACAATGGTATCCTCCCTATTTGGAGTAGCATCATTCGATTTTTCAGATGCCTCAACATCAAATATTATATCGGGATTTTCAAATACCAGAAGCTTATCGACAGGGTTTTCATAAATCCCGTCGAGCGGTAGATTGAGAGCAGTAAACGAGTAAGCGAGATTAAAGAAAATAATCCCGCAAAATAGCAAAATTAATTTTAGAGTTTTCATGGTTTATGTATTCTTTAGTTATCATGTTTAAATTGGTTATACTATTTAAGTCTACTATTATGCCAAAATCCTTAAGGGATTATTATAGTGCAACTTAGGACGATTAACCATGCAAAATCAAATCAAATTAGTGTACGTACACTTACAATATTGTACGCCTGCGCACAATGAAAACTATAGAACGCAGATAAAGCAGATTCTGCTGATTTTCACAGATTTTCTATCATTTTCATCAGCGTTTATCTGCTTAATCAGTGTCATCCGCGTTCTATAAGTTCTTAATGATAAAATTTATCGTAACTATTGAAAATTTCAAACACTTAATATGATTGTATATCTTTACAGCTCAAAAATTAAAATTCGAGCTTATTATGAACTGGAACAGTATTTATTTAGTTGGGCTAATTATATTAGTTGCACCGGGCATTTTTGCACAAAACGATAATGCCGTCTATAAAGAAAAAAAGGATGGTTTTTATCAGAACACTATTCAAAAAGAAATCAAAGAATTTGAAAACCGGGATAATGAAACTATTCCAGGAACTTATCTTTCCGTCGATTTTGAAGGTAAGGACTTCCCAGTCAATAAAGATGAGTATACACAATTCTGGCATAATCCTCCCCTATCACAAGGGGCAACAGGTACCTGCTGGTGTTTTGGATCGGTTTCCTATTTGGAATCTGAAATATTCAGGACTACCGGTCAAAAGGTGAAGCTATCGGAAATGTTTTTTATTTACTATGAATATATCGAGCGGGCTCAAGCTTTTGTTAATGAAAGGGGCAATATAAATTTCGGGCAGGGATCGGAAGCCAATGCCGTCCCAAAGCTCATGAAAAAGTTTGGGGCAGTTCCAGCTTCAGCATACTCAGGAAAACTAAAAGGACAGGAATTCCATAATCATGATGAGATGGTTAAAGAAATGAAGTCGTATTTAAAATGGGTAAAAGAAAACAGCTCATGGAATGAAGAAATGGTGATAAGCACTTTTAAAAATATTTTAAATACCTACATGACAGAGCCACCTTCAAGCTTTAATTACGAAGGGAATGAAATTACGCCCAAAGAATACCTGGAAAATAGCCTTCAGCTAGATCCTGATGATTATTTCAGTTTTATGTCAACCCAATCCAAAACCTATAACGAGAAAGGAGAACTGGTTGAACCCGACAACTGGTGGCACGATGACAGTTATTACAATGTTCATCTCGATGATTTCCTTTCAATATTTAAAAGCGCTATCAAAGAGGGATTCACGATGAGTTTTTGTGGGGATGTGAGCGAACCAGGATATGACCGTTATGAAGAAGTTGGTATCATTCCTTCCTACGACATTCCTTCGGATTATATTAACGAGGATTCTCGGGAATACCGCATATACAACAAATCTACCACAGACGATCATTGTATGCACATTGTGGGCTATCAGGAAGTAAAGGACGATTGGTGGTTCCTGATCAAAGATTCCAGCTCAAGTGGATTTGACGGCCCCAATAAAGGTTACCGTTTTATGCATGAAGATTATATCAGGCTGAAGATCCTAACCATTCTTGTGTATAAATACGGGGCTAAGGATGTTTTGGATGATATTATTAAATAAATCTGTTTTATTGGTTTAATCTAAATCAAAATATTAGGTACTCCAAGTACTTTTCCCATAGGGATGCCTACGGCAAGTCACTTCATTCAAGTAGGTGATAACACATTTGTTCCTACGGGAGGATACGACTTGTTTCTGGCCAAACTGGGAGAATCAACCTCTATTAAAGATATAAACTTGGAAAGTCAACTTCATTCGTTGTCAATTGCACCAAATCCTGTACATTCAAAAACCCTGATTTCATATTATTTGAATTCAGATTCAGATGTTATTATTGAAATTTATGATGTTAATGGTATTTTGATACATAGACCAGTCGATAAATTTCAACAAATTGGCCAACAAGAGGCTATAACTGATCTTAGTACCGTTCAGCCCGGAATATATTTCTGCGTAATAAAAACCAACAATGAAATATATACGAAGAAAATAATAAATTTTCAAAAATTTGGCAAAAAAAAGGCAGATAAATCAATATCTGCCTACGCATTATGTTAATATCTTAAAAATAATCTTACTACAAACCAGCGGAATTCTCAGGATAAATCCCACATGCTACGGCATGGCCGATAACATAAATATCTCCTAATAAACCATCCACAACATAAGTGTCGGAACTAACGCCATTAAGATCATCATGTTTATACGGGTATTGCCCCGGTGCAACTGTATATTGGCCATTTTTCTTTTTAGGTAAAGGTTCGTTTCCTATATACAGATGTGTTTCGTCAAGGGTAAATCCTGCATCCATTGAATAAGTTACTGTTGCAATTGATCCGTCATAATCAATATTTAAGGTGCCGACCAAAGTACCCTTTGAAAGATCGCATTGTCCTGCCCCTGCCCAAAGTTCAAAATCATAAGTTCCGGGTGTTAGTTCACCATTAGTCCAGCCCCAGTTATTAAAACCATATTCACTGAAACAATGAGCTAAATCATAACCATATGCAAAAGCTGTTTCACAGGTCGGCTCCTCGCAGCTTTGTTTACAGTAATCGAAATAGAATCCCGGAGTCTTGTTATTGTTTTTACCAAAAATGAAATAATAGTCACCGGTTGAAACATCCTGAACGTAAGCATATGCAACAACCAGGAAGCAATCTTCAAGTGTACTTAAATCCACTACGAAAGTTTTTGTTTGCACCGGATTCCATGGAAAATATTTATATGGAAAATTCCATGGAGAAAATGACCCCGTACCATTTCCATACAAGGTTCCCGGAACATCATCAGCAGGTCCAACATATAATGCGGCATCATCAATCCAATAATCTCCAGTTAATTCGTAAGTAACGTATAAACTGTTTTCATCGTTACCTACTGTAACAGTTCCTACAACTACAGTCTCATCAGAATTCGTTAATGTAGCAACCAATGGATCTCCGCAATAATTGAAATCTTTTACTTTTACAACTTTCGTTGTTCCGGCATCTTTATTATTTTCCTCATAAGATGTCAATTCTGTCTTTTGACAGGCCATAAATAAAAATGGCAGCATGAGCAACGTTAATAATTTTGTTTTCATAATAATTAAGTTAAAGTGTTTTAATAATGATTTGATTTATTTCAATTACAAAAATAACTTTTACTATAGAATAAAGAATTGTGTTGATCAAACATTATGCAATTAATATTAATATACACTAAGAACTTCTTATTCAGCATACTAATACTTTTTCTTTTTCAAATTTGTGTCAATATGGGAATGCACTTCTAAAATAGAGAAATTAACATAATTTCATATATAGATTCTGCTTATACCTATTTTTGCTGAACCAGCTAAATAAAATTATCTTTGTTCCACAAAATTTTGTAAGCCACTTAATATTTCAAAAGTGGCTTAATATATCCATGAAAAAAGTTTTGGTTGTATATTATTCTCAAACCGGTCAGGCAAAAGAAATTGTTGACTCAGTTATAAATCCATTAAAATTTGATTTTGAGATAACTTTTGAAGAATTAAAACCAAAAGAACCTTACCCCTTTCCCTGGAAAGGCATGTCCTTTTTCCAGGTTTTCCCTGAGTCGGTAAAAGAAATCCCGTGTGAGCTTGAGCCTTTTGGTTTTGATCCTGACGAAAACTTCGATCTTATAATTCTTGCCTTCCAGGTATGGTATTTATCTCCATCCATTCCTATTAGTTCCTTCCTTCAAACCCAAGAAGCCAAAAAGGTTCTTAACAACAAACCCATCATCACCATCCAGGGAAACCGGAATATGTGGATCATGTCACAGGAGCGGATAAAGAAAAGAATTTATAAAATTGGAGGAAATCTGGTCGGAAATATCGTAATGGTAGATAAAAATCCCAACCTCATAAGTGTAATAACCATTGCCCGCTGGATGATAAAAGGGGACAAACATGGTAAAGGTCTTTACGGTAAAATCTTCCCTCCTGCCGGAGTTTCTGAAAAAGATATTATAAAATCGGAAAAGTTTGGGAATATCATTTTGGATTCATTTAAAAAAAATGATCTGACCGAATTACAAAGATGGTTTGTTGAAATGGGTGCAGTTAAAATAAATCCTGTTTTGGCAAGCATTGAAAAACGAGGGCTGAATATATTTAATATTTGGGCAAATCTGATTTTAAAGAAAGGAAGCTATAATGATAAAAAACGTGAAGGAAGAATGAAATTATTTAAATATTATCTTTGCAGTCAACCCTGGGTATAAGAAAAAATTGGTTGAATACTATTCATCAAATACTTTAATATTAGACTAACTACAGTCTATTCCCAATTTCGAACATTTGTGAAATTATTTTAGTTTGAAAATAAAGACAATTTATATCTTTGCGCGTTCTTCTTAAATAATTTACATTGCGAAGCTGAATAAATTTTTATGTCCAATTCCGTATACATAACCCGTTTGGCCAGGTTTTTACCAAACAATCCTGTTTCCAACGAGGAAATGGAATCGTATCTTGGGAGGATCAATGGAAAACCATCCAGGTCCCGATCAATTGTATTGAGAAACAATAAAATTAAAACGAGATATTACGCACTGGATAAAAATGGAAATCCAACACATACCAATGCCCGGTTAACAACTGAAGCCATTAAAAACCTAACTGACGATTCTTTTGAACTTGAAGATATGGAATTGTTAGCGTGTGGAACTACTTCACCCGACCAGTTGCTTCCCTCCCACGCATCTATGGTGCATGGAGAATTAAATATTAAGCCTGTTGAAATATTATCATCTTCAGGGGGATGCTGTTCCGGGTTACATGCACTTAAATTCGGGTATTTGTCTGTACTTTCAGGTGACAAGAATAATGCAGTATGCACAGGTTCAGAAATGTTGTCAACATGGATGAGTGCAAAAAATTTTAAAAAAGAATCTGACCAATTACACAAACTCAGCAACAATTCATATATAGGTTTTGAGAAAGATTTTTTGCGATGGATGTTATCGGATGGAGCATGTGCAGCGCTTTTAACAAATCAACCCAATGATAAAAGCATTTCACTTAAAATTGATTGGATCAACAGTATTTCTTATGCAAACCAGGAAGATACTTGTATGTACGCAGGAGGAGAAAAACAGGCGGATGGATCATTGAAGGGGTGGAAAGAATTTGAAACTAATGAACTTCTTGAGAGGTCTGTCTTTTCATTAAGACAGGATATTAAATTACTTGAAAAAAACATAGTAAAGTATGGCTGTATTCTTCTATCAGATATTGTTAAGAATCGAAAAATTGATCTCAATACAATAGATTATTTTCTTCCGCATATGTCATCCGAATACTTCAGATCAAAAATTGATGAATCCTTTAAACAATATGGGCTAAATATTCCACAGGATAAATGGTTCACTAACCTCACTAAACTTGGAAATGTTGGAGCGGCATCAGTCTATTTCATGCTTGAAGAATTATTTCATTCTGGAAAATTGAAAAAAGGAAATAAAATACTATGCATGACACCTGAAAGCGCCAGGTTCTCCTATGTCTACTCCATGATGACCATAGTTTAATTCTTTGATTTATTTCTTGTTATAACTTTTGTAAATTTGCAACCGATTATAATTTACAGGATGTTGAATTTTTTACTTATCCTGATTTTTTTGATAGAAATAACATTGATTTGATGCTGGCACAGAAAGAAGATATATACGATTTGATTCCTCAAAAACCACCCATGGTGATGGTGGATAAATTAATAGATTATAATGAAGAAGGGGTAATTACAGGTTTTTATATTAACGAAGATAACATTTTGGTTCGAAATGGTTTTTTGCCCGAAGCCGGATTAATTGAAAATATTGCCCAGTCAGCGGCATTGATGATCGGTTGGAATGTACGCAACAATGAGAGTAAAAATGGCACTGTTCCTATTGGTGTGATAGGTGGAATAAAAATTTCACAAATAAGTTTTCTATCAAAGATTAAATCTGAAATAATTACAGAAATAAAAGTCTTGCATGAAGTGTTAAACGCAAGAATTATTTCAGGAGTAGTAAAAGTGAATGATAGAGTATGTATGGAGTGCGAGATGAAGATATTTTTAACAACTGAAGAATAAGCACAACCAATGAAGAAAAAGGATGTTCCACAAGATGATGATGGCTTACTCGAAGGAAAACTCCGTGAGATTTGTTATGCTGTAGATGATGACGGGAAATATGTTGCTGTGCATAGTACAGGATGGGAACCTAAAAATGCTGCATTGCAACAGGCATGGGTAGGGGTGAATAACAAAATTGAGAGCATTAAAAATGAGGTCGTTGCCGGAAAATTGAGTCCCCTGGCATATCATATGGAAAAAAACATTATGAATGTTAAATTGCTATCTCAATATTCCGGGATACCAAAACGGAAAGTCAGGCGTCATATGAAACCAGGTCATTTCAATAAACTGGATTCAGAAACATTAAAAAAGTATGCAAATGCTTTAAACATTAATACAGAAGAATTGAAAACCATAAATATAGCCGGTGAGAGGAAATGAAGACAGAATTAAAGAACCGAAATATTAAAATAGATTTCAAGCATTATCAATCGGCCCACTGCGAAAACGGTGTTGCATCAAATCTTTTGAAGCATCATAATATTAATCTCAGCGAACCTATGATCTTTGGTATAGGATCAGGTTTGTTTTTTTCATACATGCCATTTATCAAACTCAATTACTTGCCGGTAATCTCCTTTCGTCCTCTTCCCGGCATGATCTTTAAAAGGGTTGCCAAACGGCTCAATACTAAAATTCACAGGCAGAAATTCAGTGATTCACAAAAGTCGATGGAAATGCTGGATAAAACATTGGCGAGGGGAATTCCAACGGGTTGCCTTGTAGGTGTTTATCATCTCACTTATTTCCCCACACCTTACAGGTTTCATTTTAATGCGCACAATTTAATTGTTTATGGAAGGGAAAACGGAAGTTATCTGATCAGCGATCCGGTGATGGAACAACCGGTTGCACTTTTATCTGATGAATTAAAACGTGTACGCTTTGCAAAAGGAACTTACCCCCCGAAAGGCAGAATGTATTATATTGAAAATGCACCTGATAATTATGATCTTAATACTGCCATTGTTCAGGGTATTAAGCATACATGCAAAGATATGCTGACTATTCCGATTCCGTTATTTGGAGTAAAAGGCATAAGGTACCTGGCAAACAGGATGAAAAACTGGCCGAAAAAATTAGGCAAGAAGAAAGCTTCAAATTATCTTGGGCAGGTTGTCAGAATGCTGGAAGAAATTGGGACAGGAGGCGCTGGATTTCGTTTTATATATGCTGCTTTCCTACAGGAGTCAGCTAAAATTCTTGATCAGGACTGGCTGAATGATGTATCTAAACAAATGACAGTCGCCGGTGATAAATGGCGCGAGTTTGCTATTATTTCAGGCAGAATAATTAAAGACAGGGCAAACGAACAGGAATCGTATGAAAATGCTGCTAATATTCTTTTAGAGATTGCGGATTTGGAAGAACAAATGTTCCAACAGCTAAAAAACATCAAGATTGATTAATGACTAAAGAATCTTTAATAAAGATCGAAAAACTCTCCAAGACTTATAAAGGCGCTGATGAACCCGCATTAAAGAACATTTGCCTTACAATTCGCGGAAATGAGATATTTGGTTTACTGGGGCCAAATGGTGCAGGTAAAACAACTACACTTAATATCCTTTGTGGTTATTATAAAAAAGATAGCGGCACTGTTCAGATAAATGGATATTCGCTTGACAAGAACCTTAAAGAAATAAAAAAGATCATTGGTGTGGTTCCCCAGGATATCGCGCTTTATGAAACTTTAACAGCCCGCGAAAATTTAAGATTCATAGGGAACATGTGCGGAATGAGTGGTAAGAAATTAAACAACAGGATCAATGAATGTCTGGAGTTACTGAGCCTGGACAAAAGCAGTCATCGTCTTGTAAAAACTTACTCAGGGGGAATGAAAAGACGCTTAAATTTAATAGCTGGACTTTTACACGAACCAAAAATATTATTCCTTGATGAACCCACTGTTGGAATCGATGTTCAAAGCAGAACAGTCATCCTCGAATATTTAAAGGAACTCAACAATAAGGGCACAACCATCATTTACACATCTCATTATTTAGAGGAAGCCGAACAACTATGCTCTTCAATTGCCATAATTGATTATGGGACGATTTTAATTGAAGGCAATTTGCAATCATTAATTAAAAGTAAAAGTGAGTATTCTGACCTTGAAACCATTTTCTTACAATTAACAGGAAGAAAATTAAGAGACAATTGATGCTGCAACTTATCAGTTCCATATATAAAGAAATTCTCATAATCATTAGGGACAAGGCCGGAATAGCCATATTATTCCTGATGCCAATGGTACTGATATTTGTAATGACACTTATTCAGGACAGTACTTTCAGGAAACTTGACGAAGCCCGCCTGGAAATCTTATTTCTTGATTATGATCAGGATTCATTGGGGATGGCAATAAAACAAGGTTTGCAAGGCTCTGGTTTTTTTGAATTAGCTACTACCTATGAAAACAAATCCTTAGATCAGGAACTGATACATCAATTGTTAAACAAAGGAAAATTCCAAATTGGAATTATTATTCCCAATGGCGCTACCAAGACTATAAGACATAAGGCAGAGCTATTAGTCGATCAGGCTTTTGAATCAAATGATTCTACAAATATCAATGAAGTAGAGGCACAGGATGATGCAACGATCATTTTATATTTTGATCCGGCCATAAAAAATTCGTTTAAGCAATCGGTAAAAAATTCTCTCCAAAATTTCACCTTTGCCATCGAAGCAAAAATAACTTTTGATTACCTGGCGGAAGAATTTTCAGATATACTGTCCTCACCTAACAATATTTATTTCGATCCTAAGGGAAGCATTAGATTCGAAGAATTGTATGCAACAGATAAGCATACTGAGATCATACCCAATTCTGTTCAGCATAATGTGCCTGCCTGGGCTGTATTCGCAATGTTTTTTATATTAATTCCTTTAACAGGCAACATTATAAAAGAACGCGACAGCGGAAGCGCCATGCGGCTTGAGATAATGCCTTCTTCCTACCTCGTTGTTATGATAGCAAAAGTTCTGGTTTACATATTAGTTTGTTTTATTCAGTTTTGCCTGATGCTTTTAGTGGGTATGGTTTTTCTTCCAATGTTTGGGCTTCCAGTGCTTGAATTAGGGACAAATAAGATAGCCTTGGTAATAATGGCTATCTCAACTGCCCTTGCAGCAACATCTTATGGTATTTTGCTGGGAACTATAGCATCAACGCATGAGCAAGCAGCTTCATTCGGATCAGTTTCCATTATTGTTTTAGCTGCATTGGGTGGAATTTGGGTACCGGTATTTATTATGCCGGGATTTATGCAGGCAATAAGCATAGTATCCCCATTGAACTGGGGATTGGAAGGATTTTACAATATATTCTTAAGGGGTGGAGGAATTAAAAGTATATTACCATTTGTAGGATTATTAATAGGATTTAGTATCATTTCTGTTTTTGTTGCCTATCAATTCAAACGATTCAGGAAAGTTTAAGAAAATTTAAATTTAGAACATCATTATTCTAAAATAATACCAGAATGTATTATATTTGCGGCCTGATATTCTGATATAATATAAGGGAAATAAAAAGATGGCTGAACTTACTGAAAAGCTTAAAAAAGAAATAATTGAAGTATTGAATCTGGAAGATTTGGAAATCGAAGATATTGACACAAACCTTACATTGTTTGGGGATGGACTTGGCCTGGATTCGATTGATGCGCTTGAATTGATCGTTTTGCTCGAAAAGAATTATGGAATCAAACTGGAAGATCCAAAAGAAGGTAAAAAGGTATTTCATTCAATACAAACAATGGCTGATTATATTGAGGAGAATCAAAAAAACTAATAAATGCCATCAAGGGTTGTTGTTACAGGAATAGGTATTATCAGTTCAATTGGGCAAAATATACCTGAAACCCTCCAATCCTTAAAATTATCTAAATCTGGTATTGGGTCCATAACAAACCTCAACACAATCCACAAAGGAACCATTCCTGTTGCCGAAATAAAACTTTCAGATGAAGAGCTGACAGAATTAGCCGGATTCAAGGCTAGAGATTATTTGACCCGCACCAGTTTACTGGGAATTATTGCAGCGAAGGAAGCTTTTAATTCAGCAGGACTGGAGACCGAATCCACCTCCCAGGGAGTAAAAACCGGAATTGTTTCTGCCACTACAGTTGGTGGCATGGATAAGACCGAAAATTATTATTATGATTTCTTGTCAAATAATAAGTATACGCATTATGTGTATACTCATGATTGCGGTCACAGCACCGAGAAAATAGCTGAATTACTAGGGATAAAAGATTACATGACTACCATTAGTACGGCATGTTCTTCTTCAGCCAACGCTATTATGTTTGCAGCCCGGTTGATCAAAAATGGTATAGTTGACAGGGTAATTGCAGGTGGAACAGATGCGCTTTCAAAATTTACATTGAATGGATTTAATACATTAAAAATTCTTGATAGTAATCCTTGTCAACCTTTTGATAAAAATAGAAGAGGCCTTAATCTAGGAGAAGGAGCTGGTTATTTGGTTTTAGAATCTGAAGATATTGCATTAAGGAAAAATAGTAAAATATTATGTGAGGTTTCAGGCTATGCGAACACCAATGATGCATATCACCAAACTGCTTCATCTCCGGATGGATTCGGAGCCTACCTCGCTATGAAGCAAGCAATCGAGATTAGTGGTATTCCTGCAGAAGATATCGATTATATAAATGCCCATGGCACAGGAACCAATAATAATGATCTTACCGAAGGAATTGCCATTGAAAAAATCTTTGCACCTGGTGTACCTAAAGTTTCATCCACAAAGCCATTTACAGGGCATACCCTGGCAGCAGCAGGTTCAATTGAAGCAATTTTTTCAGTTCTAACTATTGTGAACAGGATGGTATTTCCAAATCTGAATTTTAGGGAGAAGATAGATGAACTGAGTTTTGAGCCTGTCAGGAATTTGATAGAAAATATAGAGATAAATCATGTGTTGTCGAATTCTTTTGGCTTTGGTGGTAATGACACCAGTTTGATTTTATCAAAATATTGAAATGGAAGCTTACATCAAAGGCATAGGAAATATTTCACCACAACGGACTTTCGATAATTCAACTTTTCTTGAAGAAATCATAGAGCCTGCCAAACCTTACATGACTTGTATTGAACCGAACTATAAGGAGTTTATAGAACCCATACAACTCAGAAGGATGGGAAGGATTTTAAAAATGGGAGTGACAGCATCCCGCATATGTTTAAAAGATTCCGGAATTGAATTGCCGGACGCCATCATTGCAGGAACAGGTTTAGGTTTACTTCAGGACACAGAAAAATTTCTGACCTCCATGCTGGATAATGATGAAAAATTCCTGAACCCAACCTCCTTCATTCAATCAACCCATAATACGGTGGGAGCACATATTGCTGTAATGCTAAAGTGCAATAAGTACAATTACACCTTTGTACATAGTAACATTTCTTTTGAAAGCGCCATTCTTGATAGTCTTATGCAGCTTAAAGAAAACCCTGAATCTAATATTTTATTAGGTGGGTTGGATGAAATGACGGAACAGCATTATCAAATAACCGAGAGAGCCGGATTCTGGAAAAAATCACTAAGTGGAATATCCAATAATTACAGTAATGAAAAAATAATTCCTGGAGAAGGCGCCTCATTCTTTGTTTTATCAAAAAAACAAAGTAAAAATAACTATGCCAGGTTTACTGGGGTCAATACTTTTTACAAACCGGGTAATACCGATGAAATTATTAATAGAATCAGCAAGTTCCTTGAAAGTCATCAACTTTCAGTAAATGACATTGACCTTATACTTCTCGGCCAACAGGATCAGTTTGGGGATGAAATATTTAATGGTGTTCGAGAGAAACTTTTTCAAAAAAGTATTCAAACATGGTACAAGCATTTGTGCGGTGAATACAATACATCAACAGCGTTTGCATCATGGCTGGCAGCTAATATCCTAAAGCGCCAAGTTGTACCTGAAAAAATTGCATTGAGTAAGAAAAACAACAATAATCCGTTGAAAAATATATTGATATACAATCATTTTAGAAATATTTATCATTCATTAATTTTGCTTTCAGCATGTTAATACATTTCTACCTAAATATTTGACCATATTTATGAACACAATATTGATTTACATTCTGTTGGTCTTTCTAAACAGTGGCTGGGCCGGCGGTTCAGGAGAGATGACAATCGAGATTTCTGGAATTAAGCCTATAAAAGGAAACCTGTTAATCGCTTTATATGATGATTCGAATACTTTTATGATTCCTGATAGCGCTTATATGAAAACCAAAATTACTGTCTTAAATAAAACAGAGTCTGTAACGCTAAAAGATGTAATGACAGGGGAATATGCCATCGTCATTTTACATGATACCAATAAAAACCAGGAATTGGATTTCCATTCCACTGGAATTCCTAAGGAGGGCTTTGGATTTTCGAATGAGGCCAGAGGCAGGCAAGGCCCACCTTTATTTGAGGAGGCTAAATTTACTTTTGATGGAAACGGTACTGTTAAAATAAGGATGATCAATAGTATTTTTAATAAAGGAAAGGTAAAAGACAATTAAGTTGAAAATGTTTTTTTTAGTTCTATAATCAACAATTTTGCATTACAATTGTTGTAAAACTAAATAATAAAAATATGAAAAAGATTTTATGGCTAACTCCAGTTATTGTTGCAATGATAACAGTAGCAGTAGCAACTAACCTACCGGTTAAAACTAACAATCAAAATTCTCCTACACCACAAGAGGGACTCAATTTGGATTTTCCTGAAGATGTAATGGCTGTATTAGAACGCTCATGCTTCGATTGCCATACAAATGAATCAAGTAATTTTAAAGGCAAAAGCAAACTTAATTTTTCAAAGTGGGACGAGTATAAATCCTCAAAAAAAATCGGCAAGCTGGATGCTATTTGTGAAGATGTAAAAGATGGCAGCATGCCCAAGAAAAAGTATGTTAAAAAGCACCCAGACAAGTCCATGTCACATGAAGATATAGATCTGATCTGTAATTGGGCAGCCGATGAATCGAAGAAGTTAATGGGTGAATAATAAATAACCTATTCACACAACTATAAATTATTATTGAACATCTGCTATTTTATCAAAAATAAAATTAATTGAAATTTTCTCACAGATATCGCAGATTGACGCAGAACAATGTAATTTATTCATACGGATAAATTCAACGTTTTTCTGCGTACTCAGCGAGAAATAAAAATCATATTGAAAATTACCGATACCCATTTAAATTATTTTCAAGAACTGACTCTATAGCAGAATTCTGCCAATTTTATTTCTGGTAGTTTTCTACTACCTTTTTCAAACATACTGTTTGTAATTTTATCCACGAAAATAAAAACCAGGAACAGTAAACAAAATGCTTGACCTAAAACCGACACATCATGAAAAAATGTTTAGTTAATGACCGCAGTTGCATTACTGGCTTTGCAAGTTACGCTAAACGCCCAGAATGAACCAATTCCGTCAGTTGACCTTTATACCCTCGATTGTGAAAAAATCAATTCTACTGCTATTTTCGACAATAGCAGGCCGACCATACTGATATTCTGGAAAACCTTTGAAAAGGATTGCTATAACCAGATTTCCTCAATGGTGGATGCCCGTGAGGATATCCTGGGAAAAGACAATGTCAGGATAGTTTGTATTTGTATTGATTGTACCGGAAAAACCACACATGTTAAGCCAATTATATATGGTAAAGACTGGGATGTGAAAGCCTATATTGACAAAAACGGTGATTTTAAAAGAGCCATGAATGTGGTTAACACTCCATTAACAATTCTTTATGATACCGACAATTCAGTCATATGTCAATATGCAGGTTATTGCTGCGGAGCAGAGGAAATGGTTTGCGAAAAGCTTAAGAGTAGTATTGCGCTGAAATAATAATGCCTGAATAAACCATCAACTGTATTCTAAATAATTCATAAATCCGGGCTAAAGCCCTACCGGTAGGTTTTTCCATAACCCAGCCATTAATGGCTGGGTTATGGAAACTTATTCATTTTTAAGGGCTTTAGCCCTTTATCTATATTTCTATATCAGAAAATAAAATCTTCACCTCCTATTTCATAACCGTCATCTTTTTACTATCGGTTACCTGCCCATTAACTTCAAGGTTATAAAAATAAATACCCGATGGCAATCCTGAAGAATCAAATTGTACTTTATTAATTCCGGCATCTCCTTTACCTCTGATAGTTTGTAATCTCCTGCCCGAATAATCATAAATAATTATACATACGGATACCTCTTTTTCTAACTTATAATAAATATTGGTTATTCCTGTAAATGGATTTGGAATATTCTGTAACAATTCACCGGACTTTAATACTGAAAGGTTTTCCTGTAAAGATTCACTAATTTGATCACCAGGAATAAGTGAAAGTAAATAATCACGCTTCTCTTCAAATTGTTCAACTGACTGTGGTATATGTTCAGTCATGCTGCCTGCATAAGATGATTTAAGACCGCCGTTTTCCATCAGGAAATAGGTATATCCCAGATCAATGATGGCAAATATGGAATCTTCCATCGCATCCGGATTTTGGATTACATCCTCAAACCAGGCAATGGCTGTAGGCCAGTTCTCCAGTTTGATATCGCAGAAATTAATTAGAAAATCAGCAAGTTTTACTAAATCAGGATTATTGGTAATATTAGGCTCTGAATTGTAATATGACTTAAGTTCACTATAATCGTTATTGATGAACGCCTCAAGCGAAAATAGTTCTTTCAATGAAGCTTGGGCATATTTGGTATTTGGATATTGAACAATGATTTCCTGGTAAGTGGTTTGAGCAGCACTGTAATATTCATTTTCAATATCGTCCCTTGCATCAAGGTACATATTTTCTGCCTCTGTTCCTTCTCCACTTCCGCTACCTAGGTCGCACAACCATACCGGCTCCCATATATAACTGCCTGCAGGAGACAAATCGGATTCCGGGCTGAAAGTAGTGCCCCAGCAATTATACCTAACATCAAGTCCTGTTTCACTGCCTTCATATAAAACCATCGGGTCGGTGGGAGGATTACCATCATCTTCAACAAGGTTCCAGCGGAAATATTGAGGGAAACTGGCTTTTGAAGCGTACACTTCAGCATTATTATTGTCCCTTATTTCCTGTGTTACTTCATGATTGTCACCCTCCAGGTGGACTTCACTACGGTTGAGGGATTTTATTCCAAATCCGTTATTGTTGATAAGATTATGCAATACGTCTGCATACGAATGATAAATTGTTAATCCAACACCGGTATTATCGTGGATATTATTGAGTGTTATCGTTTTTTCCGTGGATGCACTTCCTGCATTAAAAATCCGTATTGCATCCTGGCAATAAAAAAACTCACTTCCTGAAATAAGGTAATTCCGGTAACCGTCAATGTAAACAGCTTCTTCTGTTTCAATGAATTTACAAATTTGTGTGATGTGTGCATAGGAAAGTTTATTTCGGGGATTTGTAATACTTATATAGCTGTTATCAAATTCAGTAGTAGTAATGCTGACATTCGCCATTTCAATTTCAACAATACTGTTTTGCAGGTGCGACAGGTAAAAACCCACTGATAACGGATATCCCGATATTTTAAAAGTATTGAAGTTAATATCAGTAAAAGAGTAATCCAGTGTTTCATTTAACAATTTAATTTTTCCCTGTCCCGGGCCAGCCATAGCAAAACTTGTATTTTGACCGAAATTCAAATTACCATAGGCCAAAATATCATTATAGCCATTACTAAAACTGATGTCGGTATTTGTATTTGTTATTAATGTTCCGCCCTCCATTACAATTATCCTTGCGTATTTCGGAACGGTGATGTCCTCTGAAAATGTAAGGTTTCCATTGTGTGTAATAATTATATTTCCACGTACATCTTCATCTGTCGGCCAGGTTGTGTTGTCAGAAATTATTGTTGAGTACCAGGGGATGTAGTTGTGTTTTAGGGCACTTACCTCTACATCGTAATTGTTAAGCAGATTTGAATACGCTTTACCGTTTATATCTGTCATTTTTACTTCATATTCTTCTGTTTCCTCTGGTCCGTACTGGAAAACTACTTTTGCATCGGGTATTACCTCATCGTTATCATCATAAACGGTTACACAGTTTTGCTCAAAATCTACATAGGCATAGAGAGATTGCGGTACGCCGGTCCAGATTTCGAGGGTGGGATCGCCGAGGACGTGGAATACTTCAAATGTGGCTCTGTTATTATTTGGATCTAATATAAAGACATAATTTATAGCATTGGTTAAAATGTATTTATTGTACATAAAAAACTTTCCATGATTAAGAATTGAACCTAAATTATAACTTGGAGTTGAGACCTCAGATCCATAAAAAGGATCAAAATCAGGCCAGATGGCATCAATAAACCCCTTTAAAAGTTCATCATTATATCCGCTGATACTATTTCTTATTGATCCGATATATCCAACAACTCCTCCATTTTGATAGTTGAGTAGTAATTCACCAAAACAATCATGGTCATTTACATAACCATAATCAGTTGCCCCATCAAACCAGCCCGTTTGACAATTGATGCTAAACATAACAGGAAGTAATTCCCCATTAAATAATTGAGGAATATTAACATTACTAAAGTAAGGATGGAGCCATCCCTCGTGAAGAGAAGTAGGATTTATAAATGTGTTATTTGCAGAAAAACCATGATCTCGGTGGGTTACAAGAAAACATCCTGAATTAATAGCATCGACTATTGCTGGGGTAGCATCTTCCTCGAGAAATCCACCATCCTCTCCATAAAAAGTTATTAATGGATCAACAGGAGTTCCATTCCTATATTCCTCTGGGTCAGGACTGCCAGTAGTGTACACTTTATTCAAAGTATATAAATTGTCCAAAAACTCTGCAATAGTTTCAGTTGTATAGGTGTAATACATTTCCTCAATATAAAGGCTATGCGGTGGCCAACTTAAATCATCTTCTATCTCAAAATCGGCTGTTAAAAGAATGTCTTCGTAAAAATTTTCATTTGATGCTTGAGGATTTTTTTCATAATTCATAGTTTTATTAATTATTGTTTCTAAGTCAGTGAATGTATCAATTGAAATTCTCCCAATGAATATATCTGGAAAATCAAAAATCCAGTCTACACCCTGGGGCAAATTATCAAGATCCATTGTTGTATAGTAAATATCAGACGGTTTATAAGGATACCCATAATAGTTATATTGGTAATGTGTAGGAAGCAAATCGGTTTCTCCAATTAGTAAAACGAATTCAGGGGCTTCATTACCCCAGAGATCATATGCATCCTTAATAAATTTATCAATGCCTGAATAAATTTCATCGGGCTCCGGATCAGCTATCCATGGATAACCAAAGGGAGGATAATTTTCAACTTCATTTCTTGTAAAAACCTTCGTACGATAACCTAGCTTTTCTTTCCATTCTTTAAAAGGCAATAAATCATCCTCAAATTCATTAGGTGTAAGTATTAACAAATCTATATTATAATCGGGGGTTGAATTTGACATATAGTTTATTACATTACTTTGTAAAAAGTTATCGAACACAATATTGTCTTTATCGGATTCAATAGACCCGGCTCCGTGTACAGAGAAATCAATGCTTTGTAAAACCTTTATTTCTTTTGTTACCGGATTATGTTGCACAGGATAAACAATTATTGAAACAATTCTATGTCCTCTGATAATAGAGGGTGAACTTATTTGTATATTGGTATTTGGATAAAACTCATTTGAGTGATAAAGAGAATCATTCTTTGTAAATGGAGGTATAGTGTCACTTTCAGGTAATGTTTCACTTTCTTGAGCAGGGTGTAGATAAAAATTTTCAAGAATAATATAGTCCGTTGAATTAACCGTTATTAAAGGAGTATCAACGGTAACTTCCAAATTGAAAGTCAATACCGGTAATTGCGGGAATCCGATGTCAATTGTTTTTCCATAATTTCCAGGTAACAATAAAACATCATAAGCGGTATCGTTTTCGGTTCTTTGATACCTGTCAACACCATAAAAATCAATACTGAAATCTGTAGATGAATACATGTCAATTTCAGGTCTTTGGCCATTGTCGCCTCCATTCCCGAAATCAATCCAATCAGTTTGAGCCAGCAAGTTAATAGTAGAACTAACGAGCAAAATAATCATAACAGATAATACAAGTCTTTTCATTGTTGATTTTGTTTTTATTGTTAATAATACAGTTTATTTAATGACAATCGCTTTTTTGACCAATATATTATTTCCATTTGTCAATTTATAAAAATATATACCATCAGGTACTTTATGTCCGAAATCATTATCGCCGGCCCAATTAAACTTGTACTTGCCCTTGTGATATACCTTTTCATTGATCAAAGTTTTAACATTATTACCTTTTGAATCGAACACCTTAAGTGAAACAATCTGTGATGATTCAAATAATTCAAATTCGATGATTGTAGAACTAGTAAAAGGATTCGGATAACAATTTTTCAATGTGAGAAAATCAGTGGTGGTAGGTAAAATATTTATTTCTGATTCATTTATTCCGGTAATCAATGTATCTCCCCTTGGATTCACAACACCATCTACCTCCATAAACTTTTGTTCCCAAAATGTAGAAGTGGTTGTGCAAACCCCATCACCAACAGTGTCGATGGGATAACCTAATGTTGTATCGGCGGAATAGTAGTTTACTCCAAGATAGCAATTATCAATAAAACCTCCCTGGTAAATTATTACATCATCATCAATTGGCCAAAAGAAAAAACCCGTAACTGTCGGCAAAATATTACATCCAAAAACCAAGGGTGAGGGATCATTTATAGTATCAAAGGAATACCATGGTTTACACCAAATAGCAATGCTGTTATACAAATGCTCAAACTTACAATAGCTTACAATAGGATAGCTTTGTCCCTTACAGGCTATGGCAGAGGCACCGCCTGTTTCCCATGCAGAAATCACATAACTAAAGTAACAATGGTCAATAATCGGTGATGAATTTTCACAGAATATTCCTACATCCTCATTCCCATCCCATACATCTCCAAGTATATTTATTGCACCTATTAAATTACAATATTTAAGTTTGCTTTCACCATTTGTCGATGTATTATAAAATTGTATACCACACCAGATATTACCATTTGAAATATTGTATTCTTTATCTCCAAGACTTATTAAATCATTTGATTCGCCAATTGCAAGTAAAGTTCCAAATATTCTAATACCATAATATTCCCAAATACTTGGTGGCTGAATTACCATTAGAAAATAAAGATATTGTCCTGGATTAATTCTTAATGTGTCATTCTCCGAAATAACAATATTACAAGCAATTTCATACTTTTGATCAACCTGGTTATAACTAATGGAATCACTTAACAGGCAAAGCGTATCCATGGTGTAACATACCCCTTCATTGGAGGATGTCCAGGCGGAGAGGTTAGAACTTAAACTAAAAATGATAATAACTAAAAGAAATAATTTTTTCATTTTCATAACTGGAAATTATATTTTCCCAAATATACCAATTTTAATTGATT
Organism: Bacteroidales bacterium; assembly: GCA_030596605.1. Taxonomy (GTDB): domain Bacteria; phylum Bacteroidota; class Bacteroidia; order Bacteroidales; family JAADJA01; genus JAADJA01. The sequence continues at coordinate 32,404 of JAUVJI010000018.1, forward strand.
TATTTATTACTAAAACAAAATATATTTTAAAAACCGCCTACAACATTATTGCAGCTATGAATTATTTTTTTCGGCCCAATAATAAAGCATAGAAATAAGACAGTTGTAGCAACTTCTTGCTACAAAATCGGTTGGGTTAAAATTTATAATGGATATAAATAAGGAATGAAAATAGAAAGTCCTATAGTTGGCCGGGTTCGCAGTAGCCTTGTGCCCGTATAAGTAATCATATCAGACTTTGTATTATCTTCCAAACCATTATCTAATCATAACCACCATACAACTTTTTACCATCTCTTTACTATAAACCGTAATATACATAGTGCCCATTGGGTAAAGCTACTCCATTATTGTCCATGTACCAGTCGGTGGAGAGGTAGAGTTCGGCGGGCTGTGCGCCTCGGGTTATTTGGCTATAAGAATCAAGATATAAGAGCCAAGAACCAAGACATAAGATAATGAATAGTATTTGGCTTTTCATAACTGTTGTTTTGGTATTAATGTGTAAATATAAGTTTTTTTGTTGAAATAATCTTATTGTCAACAATTAAAGTACAGAAATACAAACCTTCTTTTACCCTATTTCCACTTGTATCAGTACCATCCCATTGTAGTTCATTTTGACCGTATAATTTGAATTGTTTTATTTTCTGCCCATGCAAATCAATAACAATTAATAGTGCTTCTTTGTAATTGTCTGGAAATTCAAAGCTAATTGATGTTTTATCAGTGAATGGATTTGGATAAATGAGCACCTCCGGTTTTTCAACAGCCAATTCAGGATTACCTGTAAAAAGAGTTCTTACCGAATCAATATAATTAATATTCGGTAAAATTCCATCATCCGTTACTGTACATAAAGGCAAACCAAAGCCATCTCCCAGCCATTTGTATTCAATATAATTACGCAGAATAGGAATTCCAAATCCAAGAGAGTCAATATAAATGCTATCGAATTGAACAATACTTGATTTAACACGGATCGTCTCAAAAGTACCGTAAGGAGTAATTAATGTTCCCCAGCCGTCAGCATGGTTAACACGTTTTTTCCAGCCACCGAGATAACCGATGCCAGGTATAGCAAACTCATGAGTGGATAAGGAAGAGTCAATATTTCCATATGCAAGAGGAAACTTATAAATGATGTCGGGATCCTCAAATTTATTCGGGATAGGAATTTGATTTAACGTTACACCATATCCCACCGATCTGTAATCATCATTCGAGTTCTTGAAAAATTCAAAAGCATCCGTCACCTGGAAACCCGGTATCTGGTCAAAACTCTGCATGGGCTGGGCCAGGTTCGAGGACAGGAAAAAAACAACCTGGTAAACCCAGGGTGTTTGCTGCACACTAACGAAAGTATCCACATATTGGGAAAAGGGTATTAGACCTGAAAAATTCCATAAAAAGTTATTTCCGGTTTCTTCATAATTAAGCATACCCAAATCAATAGTTGAACTTAACCTAATGGTATCGCCTTCCTGGGGCATATCGTTTTTATCAATGATTATCTGGGATAAAAGAAATAACGGTGAAATAAGAATAACAAATAATAGCTTTGATTTATTCATTGGATTACATTTTAAAGCAAAATTAAGAATTCAATCGAAATGTAAAAATATAATTTTCTTCTGTGGTGTCTGAGGAGTCTGTGTGAAATACTGCCAAAATATCTGTATATTCGCAATGGAACGACATTTGATCAGCAATTTTCAATGAAAGAAGAAAAAAAGAAAATTTATGCAAGCCTGGTTTTTCCTTTCCTGTTTGTTGTTTTATTATGGGTAATTAAACTTGGGGAAATACTAACACAAATTGATTTGGGATTTATAGGGGTATATCCGCTAAAAGCATCAGGTTTAATTGGAATTATTACCAGCCCATTAATTCATGCTGACCTGAAGCATCTTTTCGCCAATTCGGTTCCTTTATTTGTTTTAGGTGCCTGCCTGTTTTATTTTTATAAGGAAATTTCAATAAAAACTTTTCTGCTGATTTATCTTATTACAGGATTAAGTGTCTGGGTTGGAGGAAGACCGGCTTACCACATAGGAGCATCAGGAATCGTTTACGGACTTGCCTCATTTCTTTTCTTTAGTGGTATAATAAGGAAAGACCTACGGTTAATGGCCATCACAATGTTTGTCGCATTCCTTTATGGAAGTATGATTTGGGGTGTTTTCCCTGATTTTTATCCCGAAAAGAATATATCTTTTGAATCGCATTTCTGGGGACTGGTGATTGGTGCAGTATTGGCATTTTATTATCGAAAGTTGGGACCTCAGAAAAAAAAATACGAATGGGAATACGAAGAGGAAGAAGATAATGAATTTTATAATTCATCCGGCACCACCGATGATAATAATTCCGTTCGAATTAATTACACGAATCCAAAAAAAGAAGAACCTGATTAATTATGCCGGTTTATGCACTGACAGATGAATTAACTTTCCCCGATCCTGAGTTGGCAAACGACATTGGTTTACTGGCCGTGGGTGGTGACTTATCAATAAAAAGATTACTGCTTGCCTATTCCAATGGAATTTTCCCCTGGTATTCAGAAGATGATCCAATCATGTGGTGGTCGCCCGATCCTCGCATGGTATTATTTCCAGAAAAATTAAAAATATCCAAAAGCTTAAGGCAAATCCTAAAAAGTAAAAACTATGAAGTAAGATTCGATTCTAATTTCGAAGATGTTATTGAAAACTGCTCTAAAACAATGCGAAAAGGACAGGATGGCACATGGATAACCGAAGAGATGAAAGACGCTTACATACGATTACATGAGTCTGGATATGCGCATTCGGCAGAAACTTATATCAACGGAAAACTTGCCGGTGGATTATATGGCGTATCATTGGGCAGGGCTTTTTTCGGAGAATCCATGTTCTATAAAAAAAGTGATGCTTCAAAGATCGCTTTTTGTTTTCTGGTAGAAAGAGTAAAGGAATGGGATTTTCATTTTATCGACACTCAGGTTGAAACACAACATTTAAAGAGTTTGGGTGCAATAAACGTATCCAGAAAAGAGTTTCTGACACTATTAAACAAAACACTAAATTATCCGACGATAAAAGGAAAATGGTAAATTTGCAAACTAATTTCTGAATTCAGTAAATGGACGAGAAGATTAAATTCATGCAGGAGGCGATTAACCTCGCAAAGGAAAATCTCAAACTACAGAATGGAGGGCCTTTTGGAGCCATTGTGGTGAAAAATGGGAAAATCATCGGTAGGGGAGTAAACACGGTCACAACCCAAAATGACCCAACTGCCCATGCCGAGGTTAACGCCATCAGGGAAGCGTGCAGTAATCTAAATAGTTTTCAACTTGAAGATTGCGAAATCTATTCAAGTTGTGAGCCCTGCCCCATGTGCCTTGGAGCCATTTATTGGGCACGGCCCAAAAAACTATATTTTGCAGCTTCACGAAATGATGCTGCCAAAGCCGGTTTTGATGACTCAAAAATATACAAGGAAATAGAACTACCTGTAACCGCAAGGGAATTACCTTCGGAACAACTGATGCATAAAGAAGCTGCACATGTTTTCAACACATGGAATAATTTAAAAAATAAAGAAGAATATTAATGAGTGTTGATTTAATCTGGGTTGTATTGGGATTAATCCTTCTGGTGACTGGAATCATCTTTTCAATATTACCGGTCATTCCCGGCCAGGTGTTAAGCTGGGGATCAATGTTGATTTTACAGTTACAGACAGACCCGCCATTTACTGCCCGTTTTTTAGCCATTTGGGCTTTAATAACTGCCGGTGTTACACTCCTGGATTATTTTGTTCCTATTTGGGGAACGAAAAAACTCGGAGGAACCAAAACAGGTGTATGGGGAGCTACAATCGGATTAATTGTGGCCATTTTCGTTTTACCATTTATAGGAATAGTTATTGGACCTTTTGGTGTAATTGGATTGTTACTTGGACCTTTTGCAGGAGCATATGTGGGTGAATTGACAGTAGGATCAAAAAGTGATGTTGCTTTAAAAGCTGCCTTTGGTTCTTTCCTTGGATTTATTGCAGGAACAATGATGAAATTAGTCATATCTTTTATTATGGGATATTATTTTATAATAAATGCTTTTAACTTTTAGTTGTAGATTTAATAATTTAAATTGATTTAAGTATGAAGATCAGTGTCGTTGGAACAGGGTACGTTGGGTTGGTTTCGGGAGCTTGCTTCTCAGAAGTTGGGATAGAAGTAACTTGCATTGATAAAGATTTGAAGAAAATTGAACAGCTTAATAATAATATAGTTTCAATATATGAGCAGGGACTTGAAAACATAGTAAGTCGTAATAAAGAAAAAGGCAGGTTGCATTTCACAAATGACCTGGCGTCTTCCCTAAAAGACTGTGAGGTTATTTTTATAGCTGTCGGCACACCTCCTGATGAAGACGGAAGCGCCGACTTGAGTCATGTGCTGAATGTTGCACGTGAAATAGGAAGAAATATTAATGATTACATTTTAGTTGCCACTAAAAGTACTGTTCCTGTCGGAACCTCTGATATGGTCAGGAAAGCTGTGAAAGAGGAATTGGATAAACGAGGAGTGAAAATAGATTTTGATGTAGCATCTAATCCGGAATTTTTAAAAGAAGGTGCGGCAGTAAATGATTTTCTAAGGCCAGACCGGATCATTGTTGGCACCAATTCTGACAAGGCCAAAAAAGTCATGCAGCGTCTTTATAAGCCATTTACGCTAAATGGCCATCCTATAATATTTATGGATATTCTTTCTTCCGAAATGACCAAATATGCGGCAAATGCTATCCTTGCGACCAAAATCAGTTTTATTAACGACATGGCCAATTTATGTGAAATTGTTGGTGCAAATATAAACATGGTCAGAAAGGGAATAGGCAGTGATTCCCGTATTGGAAATAAGTTCATATATCCGGGTACAGGTTATGGTGGTTCATGTTTCCCGAAAGACGTTAAAGCATTGATAAAAACAGCATCAGGTTTCAATTACGACATGCAGGTTTTAAAGGCGGTTGAGAAGGTAAATAATGAGCAAAAGTCAATTCTCTTCAGAAAAATAAACAAATATTATAATGGTAACTTGAAAGGAAAAAAGATTGCAGTCTGGGGATTATCATTTAAACCAATGACCGATGATATGAGAGAAGCCCCTTCCCTTGTAATTATAGATAAATTACTTGAAGCAGGAGTAGATATATGGGCATATGACCCTGCCGCTATGGATGAAGCAAAACGAACACTCGGTGATAAAATAAATTATGCTGATGATCCTTTCGATGCTTTGATTGACGCCGATTGCCTTGTAATCCCTACAGAATGGCCTGAATTCAGGTTTCCTAACTTTAAAGTAATTAAAAAACTTTTAAAAGAGCCCCTAATTTTTGATGGCCGGAACATTTACGACATTGAAGAAATGAAGGAAAGAGGCTTTACATATTTTTGTATCGGTATTGATACAACAAAGGATTAATAGATCTGATATTTTAACTTTCAGTAATGAAAAAACGTATATTAGTTACCGGTGGCGCCGGATTTCTGGGATCAAATCTTTGTGAAAAACTTCTTAATTTGGGTCACGAGGTAATTTGCCTTGACAATTTTTTTACCGGAAAAAAGGAGAATATCCTTCATTTAACAGATCGCCCATACTTTGAAGTAATTCGCCACGATGTCACCATGCCCTATTTTATTGAAGTTGATGAAATATATAACCTGGCTTGTCCCGCCTCCCCAATCCAATATCAATTTAATGCGATAAAAACTATCAAGACTTCTGTAATGGGTTCCATCAATATGCTGGGTTTGGCAAAACGCATCCATGCAAAAATATTGCAAGCGTCTACAAGTGAAGTATATGGCGACCCTGAGGTCCATCCACAAAAAGAAGATTATTGGGGACATGTAAATCCTATAGGTTTTCGATCATGCTATGATGAAGGTAAAAGATGCGCTGAATCACTTTTTTTTAGCTATCACCGACAAAATAATGTAAAAATTAAAGTGCTTAGAATTTTTAATACTTATGGCCCCAGGATGGATCAGGACGATGGACGAGTGATTTCAAACTTTATAGTACAAGCGCTAAATAATAAGGATATAAGCATCTACGGCGATGGCTCTCAAACTCGCAGTTTTTGCTATGTTGACGAAATGGTGGAAGGAATGATAAGATTTATGGATTCAAAAGATGAACTGACAGGCCCAATGAATATGGGTAATCCTGTTGAATTCACTATCCACGAACTTGCTGAAACGGTGATACGTTTAACTGATTCAAAATCGAAACTTGTTTTTAAACCTTTACCTGATGACGATCCTTTACAACGCCAGCCCGATATTTCAATGGCCAAAAATGAGTTGAACTGGGAACCGAAAATTACACTTGAAGATGGATTATTAAAAACCATTGAATACTTCAAATCAATAATTAATTTAGGTATATGAAAATTTTAGTAACCGGAAGCAATGGCCAGTTGGGAAGATCAATTCAAGAACTAACTCAATTATACCCGGATTTTCATTTTACTTTTACTGATATTGAAGAATTAGATATTACAAATGATTCGGAACTAAGGACATCCATAAAAAACCTTCATCCTGATGTAATATTAAACTGTGCAGCTTACAATGCAGTTGATAAAGCGGAAGACGAACCTGATAAAGCCTATCTTTTGAATTCAACATCTGTAAAAAATCTTGCAAAAATTTCAAATGAGCAGGGTATTTTCTTAATTCATTTATCAACGGATTTTATTTTTGATGGTAAAAAATCAGAACCTTATACTGAATCCGATGAGCCAAATCCTTTAAGCATCTATGGAAAGACCAAATATGATGGAGAAACACAGGTTATAAAATTCGCAGGCAATGCACTAATTATCCGAACTTCATGGCTTTATTCTGAATATGGTCATAACTTCGTTAAAACTATCCTAAGATTAGCAAAAGAAAGACAAACCATAAATGTTGTTTCGGACCAGATCGGAACCCCAACTTATGCCGAAGATTTGGCTGAGACAATTTTAAATACTCTGGTTCAAAATTCAATTAAAGAGGGAATTCATTTGTTTCATTACTCCAACGAGGGAATTGCCAGTTGGTATGATTTTGCAAAAAAGATTGTAGAAATCGGAAATCTCGATTGTTCAATAAAACCAATAAGTACCTCAGAATATCCAACAACTGCAAAACGTCCAGGATATAGTGTATTAGGTAAAGAAAAAATTAAGGAACAATTTAACCTTTCAATACCCAATTGGGAAGATAGCTTAAAAAAGTACTTAGATAATATAAAAAAATCAAAATAATTGATTTGAATAAACATTGATTTTTTATTTCTTATAATTTCTATTTTTTAGATAATTTTGCCGGCCTAAAACCTTTGACATTATAAATTACACTATAAATGGGAAATTCAGTAATTGATCAGAATATAACAGAAAGAGCAAACGTTTGGCTTCAAAACAATTATGATGAAGACACCAGGTTAAAAGTTCAGGAATTGATAGATACGGATCCGAAAGAACTAACGGATGCCTTTTATAAAAACCTGGAATTTGGCACAGGGGGGTTAAGGGGTGTAATGGGAGTTGGCACTAACCGTATGAATAGATATACTGTCGGAATGGCCACCCAGGGATTAGCCAATTATCTTAAAAAAATGTTTCCCGAAAAGGAACAGATCAGCATGGCTATTGCCTATGACTCAAGAATCAACAACACTTTTTTTGCAAATACTACTGCTGATGTTATGTCGGCAAATGGGATAAAGGTTTATTTGTTTGATGCACTTCGGCCCACACCTGAATTATCTTTTGCGATCAGGTATTTTGGATGTCAGACCGGTGTTGTTATAACGGCATCTCACAATCCATCGGAGTATAATGGTTACAAGGCATACTGGGAAGATGGCGGACAGTTGATCAGCCCTCATGATAAAAATGTTATTGATGAAGTAAATAAAATCCAAAGCATCGATGAAGTTAAGTTTGCCAGAAATGAAAATTTAATAGAGATAGTTGGGTCGAACATTGACAAAGAATATATTGCCCGGATTAAATCGCTGTCCTTATCTCCTGAAATCATTGAAAAACAAAAAGATCTGAAAATAGTCTACACACCCATTCATGGCACAGGAGTTAAACTTGTACCGGAAAGTTTAAAAGCCTTTGGCTTCAGAAATATTTATAATGTACCTGAACAGGATATTCCGGATGGTAATTTCCCAACAGTAAAATCACCCAATCCCGAAGAATCGGCCGCTTTAAATATGGCTATCCTAAAAGCAAAGGAAGTAGATGCTAATCTTGTGATGGCAACAGATCCGGATGCTGACAGGGTTGGAATTGCTGTTCGCAATGATAAAAACGAATTTGTATTGCTTAATGGTAACCAAACCGCAACCATTTTAATATATTATCTCTTAAAAAAATGGAAAGAAAACGGTAAAATTACAGGAAACGAATACATTGTAAAAACAATTGTTACTTCTGAGATATTGAAGGATATGGCTATTAATGCCGGTGTGGAGTATTACGATACATTAACAGGATTTAAATACATTGCTGAAGTTTTAAGACTATTAGAAGGCAAGAAACAATTCATTGGTGGAGGTGAAGAAAGTTATGGATATCTTGTCGGTGATTTTGTACGGGATAAGGATGCGGTTATTTCCTGTTGTATGATCGCCGAAACTGCTGCATGGGCATCGGAACAAAATAAAACACTATACGAACTTTTGCCTGCTATTTATCTAGAATTCGGATTTTATAAAGAACAACTGTTATCTGTTGTAAGAAAGGGTAAAGAAGGCGCTGAAGAAATCAAACAAATGATGGAAAACTACAGGGCTGCTCCACCTGCTTCTATCAATGATTCAAAAGTTACAATGATCAAAGATTATCTTATCAGCACAGAATTTGACCTTGAAAATAAAACAGAAAATAAAATCAACCTTCCCAATTCTAATGTTTTACAATTTTTTCTGGCAGACGGAAGTAAAATTTCCGTTCGACCTTCAGGAACAGAACCTAAGATCAAATATTATTTTAGTGTTAAAGAAGATTTTAATGATGCGTTAAAATTTGATGAAATGAATCATCAACTTGACATGAGAATTGAAGGTATAATAAAGGACTTAGGATTAGATTAAATTTAATATTTCCCTCTTTATTTTTATAGGTTTATTATTTTTTTCATTTCAATAACATTATTTTTTTTGTTGATATCGATTTATTATCAATAATCAGTTTGCAAAAATAAATTCCTGAACCGACACTTTCACCTGATGCATCCGTTCCGTCCCAAACAACCGAATACCCGCCTTTTATGAATTTCCTATTTATTAGAGTGTTGATTTTTTGACCTTTAGTATTGAAAATTAATATTTGAGCATTTTCTGTTACATCGGTTAAAGTAAAAGAGATGGTTGTGTATGATTTGAATGGATTTGGAGAAACAGATAAGGATAAGAATTGTTCATGCCTGTTATTGCTTATATCCGTTTGAATAGTTGCTTCATCACTGAGCCGTGATTCTGTACAAGCTTGGATTTCTGCGGTAACACAGTAGAAATCATTCGTTGTTCCGGTTACATCTATATAAGTTGTATCCACAATTAATTCACTATTAATTTTTGTATATGGGCCGCCTGAACTATCGCTTTTATAAATATTATATCCTGCTAAATCAGGTTCTGTATTTGCATCCCAGAATAGATAAATTGAATTGGATAAAAATTCAGCCGTCAGGTTTTGAGGTTTTGAAGGATGCATCCATCCGGTATTCCATATATCATGGTAAAATGTGCCCCAATCAGTCAAATAGCTATGATACGGTACATCTTCGATTGTCCATAAATTAACTGTTCCATTGCTAACTACAAGAGCGATTTCAATATCACCATCTCCATCCACATCACCCACAGCAGCACTGTTTACCATTGCATTGCCTCCGGCAGGAATGGGCCAATCTTCAACGGGTGAGCCGTTTCCGTTATATGCATAGAAAGTGCCTGCATTATCACCAAAAATTATTTCTCTTTCCCCATCATTATCCAGGTCGAAAATTATTGGTGAACATTCTATATTATATATATCAACAGGCCATCCTGCAACTGTATCCCCGCTATGATGTCTTTCTAATATTCCATATCCGTGGCATCCCCCGAAAATTTCCAGA